>NZ_JBJDRL010000001.1:0-329727 GCF_044987475.1 Microbacterium sp. ZW CA_36
TCCGCATGCCGCGCGGCGGGTCGCGCCGCACCTCCCGACCCCGCGGGGACGGGAGCCGATGAGCGCCCGCGGCGACGAGCGCCTGACCGAGCCGACCGGCGGCGAACGGCTCCTGAGCGGAAGCGGCATCCGCCTCGCCCTGGAGGGCTTCGTGACCCGTATCCGGGGCGGAGACCTCGGCGCGCTCCCCGTCGTCCTCGGGATCGCGGTCATCTGGACCGTCTTCCAGCTGCTGAACCCGGTCTTCCTCTCCAGCGAGAACCTGGTGAACCTCACGATGCAGTGCGCCGCCATCGGCACGATCGCACTCGGTGTGGTGCTGGTGCTGCTCGTGGGCGAGATCGACCTCTCGGTGGGGTCGGTGTCGGGGCTCGCGGCGGCGGTGCTCGCCGTGACGTTCGTGCAGCTGCAGTGGAACCTGGTCCTGTCGCTGGTGGCCGCGATCGCCGTCGGGTGCCTGGTGGGTCTGCTGTACGGCTACCTGTTCACGCGTTTCGGGCTGCCCAGCTTCGTCATCACGCTGGCCGGCCTCCTCGGCTTCCTCGGACTGCAGCTGTGGGTGCTCGGCGAGACGGGATCCATCGCGATCCCGTTCGACTCGTGGCTCGTCCAGTTCGCCCAGCAGATGTTCCTGCCGGCCTGGGCGTCGTACGTCGTGGCCGTGCTGGCCGTGGCGGCGTTCGCGTGGTCGCTCCTCAGGCGCGCGAGACGGCGCGCGGCGGCGAACCTGGTGAGCCAGAGCTACACAGAGATCGCGGTGCGCAGCGGCGTCCTGCTCGCCTTCCTGCTCGTGGCGACGTGGTACCTGAACCTGTATCGCGGCGTCGGCGTGATGTTCCTTTTCTTCCTCGCGCTCATCGTCGCCATGAACTTCGTCCTGACCCGCACCCGCTGGGGGCGGGCCGTCTATGCGGTCGGCGGATCGGTCGAGGCCGCCCGGCGCGCCGGCATCCGTGTCGACCGCATCTACCTGTCGGTGTTCGCGATGTGCTCGGCCTTGGCCGCCGTGGGAGGCATCCTCGCCGCCGCGCGGCTGGCGTCGGCGAACCAGAGCTCGGGCACGGGCGACGTGAACCTCAACGCGATCGCCGCGGCCGTCATCGGCGGCACGAGCCTCTTCGGCGGCCGAGGATCCGCGTTCTCGGCTCTCGTCGGCATCGTGGTGATCCAGTCGATCTCGTCGGGCCTGACCCTCATGAACCTCGATTCGTCGGTGCAGTTCATGGTCACCGGCGTCGTGCTCGTGCTCGCGGTGATCGTCGACTCGCTCTCGCGCCGCACACGTGCCGCCACCGGGCGCGCCTGAGCTTCGCACAACGCCCGTGGCGCACTGGCTTCACTTGGCGAACACTCCGGAGGATGGCTTCGGGCGACCGGTTGCGACCAGGGCGCATTATGCCTCTTTTGCAGCCTGAATCGGTGCACTCTGCACGGTAAGCGCTCTCTGCTGTCCCGAGCTTGCCGCATTCCCGCTCCAACGTCGGGTGCGTTGCCAAAGCGTTACGTTCAAGACTTGACGCCAAGAACGCCGGTCATCGATGATCGCATCAGCGTGAAGAAACCAGGGACGCTCCTGGAACGCGCTCGCTTCAACGACGAAAGGCGAATGATGAAGAAGTCTTCGATCCTCGCCGTGGCCGCCCTCACGGGCGCGGCCGCGGTGATGCTGGCCGGCTGTGCCGGCGGCAACGGCGACAGCGGGGACGGCGGGGATGGCGGCGGCGAAGCCGCGGACCGTGCCTGTGTGATCCTGCCTGATGCGGCGTCCTCGCCGCGCTGGGAGAACTTCGACCGCAAGTACCTCCAGGAGGGGCTGGAGGGGGCCGGCTTCGACGTCGACATCCAGAACGCGCAGGCGGACGTCAACAAGTACTCGACGATCGCCGACCAGCAGCTCACTCAGGGCTGCGGCGTCATGCTGCTCGTCGACTATCAGGGCGCTGCGGAGGCCGTCGCGACCAAGGCGAAGGCCGAAGGCATCCCCGTGATCGCCTACGACCGCCCGTTCGAGGGCGCCGACTACTACGTGTCGTTCGACAACACCGAGGTGGGCCGCATGGAGGGTCAGACCGTCCTCGACGGCCTCGAAGCCGCCGGCAAGGACCCGGCGACCGCGGTCGTCGTGTACATGGGCGGAGACCCGACCGACGGCAACGCGGCGATGTTCCACGACGGCGCCGTCGAGGTGATGGAGGCCGCGGGCATCACGCCGGCGGCCGAGCCCCCCGGGATCTGGGACCAGGCCAAGTCGCAGACCAACTTCGAGCAGGCGCTGACGGGCCTCGGCGGCCAGGTCGACGGCGTGTGGGTCGCGAACGACACCAACGCCGCGGGCGTCATCAAGGTCCTGCAGGACAACAACCTCACGGGCGTTGCGGTGTCGGGCCAGGACGCGAACGTCGCGGGCCTGCAGAACATCCTGCTCGGCTGGCAGACCGCCACGGTCTACAAGCCGGTCAAGGACGAGGCCACTGCTGCCGTCGACACGGCCGTCGCGCTCCTGAAGGGCGAGACTCCCGAGGCCGACGCCGAGCTCGAGGACGGCACGCCCTACATCCAGGTCACGCCGATCCTGGTCGGTCCCGACCAGGTCAAGGACGTCATCGCGGCCGGCGACGCCGAGTACGACGATGTCTGCACCCCTGACGTGATGGCCGCCTGCGAGCAGTATGGGGTCACCGCCGAGTAGCGGATCGGCTACGGCTGAACCCGCGAGGGGGCGTCGCGCCGATCGGCGTGACGCCCCTTCTCGCCGGACCACGGGCACTCCCAAGGAAGCGAGCATGTCAGATACATCCACCACCACTCCCGCCCCGGTCGGCGCAGAGCCGATCATCCAGCTGGTCGGGGTCAAGAAGTCCTTCGGCCCCGTCAGCGTCCTGAAGGGCGTGGACCTCAAAGTCCACCCCGGCAAGGTCACCGCCCTCGTCGGCGACAACGGCGCCGGCAAGTCCACGCTCATCAAGGGTCTGGCCGGCGTGCAGCCTTACGACGAGGGCGAAGTCCTCATCGACGGCGTGCACCGCGACCTGCACGCGCCCCGCGACGCGGGGCACCTGGGCATCGAGGTCGTCTACCAGGACCTGGCCCTGTGCGACAACCTCGACATCGTCCAGAACATGTTCCTCGGCCGCGAGGAGCTGACGTTCGGCACCTTCGACGAGGGCCGCATGGAGAAGGAGGCGTCCGACACGCTGCGCTCCCTCTCGGTGCGCACCGTGAAGTCCGTCCGCCAGAAGGTGTCGAGCCTGTCCGGTGGCCAGCGGCAGACCGTGGCGATCGCTCGTGCCGTGCTGAAGAAGGCCCGAGTAGTCATCCTCGACGAGCCGACGGCCGCCCTCGGCGTCGCCCAGACCGAGCAGGTGCTGAACCTGGTGAAGCGCCTGTCGGAGCAGGGCGTCGCCGTGATCCTCATCAGCCACAACCTGGTGGACGTCTTCGAGGTCGCCGACGACATAGCCGTCCTGTACCTCGGTCAGATGGTCGCCCAGATCCCGGCGTCCTCGACGACCCGCGACGACGTCGTGGGATACATCACCGGAACCAAGGCGCCCGCCGGTGTCACGATCCTCGATACGTCGACCGTTCGCACCGAAGGAGGCGCGGAATGAGCAGCAATGCCACCCGGACCGAGGCCGCTCCCGATCCCATCGCGAGCGACCTGATCGGCAGCGGCGTGGAGGGCGGCGTCGGCGACCAGCTCCGGGCGTGGTGGCAGCGTGTACGCGGCGGCGACATGGGCGCTCTCCCCGCGCTCGGCGGCCTCATCGTGCTCGGCGCGCTGTTCTCGATCATGAGCCCGTTCTTCCTCACCGAGCGCAACTTCGCCAACCTGCTGAACCAGGCGGCGACGCTCGTCGTGCTCGGCATGGCGCTCGTGTTCGTGCTGCTCCTCGGCGAGATCGACCTGTCCGCCGGTGTGACCGGCGGTGTCGGCATGGCGCTGTTCGTCGTGCTGAACGCCCAGTTCGGCATCCCCTGGCCGCTCGCGCTCCTGATCGGGTTCGGCTTCGGGTTCCTCACGGGGGCCTTCATCGGCTTCTTCGTGGCGAGGGTGGGCATCCCATCGTTCGTCGTCACGTTGGGGTTGTTCCTCGGGTTCCAGGGCCTCGCGCTCGTCATCATCGGCCCCGGCGGCCTGTTCCGCCTCGAGGTTCCCGAGCTCATCGCCCTCCAGAACGGAAATCTGCCCGTGTGGGGCGGATGGGCGATGCTCGTGATCATGCTCGCGATCTCGGGGGGAACGTCGTTCTGGGACCGGGCGCGCCGCACGCGTGCCGGTGTTCCGAACCGTGCCCTGTCGATGGTGTGGATCAAGCTCGCGGCGATCGCCGTGATCGGCGGCGCGGTGGTCTTCGTCCTCAACCAGAACCGCGGCCAGTCCGTGGTCGAGGTGGCCGGGGTCCCCATCGTCGTGCCGGTCGTGCTGACGATCCTCTGGCTGGGCACGTTCCTGCTGGACCGCACCAAGTTCGGCCGCTACATCTACGCCATCGGCGGCAACGCCGAAGCCGCGCGCCGTTCCGGCGTCAAGGTGCGGTGGATCAAGTGGTGGGCGTTCGTGATCTGCTCGAGCCTCGCGGTGTTCTCGGCGCTGCTGAGCGTCGCGCGCGTCGGTTCCGTCGACGCCACCGTCGGCCGCGACATCGTGCTGTCGGGCGTCGCTGCGGCGGTCGTCGGCGGTGTCAGCCTGTTCGGCGGCAAGGGGCGCCTCATGCACGCTGCGATCGGCGCGCTCGTCATCGCGACGATCACGAACGGCCTGGGCCTGCTCAACCTGCCCGCGGGTGTCAACCTGCTGGTGACCGGCGGCGTGCTGATCCTCGCCGCGACCGTGGACGCACTGTCGCGCGTGCGGTCGGGCGGCGGCAGGGCATAGCCGCAGCACCCGATACGAAGGCGCCGGGCGGAGCAATCCGCCCGGCGCCTTCGTGCTGCGCGGCGCCCTCGACCTTGCGCGACGCGCTCAGCTCCGCTCGACGCCCGCGCGACGCGTCGTCAGGACCTCCTCCACCCAGGCGGGCACCAGTTCGCTGGCACGACCCGCTCGGGCGTCATCGAACGGCACGGCCGCGTCGCTCGGCTCGAGATTGAGCTCGACGGTGCGCGCTCCGAAGGCGGCCGCGAGCGCCACGTAACCGGCAGCCGGGTACACCGCGCCCGACGTGCCGATCGACACGAAGACGTCGGCGGCGACGACGGCGTTCTCGATGCGGTCGAGCTCGTACGGCATCTCCCCGAACCAGACGACGTCGGGGCGCAGCATCCGCTCTCCGCATTCGGGACAGGCCGGGCGATCGATGAGGTCTTCGTGCCACGCAGGCCGGGAGCCGCACGCGAGGCACAGCGCCCGGCGCAGCTCGCCGTGCATGTGGACGAGGTTGCGGCTGCCGGCGCGCTCGTGCAGGTCGTCGACGTTCTGCGTGACGACGAGCAGGTCGCCGCCGATCGCACCCTCCAGTCGTGCGAGTGCGCGGTGGGCGGCGTTGGGCACGACGGTTCCGAGCGCCCGGCGGCGCGCATCGTAGAAGGCGAGGACGGTGTCGGGGTCGCGCTCGTATGCCTCCGGTGTGGCGACGTCCTCGATGAGGTGCCCCTCCCACAAGCCGTCCGCGCCGCGGAACGTGGGAACACCGCTCTCCGCGGAGATGCCGGCGCCGGTCAGGACGACGATCCGGGTCATCGGATGGTTCCGGGGGCGACGTGCGACAGCACGCGCTCCCAGACCTCGCCCAGGACGAGGCGCGACTCGGGGTCCGATGTCTGCGGCACCATCTCGACGCGGGCGGAGGCGAGCCTCTCGGCGAACCAGCGTGCTGCGGCGTTCGCGGCATCCGGGTCCTCCCGCGCGTTCATCAGCAGCGTCTTGGCCGGAATCCTCTCCAGCAGCTCCGCGACCTCGTGGCGGCCGAGCTCGGACTCGGGTGGCGGCACCGCCAGGAGGGCGAGCCGGTCGACGCCGGCGCCGAGGAGGGCGGCGACCTGGATGGCCACTTCGCCGGCGGTGGCGACGCCCACGAGGCCGACGGGCCGATCGCCGCGCTCCTCGGTGACGAACTGCGCGATCCGCCGGGCGGTGGCCTCCGCGGGCGTCGTGCCGCGGTAGGCCACCGGGTCGTCGATGTCGTCCACCGTGAGCCCGATCGCCACGACCCGCGCGTCCCGTCGTGTCGTCGCGTCGGGCAGCGGATCCGACAGCGTCGAGACGCCCCCGCGGAGCAGGAACACGGCGCGCTCCGCGCCGGGTGCCCCGAAGCTGCGGTGCTCGTAGGCGGCGTCGGGTGCGGCTGCTCTGGTCATGGCCAAAGCCTACGAGCCGTGGACGCCGCCGGGGAGAACCAGCCGGCAGCCGGTCCGCTCAGGCCATGAGCGGGATCGCGCCCACCAGCACGCCGACGGCGAGCATCGCGAGCGACACGACGCACGCCCGCCAGAGCACCTTCCTGTGGTGGTCGCCGAGGTTGACGCTCGCCAGTGAGACGAGCAGCAGGATCGCCGGCACGAGCGGGCTCTGCAGGTGCACCGGCTGGCCGGTGATCGAGGCGCGGGCCATCTCGACCGGCGCGATCCCGAAGTGCTCGGCGCTCTGCGCCAGCACGGGCAGGATGCCGTAGTAGAACGCATCGTTCGACATGAAGAACGTGAACGGGATCGACAGGATGCCGGTGATCACGGCCAGGAAGGGTCCGAGCGAGGCCGGGATCACGGTCGTGATCCACGTCGCCATCGCGTCGACCATGCCGGTGCCGTTCAGCACGCCGACCAGCACGCCGGCCGCCAGGACCATCGAGACGACGCCCACGATGCTCGGCGCGTGGGCGACGATCTCGTCGGCCTGGCTCTTGAGCTTCGGGAAGTTCACGAACAGCGCGATCGCCGCGCCGACCATGAAGACGTAGGCGAGGGGGAAGACGTCGAGCACCAGCAGCACCATCACCGCGAGGGTGAGCGCCAGGTTGAACCAGATGAGCTTCGGCCGCAGCGTCGCACGGTTCGGGTCGAGCATGGTGTCGGCCATCGCGGTGTCTTCCCGGTCGACGACCGCGGTGGCGACGGGCAGGCTGCCCCGGCCGCCGGCGAGCGTCACGATGTTGCCGGTGCGCAGCGTCGCACGGGCGCCCGGCTTCGTGTCGGCGCCGCGGAAGATGCGGGATCCGGCGAGCACTCCCCCGCCGTCGAGGCGCGACTCGTCGATGCTGCCGATGCGCTTGCGCTCCGACAGTCCGAGGAACCAGGCGAAGGCCAGCGAGATGACGATGCCGGCGGCGAGCGAGGGCAGCATCGGCACGAAGATGTCGGTGGGCTGCAGGCCCAGCGCAGTCGCCGCCCGCACGGTGGGGCCACCCCACGGCACGATGTTCAGCGTGCCGTTCATGAGGCCCGCGACGCAGGTGAGCACGACGGGGCTCATGCCGAGGCGCAGGTAGATCGGCAGCATCGCGGAGGTCGTGATGATGAAGGTCGTCGACCCGTCGCCGTCGAGCGACACCGCGCCCGCCAGCACGGCCGTGCCCAGCACGACCTTGGCCGGATCGTCACCGAGCAGGCGCGTGATCGCGCGGATGAGCGGATCGAACAGGCCGACGTCGATCATGATGCCGAAGTACATGATGGCGAACATCAGCAGGGCTGCCGTCGGGGCCATGCTGCCGATCGCGTCGAGGATCATGTCGCCGAGTCCCAGGCCGGCGCCGGCGAACAGCCCGAAGACGGTCGGCACGATGATGAGCGCGACCATCGGGGTCAGCCTGCGCGTCATGATGAGCGCCATGAAGACGAGCACCATCGTGAAGCCCAGGGCGACGAGCACGCCGTCGGACGGGACGAAGGCCGTGGCGTAGCCTTCGTCGGCCTCGGCGGCGTGGAACAGGAACGGAACTGCCGCGTTCATCTCGACTCCTTCGTCGTGTCGTGCGGGTGGTGGCGTCGCACCGGTGGCGGTGCGTTTCCGCGAGGCTAGGCGCCCGCCGCGACGCGTCGCGCGCTAAGTCGCATTCCTGCAGGTTGTGCGCGTAGCGTGTCTTCTGCGCATTGTGCTCACGTGCGTGCACGGCCGGTGCCTCTCACCGGCCCCAGCCCTCATCGGCTCCGGGAGGTGGGATGCGCTTCGCGACGCGGCTGCTGCTGATGCAGCTGGCGACGGTGACTGCCGTCGTCGCCGTGTGCGCGCTCGTCTTCGGGTGGCTGGGCGTGCGCCAGCTCCGTGCCGAGTCGGAGTCCGCCGCCCTCAACATCGCCCGCACGGTCGCGGAGGACCCCGACGTGAAGGCGCTGGTGGCTGAGTTCTCCGCCGACCCGGGAACGCCGGATGCCGCCCAGCTGCGCACCGGCGCGCTCCAGCAGATCGCGGCCGACGTCGCGGATCGCACGGACGCGCTGTTCGTCGTCATCACCGACGACCACGGCATCCGTCTCGCCCACCCGACGGAGGAGCTTCTCGGTCAGGTCGTCTCGACTCCGTTCGCCGAGGTGCTCGAGGGCAATGAGGTCGTCGACTGGGAGGTGGGCACGCTCGGCGAGTCCGCCCGCGCCAAGGTGCCCGTCTACCCGGAGGACGGCGGCGATCCCGTCGGCGAGGTCAGTGTCGGGTTCGAGCGGGCGAGCGTCTTCGACGACCTTCCCGCGCTCGTCGCGACGATCGCGATCGCCGCGATCGGCGGGCTGGCTCTCGCCGCGGTGGCCACGCTGGTGCTCCGACGACGGTTCGAACGACTCACCCTCGGGCTCCAGCCGGAGGAGCTCGTGACCCTCGTGCAGAACCAGGCGGCGGTGCTCGAGGGGGTCGGCGACGGCGTCGTGGCACTCGATCCCGACGGCGTCGTGCGGGTGTGCAATGAGGCGGCCGAACGGATGCTGGGGATCGACGCACCGCTCGGGCGCCGCTTCGACGAGCTCGCGCTGCCCGACACGGTGCGCGCCGCCGTGCGGGACGGGGCCTCCGGCGTCGAGGCCGTCGTCGGCGACCGCGTGCTGTACCTCGACACCCGACCGGTGCAGCGGGACGCGCGGGCACTGGGCCAGATCGTGGTCGTGCGGGACCGCACCGATGTCGAGGCCCTCGCCGGCCGGCTCGAGACGGTGCGCGCCATGACCGAGGCGCTGCGCGTGCAGCGTCACGAGTTCGCCAACCGCCTGCACGTCGCGTCCGGCTTGATCGACGCCGAACGCGTCGACGAGGCCCGCGCGTTCCTCGGCGACCTGACCGAGCGCGGCGCCGTGGACTTCGGCGTCGCGGGGCTCGAGCGCGTCCCCGACGCGTTCCTGACGTCGCTTCTCGGCGCGACCGCCGCGACGGCGCGCGAGCGGGGCGTCACGGTCCGCATCTCGGAGGACACCCTGCTGCTGAGCGAGGTGGCCGCGGCGGAGGACGTCGCGGCGGTGCTCGGCAACCTGGTCGGCAACGCGGTCACCGCGGCGGTGGGCGGCCCGCGGCCGGGCTGGGTCGAGGTCGCGCTGCTGGGAGACGGCGACGAACTGGTGATCACGGTGGCCGACTCCGGCGGCGGCATCCGGCCGCCGGGGGCGGACCCGTTCGCGCGCGTCGCCGCCGCGCGCGAGACCGAGGCGAGCAGGAATGACACCGTGCACGGGCACGGCTTCGGGCTCCCGCTCTCCCGCGACCTCGCGCGCCGCCGCGGCGGCGACGTCTGGCTGATCGATCCCGGCGGCGCGGCGGCGGGCGCCGTGTTCGGCGCCCGGCTGCCCGGGGCGCTCCGCCCCGCTGACGGGAACCCCGAGGAGAGGAAGGCATGAACCGTCCCATCCGCGTGCTGGTCGTCGACGACGACTTCCGCGTCGCCGGCCTGCACCGCGACATCGTGGCGTCGCGCACCGGGTTCACCGCCCTCGAGGCCGTGCAATCGCTCGGCGCGGCACGGCAGGCGGTGCGGGCGCACGCCCCCGATCTGCTGCTCGTCGACGCGTTCCTTCCCGACGGCGACGGCGTCGAGTTCGTCGCCGCGGCCGGCATCGACGCATTCGTGCTGTCGGCCGCGACCGATGCCGCCACGGTGCGCCGCGCCATGCAGGCGGGGGCGCTCGCCTACCTGACGAAGCCCTTCGACGCCCGGGTGCTCGCCGAGCGGCTCGATCGCTACGCGCGGATGCGGAACCTGCTGGTCACCGACCGACCCTTGGAGCAGGAGCAGATCGACCGCGCCCTCGCGATCATGCACGGCGGTGCGGAGCCGGCCACCGTGGCGCGCTCGGCGACCGAGCAGCTGATCCTCGAGGGGCTCGGCGACGACGAGGCGTCCGCCGCGCAGATCGCCGACCGCGTCGGCATCTCGCGGGCGACGGCCCAGCGGCACCTCGCGGGCCTCGCCAGCCGCGGCCTGGTCGAGGTGCGCCTGCGCTACGGAACGACCGGCAGGCCCGAGCACCGGTACCTCGCCGTACGCCGCTGACCTCGGTGCCGCTCCCGCTCAGCCCCGCAGCAGTCCGCGCAGGGTCTCGATGGTGTCGGCCTCGTCGGCGCGCTTGTCGGGGCGGTATCCCTTCACGCGCGCGAAGCGCAGCGCGACACCGCCGGGGTAGCGCCTGGAGCGCTGCACGCCGTCGATCGCGATCTCGACGACGGTCTCGGGCCGCACATGCACGGCGTACGACGAGCGATGAGTCTCGATGGTCGGGAAGTGCTCGGTCTGCCAGCGCAGGGTCGCGTCGGTGAGCCCCTTGAAGGTCTTGCCCACCATCACGAAGCCCCCGGGCTCGCCGAACGCCCCTTCGGGGTCGCGCGCACCCAGGTGCAGATTCGAGAGCTGGCCGGTGCGCCGGCCCGACCCCCACTCGACGGCGAGCACCACGAGGTCGTAGGTGAGCACGGGCTTCACCTTGAGCCAGCTCTTGCCGCGTCGCCCGGCGGCGTAGGGCGCGTCGAGCGCCTTCACCATCACGCCCTCGTGCCCGGCGGCGAGGGCCGCGCGGGAGAACTCCTCGGCGCGCGTCGCGTCCTCGGTGACGATGCCGGGCATGCGGGCGTCGCCGACGGCGCTGTCGAGGAGCGCGAGGCGCGTCGACAGCGGCTCGTCGATGAGGTCGCGGCCGTCGAGGTGCAGGATGTCGAAGAACCACGGGCGGAGCACCACCGCGGCCGCGTCGTCAGCGCCCAGCGACCCGAAGCGGGCCATGGTGTCCTGGAACGGGCGCGGCCCGCCGTCCTCGTCGAGTGACAGTGTCTCGCCGTCGAGGATCACCCGGTCGGCCGGCAGCTCCCGCACGGCCTGGACGATCTCGGGCACACGGTGGGTGATGTCGGCGAGGCTCCGGGTGAACACGCGCACGTCCTCGCCGTCGCGGTGCACCTGGATCCGCGCCCCGTCGAGCTTGTATTCGACGGATGCCGCTCCTCCGAGCGTCTCGAGCGCCTCGGTCGCCGAGCCCGCCGTCGAGGCGAGCATCGGCAGCACGCCGCGCCCCACCTCGAGCCCGATCGCGGCGAGCTCTTCGGGCGTGCCGGTGAGGGCGACGCGCGCCGTGGCGCCGAGGTCGCCCGACAGCATCGCGGCCCGGCGGACGGTGGCGGCGTCGCGTTCCGACGCCTTCGCGACGGCGTCGAGCAGGACCCCCTCGAGCGCCCCGGTGCGCAGTTCGCCGAGCATGACGCGGGCGAGGAAGTCCCACTCCTCCGCCGTGGCCGAACGGGCCAGCGCGTCGAGCGCGGCAGCACGTGCGGCGACCGAACCGGGGCCGTCCGCCCCCGCGAGACGATCGAGCGCCGCATCGACGTCGCCCACGGTGAGCGTCGGCTCGTCGGCGTGCGTCACGGCCAGGTTCGACAGGCTCCGCCACCCGACGCCGAGGCGACCCTGGCGGGGGCTCGCGGTCAGGAACCCGATGGCCGGCCCGACCTCATCGGGATCGAGCAGGCGCAGGGCGTCGGACAGCGCGGCGACCTTGGCCAGTCGCGACGACGTGGAGGCCACGGCATCCGTCGCCGTCACGAGCTCGTGGAGCAGCATTCCCGCATTCTCCCATCCGGCCCCGACACGCACGCGGTGGCGCCGTCCGGTCTCAGTGCCGCCGCCCGCTGAGAGACCCCACGACGTCACGCAGGGCCGGCTCCAGTTCGGGGTAGGTGAACTCGTAGCCCGCCCCGGTCAGAGTCTCGGGAGCCGCCCATCTGCTCTTGAGCACGAGCTCGGGCTCGGTTCGCAGCACCCACATCGCCGGTTCCAGCATGAAGCGCCAGGCGGGCAGCCCGATCGGCGCGCCCACGACGCGGCGGAGCGCCGCCATGAGCCCTCGGTTGTCGGAGGTGCCCGGCGCCGCGAGATTGACGGGCCCGGAGATCCTCGGGTCGTCCCGCACGAACCTCACCGCCCCGACGACGTCGTCGAGGTGGATCCAGCTGAAACGCTGACGGCCGCGGGAACGGTGGCGGGGCGCGCGGCCGTCGCCGGTGGGATGCGGGCCGATTCCGCGATAGCGCCGATGCGGGAACCACCAGCCGTCGTACTGGGGCCCGCCGAGTCCGAGGCGGGCAAGCCGCACCAGACTGCGCGTCGCAGGCCCGTCGCCGAGGACGATCGCCATGCGCAGCGCGACGCGCCGCGTGGAGGGGAGGCTCCCCGCGAAGAACTCGTCCTCCCACCCGCGTGCGACGTCCACCGAGAAGCCGGTGCCCACTTCGCCGTCCCGCTCCGTCTGCGGCCGGTCGAGCGCGTAACGGTAGATGGTCGCCGTGCTCGCGTTGAGCCACAGCGGTGGCGGCGTGCCTGCGTCGCCGATCGCGGTGCGCAGTGCCCGCGTCGTATGCAGGCGCGACCGCAGGATCTCGTCGCGGTTCGCGTCGGTGTAGCGGCAGTTCACTGATTTCCCGGCGAGGTTCACCACGATCGCCGCGCCATCGACGAGCGCGCGGATGCCGTCTCTGTCGGTCCAGGACGCGTCGGCGCCGGCACGGCCGATGGTGCGCACGTCGTAGCCGTCGTCGGCCAACGCACGCGCGAGCGCCCGGCCGACGAACCCCGACGCGCCCGCGATGACGGCGACCGGCCGGCTCATCCGCGCCTGCCCGCCGCGGCCTCGCTGCTCCAGAGCGCCCAGACCACGAGCAGCGGCTGCAGCAGCAGTCGCACGAAGCGGGAGCGGTCGGTGCGCAGCATCGGGGCCGGGCGACCCGTGCGCCACTGATGGACGTTCCCCGGAAACACCGCCACGAAGAACGCCGCCACGGCCCAGCCGATCCGGCGGCGTTCGGCGGGGAGCGCGACCAGCGCGCCACCGAGCATCAGCTCGACGACGCCTGAGGCGAGCACGATCGTGTCTTTGTCGGTGTGCAGCAGGCGCGTCGCCCAGTCCGGCACGACGATCCGGTAGCCGCGGCGACCCCAGGTCAGATGCGAGGCGCCCGCGACGACGAGGAGCGCGGCGAGCGCCCAGCGGGCGACCACCCGCGTCACGCGACGGCCTCGGCGACCGCGTCGATGAACCGCAGGTGGTCGTCCGCGCTGCCCGTCGGTGTGATCGCGCGCAGCACGACCTCGTCGACCCCGGCGCGGTAGGTGCCGACGCGGTCTCCCAGGTCGGTCGGGCGGATGACGGTGTCGGCGGCGGCGATGCCCAGGCGGGCGAAGTTGGCGGCGTACGCCGGGTATCCGGCGTAGCGCGAGGTCTCCTCGTCGAGTGCGGCGACCGCGGCGGCGTCGGCGGCCGTCCGCACGTACAGCGCGACATGGGTTCCGGGGGCGATCGCGTGCGCCTGTGCGGCCTGCGCGGTCGCGGCCGCCGGGGTCAGCCAGCTCAGCAGGACGCCGTCGGATGCCGCAGCCCCGGCCCGCCGCATCCTCGGGCCGAGCGCTCCGACGACGACGCGCGCATCGGTGCGCGTGCGCAGCTCGGTCGCGGCATCCGTCACCAGCTCCACCGCGCCGGTGCGCACCTGACCGGAGCCGATGCCGAGCACCAGGCGGGCGGTGGGCAGACCGGACGCCGCGGCCGCGATGTCGCCGGGCGTGCGGCGGTCGACGGGGATCACGCCGGTGGCGAGCACGAGGTGCTCGGTGACGGCAGCTGCCGCGGCGAGAACGGCCAGGGCGTCGTGCCCGGGCGTGTCGTTCACCCAGAGGCCGTGGAAGCCGGCCGCTTCCGCGGCGGGTGCGATCCGCTCTGCGAGGGCCGGGCCGGCCGCGGCCGCGATCCCGAGCGAGAGCTGCGCCGTCACGCGGCGTCCGTCCCGACCAGGCGGGCGACCTCGGCGGCTGCCCGGTAGAACTCGGCGATGTCGCCGCGGGAGGAGGGCAGGAGCACGAGGTCGTCGACACCGGCGTCAAAGAACCGCTGCGCGCCGGCGGCGACCTGTGCGGGGTCGCCCCAGAGCGCGCGCTGGGCGGGGTCGGGCTTGTCCCCCACGTCGGCGATCGCGCGGGCCTCGGATTCCGCGCCGAACGCCGTGACGACGTAGGCGACCACGTCGTGATGGCCGCCGCGCCCGGCGAGTTCGCGCGCCTCGCGGATCGACGCGGTCGCCGTCGCGTACTCCTCTGCGGTGTGGCCGCTGTCGAGAACCGTCCCGTCGGCCACTTCGCCGCTCAGCCGGAGGGTCTTGGGGCCTTCCGCCGCCGCGTAGACGCGGGGCGGGGTCGTCGGCGCGTAGTCGAGCCGCACGCCGTCGAGCGTCACGTAGCGCCCTGCCGCGGTGACCTCGTCGCCGGCCAGCAGGCTCCGCAGCGCCGGCACGTACTCGCGCATGAGCGTCAGGGGCGATGCGACCCGCGCGCCGACCTGCCCCATCCAGTCCAGCACGCCGTGCCCGACCCCCGGCAGCAGTCGGCCGGGGAAGAGCCGCTCGACGGTGGCGAGCTCCATGGCGGTCGCCGCGACGTTGCGCAGCGGCATGGGCGCGATGCCGATCCCGATCCGCAGGGCCTCGGTCCAGGCGAGTGCCGCGCCCACCGTCGCGAAGGCGGACTGCCGGAAGCAGTCCTCCCAGATCCACAGCTCCGGAAGACCCGACGACTCGGCCGCAAGGACGGCGTCGCGAAACTCGTCGGGAGTGTGGGTGTAGGGGTTGAAGATCGCGCCGATGCGGGTCATGCCCCCACTCTGTCAGCGGTGGCCGACACGCGCATCTCGCGCGGTGGCTAACGCGGCCGGCCCGCTGATGCAACCCCCGTGCCCGAGGCGGTTCTGGCCCGGCACGCTGGAGCGATGGCACGCATCGGGACGTCGGGATGGGTCTACTCGCATTGGCGGGGCGTGCTCTACCAGGGCCCTCAGCGCGACTGGCTCTCGCAATACACCGCGGTGTTCGATGCGGTCGAGCTCAACGGCAGCTTCTACCGCTGGCCGGCCGATGCGAGGTTCGCGGCATGGCGGGAGCGGCTGCCGGAGGGATTCGAGATGGCCGTCAAGGCGCCCCGCGGCCTGACGCACGCGCGGCGACTGCGCGAACCCGAGGTCTGGATCGAGCGCGTGACCCGCGGGCTGCATGAGCTCCGCGGTCGCCGCGGGCCGCTGATCGTCCAGCTCCACCCGGGCACGGAGCGGGACGACGCGCGCCTGGACCACTTCCTGAGCGCCCTGCCCGAGTGGATCCGGCCGGCGAGTTCCGGCATCCGTCGTGGGCGGACGAGGCGGTGTTCGGGATGCTCGAGCGTCACGGCGCTGCCTACTGCGTCATGAGCGGGGCGCGGCTGCCCTGCATCCTCCGCGCCACCGCCCACCTCGTGTACGTGCGCCTGCACGGGCCCGACCCGGATCACCTGTACGGCGGCTCGTACTCCGACGACGACCTTGCCTGGTGGGCCGAGCGCATCCGGGAGTGGGAATCCGCCGGGCACGAGGTGCACGCCTACTTCAACAACGACGGCGAAGGGAACGCCGTCCGCAACGCCTGCACCCTGAAGCGGATGCTGGGGACCTGACGCTTCGCCGGGGCGGCGTCCTTCGGCGCGACCGCCCTGGACATGGCGAGAGGCGCCGTGCCCGAAGGCACGGCGCCTCTCGCCGAGGAGGTGCTCAGCTCACGCGGCGACCGCGAACGACTCGCCCGCGACCACCGACAGCCGGTCGCCCACGGCATCCACCGTCACGACCCCGCCGTCGACGAGCGCACCCGTCACGAACAGGTCGGCGATGCGGTCGTCCACCTCGCGCTGGATCAGGCGACGCAGCGGCCGGGCGCCGTACTCGGGCTCGTAGCCGTGCTCGGCGAGCCAGGCGACGGCGCCGTCGGTGACGACGAAGTCGACCTCGCGCTTGGCCAGCCGCGCCTCGGACGCGCCGAGCAGCAGTCGCACGATGCTCTGCAGCTGCGGCTTGTCGAGCTTGCGGAACAGTACGATCTCGTCGATGCGGTTGAGGAACTCGGGCCGCATCGCCTCGCGGAGCTTGCCGAACACGCGATCGCGCAGGTCCTTCTCCGAGCCGAAGCCGGTCTCTCCTCCCCCGTCGGGAAGGAAGCCGATGGCACCGCCCCGCGAGGCCAGGAACTCCGAGCCCAGGTTCGAAGTCATGACCACCACGGTGTTGCGGAAGTCGACCGTGCGCCCCTGGCCGTCGGTGAGCCGGCCGTCGTCGAGCACCTGCAGCAGCAGGTTGAACACGTCGGGGTGCGCCTTCTCGATCTCGTCGAACAGCACGATCGAGTACGGGTTGCGCCGCACGCGCTCGGTGAGCTGCCCCGCCTCGTCGTAGCCGACATATCCAGGAGGAGCGCCGACCAGGCGCGACACGGTGTGCCGCTCGCCGAACTCGCTCATGTCGAAGCGGATCACGGCGCTCTCATCGTCGAACAGGCTCGGGGCGAGCGCCTTGGCGAGCTCCGTCTTCCCGACGCCGGTCGGGCCGAGGAAGAGGAACGAGCCCACCGGGCGGCGTGCGTCTCCCATGCCGGTCCTGTTGCGGCGCACGGCCTTGGCGACCGCAACCACGGCGTCGTCCTGCCCGATCACGCGGTCGTGCAGCTCGTCCTCGAGGGACGCCAGCCGCTCGCGCTCGGTCTCGGTGAGACGGTTGACCGGGATGCCGGTGGCCCGGCTGATGACGGCCGCGATCTCGGGCTCGCCGACGATCGCGTCGACACGCGCGGCGGCGACGCCGGACGCCGTGGCCTGGTCGAGCTTGGCCTGCACCTCGGCGATCTGGTCGCGGATCCGCGACGCCTCCTCGTAGTGCTCGGCCGACACAGCGGCGTTCTTGTCGGCCTCGAGGGTCGCCAGACGCTCGATCAGGCCGCTCACGTCCACCTTCGCGCCGAGGCGCAGACGCAGCCGCGCACCGGCCTGATCGATGAGGTCGATGGCCTTGTCGGGCAGCACCCGCTCGGTGAGGTAGCGATCGCTGAGCTCGACGGCGGCGCGGAGGGCCTCGTCGGTGTACGCGATACCGTGGTGCTCCTCGTACGCGGGCTTCAGGCCCCGCAGGATGAGCACGGCGTCCTCGACGGACGGCTCGCCCACGCGCACCGGCTGAAAGCGGCGCTCGAGCGCAGGGTCCTTCTCGATGACGCGGTACTCCTTGAGCGTCGTCGCACCCACGAGGTGCAGCTCGCCGCGGGCGAGGCGGGGCTTCAGGATGTTACCGGCGTCCATGCCGCCGTCGCCGGCGCCGCCGGCGCCGACCACGGTGTGCACCTCGTCGATGAAGACGATCAGCTCGCCCTTGTGGGCGGCGATCTCGTCCATCGTCTTCGTGAGGCGCTCCTCGAAGTCGCCGCGGTAGCGTGTTCCGGCCAGCATCGCGGGAAGGTCGAGCGCGACGACCCGCTTGCCGAGCAGCTGCTCGGGCACGCCCCCGTCCACGATCGCCTGCGCGAGTCCCTCGACGATCGCGGTCTTGCCGACGCCGGCCTCGCCGACCAGCACCGGGTTGTTCTTGGTGCGGCGGCTGAGGATCTCGATGGTCTGCTCGATCTCGTCGGCGCGCCCGATGACCGGGTCGAGGTCACCGGCGACCGCGCGGGCGGTGAGGTCGGTGCCGTAGGTGTCGAGCAGGGGGGTGTCGGATGCCGCGGCATCCGTTCCCGCCTCCGCCGCGGCGGCCTCGCCCGGCGTCACCGTCTCGCGGGCGCCCTGCATCAGCGCCTCAGCGGTCACACCGGCGCGTGCCAGCACCTGGCCGGCGGGCGTGTCCTGCGCGAGCACGAGCGCGAAGAAGAGGTGCTCGGGGTCCACGTACGTCGAGCCCGACGAACGGGCGACCTGGAAGGCGTGGAACAGCGCACGCTGCACGGACGCCGTGACCACGGCGCCGTCGACGTCCGCCGCGACGGAGGCTGCGGGCAGCCGCTCCTCGGTCGCGCGCGAGATCTCGTCGGGGTCGGCGCCGACGCGGCGCACCGCGTCACGGGCCGGGGCCTCGGCGACGAGGATCCGCAGGACGTGCAGGGCGTCGAGTTCCTGCTGGCCGCGGTCCAGCGCGTACTTGCCGGCACGCTGGAGCAGTTCCTGGGTGCGAGCGCCGAGGTAGCGGCTCAGGTCGATCGACCGCTCGGCACGCGCGCGCTCCCCCGCGAGGTAGCGTGCCAGGAACTCGTCGAACGAGCTCCCGTCGTCGCCGGCCTGGGGCGTGAAGTCTTCGGGCATTCCGTCTCTCCTGAAACTTGAGTGATCGAGCATCAAGTTTTGAACTTGATACACGCATTGTCAAGTTCAACGGCACCTGCGCGCGAGTATTCCCTCCTGTTTCGGACATGACTCCGGCCGGAGCCCGTACCGGCGTCGGTGGTGCGGCGTAGCCTCATCAGCCGGGGGGAAACCCGTCTCAGAGGAGAGAACCATGGACTGGAAGATCGAGCTCATCTTCGTGCCCGTCACCGACGTCGACAGGGCGAAGGAGTTCTACGAGCGGATCGGATTCCACGCCGACCACGACCAGGTCCCCTTCGAGGGTCTCCGCTTCGTGCAGATGACGCCGCCCGGGTCGGCCTGCTCCATCGCGTTCGGCACCGGCCTCGGCAACGATCTCGAGCCGGGCCGCCAGAACACGATCCAGGTCGTCGTCCCCGATGCGGACGAGGCCCTGGCGCACCTGCGCGGCCTCGACGTGGAGGCACGAGGCGTCGACGAGCAGGGGTGGGGCCGGTTCGTGCAGTTCGACGACCCGGACGGCAACACCTGGACGCTGCAGCAGCTCCCGCCGCGCGACTGAGCCATCCGCCGCCCGAGCGCCGGCTGCGTCAGTCGCGACCTCCGGGCGGACCGACGATCAGCAGCACCACGAAGAGCGCGACGACGGCGACGGCGATCAAGGAGGCGAGCACCCAGGGGCGCCGCAGGAACCACCGCATGAGGCGGTCGTACCAGGCACCGTCGCGCGGGTCGTCGGACGGCTCGAGCCGCCACGATCCCGCCAGCCGGCCGGTGCGCTGCAGCCACAGCTCTGCCGGGATCGTGGCGTAGGGGATGACGGCGCTGAGGAGCGCGATCACGGTCGGCCATGCGCGCCACCGGTTGTTCAGTGCGACGAGGATCGCCGTTGCGCCGTACGACAGGAAGACGAAGCCGTGGATGCCGCCGCCGATCGTGACGCCGAGCGCCCAGCCGGTGGTGGCGCGGAGGAGGAGGCCGACGATGAGCAGGGTCCACGAGATCGCCTCGGCGATCGCGAGCGCGCGGAAGAGGGTGTGAGGAGTTCGGAACACACCTTCAGCCTAACTGAAAGATCTTCAGTGAACCTGAAGGTTCACCCGTCCGATGGTCCTGCCTCCGCACCGAAAGGCTGCTCGTGCAGCCCTTCCAGGGCTGTCGCGAGGGCGGGGGCGCCCTCGCCGAGCGCGCCGTCGAGCGCCGTGAGCCGCTGCTGCGCCGACTCCAGCACGTCGCTCCCCCGCGCGGTGACCCGCAGGTCGGACGCCGAACCCGCGTGCTTCGTCGCATCGGCGACGAGTCCGTCGGCGACGAGCGTCTGCACGGCGGTGTGCGCGGACTGCACCGTGATCTGCGATCGACGGGCGAGCTCGCTGAACGAGATGCCCGGCGTCGCCTCGATGTGCGCGAGCAGCGCGTACTTGCGCGTCGTGAGGCCCAGGTCGCGCAGTTCTGCCCCCAGGCGCGCATCCCACACGGCGGCCACAGTCAGCAGCGAGATGACGGGACTGAACGCACGGTCTGGCACCGTTGAATGTTAGCCCTGCTGTCGCGCGACGGGGCGCATTCGCCGACCGCGCGAACGAGGCGAGGCCCGCTACCGTGGGTACGGTGACGTTCTCGCTCGACGGACTGCGCCGATGGCCCGACGTCGAGGCACCGGGCCTCGTGGCGACGGATGCCGCGGACCGGCTGCTCCTCGATGAATCGGCGTCCGCCCGGGCCGGCCTCGGTGACGGCGACCTCGCGGTGATCGGTGACGGCTACGGCGCGCTCACCCTGGCCGCGGCGGCGGACGGCGGGCGCGGCATCCGTGTCCACCAGGACCCGCTCACCGGCGAGCGGGCCCTCGCTGCGAACGCCGAGCGATTCGGGTTCGGCGGCACCTTCGCATCGCTGTCGCTCTCGCCCAGCGTGGTGCGCGGCGCGCGGGTCGTGCTGGTGCGTCTGCCGCGATCACTCGAGGCGCTGCGCGACATCGCTGGCCTCATCGCTGCGCACGCGGCGCCCGACGTCGTCGTCTTCGCCGGCGGGCGTGTGAAGCACATGACGCTCACCATGAACGACGTGCTGCGCGAGAGCTTCGCGCGGCTCGACGTCAGCCACGCGCGCCAGAAGTCGCGCGTGCTGACGGCGCGTGAGCCCCACGACGGCCGCGACCCGTCGCCGGGTCGGGAGCGGCACGACGACATCGTCGTCTGCGCGTTCGGCGGCGCGTTCGCGGGCACCTCGATCGACATCGGCACCAGATTCCTGCTCGAGCAGCTCCCCGCCGTGTCCGTCGACGGCGGGACGGTGATCGACTTCGCGTGCGGCACGGGAGTGGTCGCGGCCGCGCTGGCGCTGCGGAACCCCGGCCTGCGCGTCATCGCCTCCGATCAATCGGCCGCCGCCGTCGCATCGGCGGTCGCCACGGCGGAGGCGAACGGCATCGGGGATCGCGTGGAGGTCATCCGCGACGACATGCTCGGGGCACAGCCGGACGCCAGTGCGTCGTTCATCGCACTCAACCCGCCCTTCCACTCCGGCGGCGCGGTGCATGAGGGCATCGCTCCGCGCATGTTCGCCGACGCGGCGCGCGTCCTGCGGCCCGGCGGCGAGCTGTGGACCGTGTGGAACTCGGGCCTGGGCTACCGGCCCGCGCTGGAACGCGTGGTCGGACCGACACGGCAGGTCGCCCGCAACACCAAATTCACGGTGACAGTGTCGACGCACCGCTGACGGTTACTCACTCGGCTCGGGCGAGGGCTCCGGTGTCGCATCGGGCGTCGGGCCGAACAGCACCCAGGTGTCGCCAGAGCACTCGTAGAACTGCACGGCGGCCGTGTCGATGAACACGTCGCCGTCGGCGGTGCAGTCCTCGTCGTCGGGTGCTGCGGTGCCGAGCGTGACCTGAGTCCCCGGCGCTCCCGGCGCTCCGCTCGGCCCCTGGGCACCTTCCGCGCCCGGCGCCCCCTGCTCACCGGCAGGTCCCTGTTCACCGGCAGGTCCCTGCTCGCCGGTGAGGTTCTCGGCGGCCGAGGCTCGGATGTTGCCGACAAAGGTCCAGTCGTCCTGAAACAGATAGACGTCGGCCGTGAGGATGTCGATGTAGACGTCGCCCTCGTAACCCTTGCCCGCCTCGGGCGCTCCGGAACCCGCCCGAACGGCCGAACCGGCAGGGAGGATCTCGGCGAGCGCCTCCTCATACTCGGGGGCGGCTGTCACCGAGGCGGACGGCGCGGGCGCGGGCGCGGCGGTATCCACCGATCGTGCCAGCCAGGACCCGAGGAACGCGGCGAAGAACGACAGCAGCACGAAGCCGATTCCGAACCACACGAGCGTGCTGCGCGTCACCGGAACCACTGTCGGCGCGGCCGCGACTGCGGGGGCGGGGGCCTCTGTCGAACCCTCATCATCGTCCACGGCACGTTCCCCTTCCACCGCGCGTACGGCCTGCAGCCGATCCCCATCACCGGGCGCGCTGTCATAACTGTAGGAACGCGGGCGCCCGGTGTCACCTGTTCCGGCGGAATTGGCCTCACACGAAGCGTTTCGCGGCAGGGAGCCGCAGCCCGGGGAGTTGACCGGGGGGGCCGACGCGAGAATGCCGGCACCCCCGGTAGCCGCGAGCTCGGGACCCACGGCCGGGGTGCCGGACCGGGGCTCCGGCGCATCCCCCACTCAAGAGACAGCATCGACGGCCGTCTATTACGCGACTTCGCGCGCCATTCTCACCGACGCCGAGCCGGCCACGAAGGAGAGGACGGATGCCGCGATCCGCGGCATCCGTCCTCCCGGTTGACATCAGAACTGCGTCAGAAGTCCCAGTCCTCGTCTTCGGTGGCCTCGGCCTTGCCGATGACGTACGAGGAGCCCGACCCCGAGAAGAAGTCGTGGTTCTCGTCGGCGTTCGGCGACAGGGCCGACAGGATCGCCGGGTTCACGTCGGTGACCGTCGAGGGGAACATCGCCTCGTAGCCCAGGTTCATGAGGGCCTTGTTGGCGTTGTAGTGCAGGAACTTCTTGACGTCCTCGGTGAGCCCGACGCCGTCGTAGAGGTCCTGCGTGTACTGGATCTCATTGTCGTAGAGCTCGTAGAGCAGCGAGAACGTGTAGTCCTTGATGTCGTTGCGCGTGGCCTCGTCGACCTTCTCGAGTCCCTTCTGGAACTTGTAGCCGATGTAGTACCCGTGCACGGCCTCGTCGCGGATGATGAGGCGAATGAGGTCGGCGGTGTTGGTGAGCTTGGCGCGGCTCGACCAGTGCATCGGCAGGTAGAAGCCCGAGTAGAACAGGAAGCTCTCGAGCAGGGTAGAGGCGACCTTGCGCTTGAGGGGCTCGTCGCCGCGGTAGTACTCCATGACGATCTGAGCCTTCTTCTGAAGGTTCGGGTTCTCGACCGACCAGCGGAAGGCCTCGTCGATCTCCTTCGTCGAGCACAGCGTGGAGAAGATCGACGAGTACGACTTGGCGTGCACCGACTCCATGAACGCGATGTTCGTGTATACGGCCTCCTCGTGCGGGGTGATCGCATCAGGGATCAGCGAGACGGCGCCGACGGTGCCCTGGATCGTGTCGAGGAGCGTGAGCCCCGTGAACACGCGCATCGTGAGGGTCTGCTCGTCGGGGGTGAGCGTGTTCCACGACTGGATGTCGTTCGACAGCGGCACCTTCTCGGGCAGCCAGAAGTTGTTCACGAGGCGGTTCCAGACCTCGAGGTCCTTGTCGTCCTCGATGCGGTTCCAGTTGATCGCCTGCACGTGCGAGAGCAGCTTGAGCGGTTCGGGAGTCATTTCATTCTTCTTTCGGTCCCTGAGGATGTCGCAGGGCTACAGCGTGCAGCTCACGCACATGTCGAGCTCGGTGCCTTCGAGGGCCATCTGCCGCAGACGGATGTAGTAGATGGTCTTGATGCCCTTCTTCCACGCGTAGATCTGCGCCTTGTTGATGTCGCGAGTGGTCACGGTGTCCTTGAAGAACAGCGTGAGCGACAGGCCCTGGTCCACGTGCTGCGTCGCGGCCGCGTAGGTGTCGATGACCTTCTCGTAGCCGATCTCGTACGCGTCCTCGTAGTAGTCCAGGTTCTCATTCGTCATGAACGGAGCCGGGTAGTAGACGCGACCGAGCTTGCCTTCCTTGCGGATCTCGATCTTGGACGCGATCGGGTGGATGGAGCTCGTCGAGTTGTTGATGTACGAGATCGAGCCGGTCGGCGGCACCGCCTGCAGGTTCTGGTTGTAGATGCCGTGCTGCTGGATCGAGGCCTTCAGCGCCGTCCAGTCCTCCTGGGTCGGGATCGGGATGCCGGCGAACAGCTCCTTCACCTTCTCGGTCTGGGGAACCCACGCCTGGTGGGTGTACTTGTCGAAGAACTCGCCCGACGCGTAGGTCGAGTCCCAGAACCCGTCGAACACCTCGCCGCGCTCGATCGCGATGAGGTTCGAGGCCCGCAGCGCGTGGAAGACGACCGTGTAGAAGTAGATGTTCGTGAAGTCCAGGCCCTCTTCCGAGCCGTAGTGGACGTGCTCGCGGGCGAGGTAGCCGTGCAGGTTCATCTGACCGAGGCCGATGGCGTGCGAGCGGTCGTTGCCGTCCTCGATGGAGCGCACCGAGGTGATGTGGCTCTGGTCGCTCACCGCGGTCAGCGCACGGATCGCCGTCTCGACGGTGCGGCCGAGGTTGCGCCCGTCCATCGCGAGCGCGATGTTCATCGACCCGAGGTTGCACGAGATGTCCTTGCCGATCTCGGCGTACGAGAGGTCCTCGTTGTACGTGGTCGGGGTGTTGACCTGGAGGATCTCCGAGCAGAGGTTGGACATGTTGATCCGGCCCTTGATCGGGTTGGCCTTGTTCACCGTGTCCTCGAACATGATGTACGGGTAGCCCGACTCGAACTGGATCTCGGCGAGGGTCTGGAAGAACTCGCGCGCGTTGATCTTGGTCTTCTTGATGCGCGGGTCGTCGACCATCTCGCGGTACTTCTCGGTGACCGAGATGTCGCCGAACGGCACGCCGTAGACGCGCTCCACGTCGTACGGCGAGAACAGGTACATGTCCTCGCCGTTCTTGGCGAGCTCGAACGTGACGTCGGGGATGACGACGCCGAGCGAGAGCGT
This sequence comes from Microbacterium sp. ZW CA_36, assembly GCF_044987475.1. Lineage (NCBI taxonomy): Bacteria > Bacillati > Actinomycetota > Actinomycetes > Micrococcales > Microbacteriaceae > Microbacterium > Microbacterium sp. ZW CA_36. The sequence goes on from NZ_JBJDRL010000001.1 coordinate 24,629, forward strand.
CTTGATGCGGATCTTCTCGTCGGCGTTCTCGCGCTTGGTGTCGAGGAAGCGCAGGATGTCGGGGTGGTGCGCGTTGAGGTACACCGCGCCCGCGCCCTGACGCGCGCCCAGCTGGTTGGCGTACGAGAACGAGTCTTCGAGCAGCTTCATCACGGGGATGATGCCGCTGGACTGGTTCTCGATCTGCTTGATCGGCGCACCCGACTCGCGGATGTTCGACAGCAGCAGCGCCACGCCGCCGCCGCGCTTGGACAGCTGGAGCGCCGAGTTGATGCCGCGGGCGATCGACTCCATGTTGTCTTCGATGCGCAGCAGGAAGCACGAGACGAGCTCGCCGCGCTGGGCCTTGCCCGTGTTGAGGAACGTCGGCGTCGCCGGCTGGAACCGGCCCGAGACGATCTCGTCGACGAGTTCGAGCGCGAGCGTCTGGTCGCCGTCGGCGAGGCCGAGGGCGGTCATAACCACGCGGTCCTCGAAGCGCTCGAGGTACCGCTTGCCGTCGAACGTCTTCAGCGTGTAACTCGTGTAGTACTTGAACGCGCCCAGGAACGTCTCGAAGCGGAACTTCTTGCCGTAGGCGTGGTCGTTGATCTTCTGGATGAACTCGAACGGGTACTTGGCGAGCACCTCGGGCTCGTAGTACTCCTTCTCGACCAGGTAGTCCAGGCGCTCCTTGAGCGAGTGGAAGAACACCGTGTTCTGGTTCACGTGCTGCAGGAAGTATTCCCGCGCAGCGCGCTTGTCGGCGTCGAACTGGATCTTTCCATCGGCGTCATAGAGGTTCAGCATCGCGTTGAGGGCGTGATAATCCATGCCCTCGAAGCGTGCCTCCGTCTTGAAGTCGGTCTGCGTCAGAGTTCCCACCATCGTTCCAATCCCGCGTTCACGCGTTCCACATCTTCAGGCGTGCCGAATACCTCGAGCCGATACAAGTGCGGCACGTTGCACTTGCGGCTGATGATGTCGCCGGCGAGACAGAAGTGCTCGCCGAAGTTGGTGTTCCCCGCGGAGATGACCCCGCGGATGTGGCGCCGGTTCCGTTCGTCATTGAGGAACCGGATCACCTGCTTGGGAACGGCGCCCTTCTCGACGCCCCGCCCCTGGCCTCCGCCATAGGTGGGGGTCACGAGGACGTACGGCTCGTCGACCACGAGTTCCGGATCCGTCGCATGCAGCGGAATCCGGAGCGCTCGCGCTCCGAGCTTCTCGATGAAGCGCGCGGTGTTGCCCGACACGCTCGAGAAGTAGACCAGCAGCGGTGTCTCAGTTGCTACGACGCCCATGACGCCCCTTGCTCGGACACACCCGACGGCGGTCGTTGAGCTCCGTCGAAACGGGTGGGCTGCGTCGAACTACGCCAGCCGCGCTGCGAGTTCGTCGATCTTGTCGGGACGAAAGCCCGACCAGTGGTCCTCATCGGTGATGACGACCGGCGCCTGGAGGTACCCCAGCGCCTTGACCTGCTCGAGGGCCGAAGGGTCCTGCGAGAGGTCGTGGATTTCGTACTCGATCCCCTTGGAATCCAGTGCTCGATACGTCGCCGTGCACTGCACGCACGCGGGCTTCGTGTAAACCGTGATCGCCATGTCGATTCCGTCTCCTCAGTGCTTCCCCCGGTGGCATCCGGTGCTCTTCCCGGTAGTCCCCCCACCGGGAGTCCAATACTACATATGGGTACCGACATCCGATAGCACCACAAGGGCTAGTAGTTACATCCGTGTGATTTTCCACCGTTCTCCCCATGTACAACACAGGTTCTCCACGGATTCATCCACAGCCTGGGGGCGGTGGAAAAGGCCAGGATCACGGTGCTTTCGCGAGCCTCGGCGGCATCTCTCCACAGCCAGACGGTAGATCCGGGCTCCGACATCGGATCGGCCTGTGGAGAAGTCCTCCGGCGTGTCGCGGGCGTGTCGCGATCGTGTCGTGCGCGTCGGCGCGTGTCGTAACGTTGACAGGTGGCCGGCTACCGGGATCTTCTGCGCACCCCCGGGGTCGCCCGCATCATCGCGGCGCAGCTGACCGCGCGCTTCCCGAACGGGATGATCAGTCTCGTGATCCTCCTGCACATCGAGGGGATCACCGGCTCCTACGGCGCGGCGGGCATCGTGCTGGCCGCGGTGTCGATCGGACAGGCGCTCGCGGGCCCGGTCACGAGCCGGTGGATGGGCCGCTGGGGCATGCGCCGCGTGCTCACGCTCACGACGGCCGTGTCGGCGGCCTCCCTGCTGGCGATCGCGTTCCTCGTCGTCCCCGTGCCGGTCTACATCGTGCTGGGGTTCATCGCCGGCGCGGCGACGCCGCCCATCGTGGCGGCGGTCCGCACCATTTACGCGAAGATGGTCAACTCGACGCAGCTCACGGCGCTGTACTCGCTGGACGCGTCGCTGCAGGAGGTCATCTGGATCCTCGCCCCGGTGCTCATCACCTTCGTCGCGACGCAGGCGGGGACCGTCACCGGCCTCGTGCTCGTCGTGGTGTTCCTGGTGGGCGGCGGGGCGTGGTTCATCCTCTCCCCCGAGGTCGGCCGGGTGCGCATCCCGCGCAGCAAGCGCTCCTTCGGCACCGTGCTGACGCGTCCGCCCATCCTGCTGGCGACGGTCATCGGCTTCCTGCTCGTGGGCTCGTTCGCCGCCGTGGAGGCGAGCGTGGTGGCGACCTTCGACCACGGCGGCCTCGAGGCGGGGCTCGTGCTCGCCGTGTTCGCGATCGGCAGCCTCGCCGGCGGCCTCGCGTTCGGGCACCTGCCGATGGGCAGCTGGGCGATGGCCCGGCGACTCACCGTGGTCACCATCGGTCTGGCGCTGACCGCGCTGTGGATCAACGTGTGGTGGATCGGCGGCACCCTGTTCGTGGCCGGCATCGGCATCGCGCCGGCGCTGGCCGTGCTCTCGGCGGTCACGACCGCCAGCGTCAAGTTCAGCGACACCGCCGAGGCGTTCGGGTGGGTGGGCACCGGCCAGCTCATCGGCGCCGCCGCCGGCTCGGCCGTGGCGGGGCTGCTCATCGACGGTCCGGGCGGGGTGACGGCCGCCTACACCGCCGCGGCGGCGTTCTGCGCGCTCGGGCTGGTCGTCGCGATCGTGTTCGCGCGTGGCCTGCCCGACCTGCGGGTGCGGGGCGCGAGCCCGATCCCCGACACCGAGCCGATCGCGACGATCGGCTGAGGTCTCCCGCCGGATCTCACGCGAGGCGCCGCAGCATCTCCAGCAGCGCCAGGGCATAGGCATCCGCGGGCTCGGGATGCTCGAACGCCAGGCGCTCGCCGCCGAGCACGATCTCGACCTCATGCGTGTCGGGCAGGCGCCGCAGGCCCCGGAAGGCGCCGCGCAGCAGCTCGCGCAGCTGGTGCTCGTGCGGCAGCCACAGCGCGTCCTCGAGCGCGACGGAGTCCAGTGCCCACTCGGTGGTGCCGTTGAAAGCGAGGATGCGGCCGGTCGGGTACTCGCGCGGCTCGATGGTCATCTCGCTGACCGTGAAGACGTCGGCCTCGAACTCGGGCTCGTCGAGCTGGAACCGGTCGCCCGAGCGCGGGTGCCACACCAGCCCTGCTTCGCGCAGCGCCACAGCCATTTCCGTCGAGATCACGCCAACCCCCGCATCTATCCTGCCGTGCGTCGGGACGGCCGGGGCCGCGCTCCTAGGCTGAGCGTATGCCCAGTCGCGTCATCCTCCCCCGCCTGTCGTGGGGCTCGCCCGCGGCCGAGCGCCGCGCACTGCTCATCCACGGCCTCGGTTCGAACGGCGCGCTGATGTGGCGCTACGGCGTCGCACTGGCGGACGCCGGCTGGCGGGCGGATGCCGTCGACCTGCGTGGACACGGCACGGCGCCGCGCGCGCTCGACTACACGCTGGCCGCGTACGGGGCCGACGTGGTCGGCACCAGGGCGGGCGCCGACCGGCCGTGGGACCTCGTGATCGGGCACTCGCTCGGCGGTGCCGCATCCGTGCTCGCCGCCGCCGAGGATCCGTCGTGGACGCGCCGGCTCATCCTCATCGACCCGGCGATCATGCTCACCGATCGCGACCGCGACATCGTGCGCAACAGCCAGACCCGGGCGTTCGACGACCCGTCCGAAGAGGCCGTGCGCGAGGAGCACCCGTACTGGCACCCGCAGGACATCGAGCTGAAGGCGCTGTCGGCCCAGCAGGCCAGCCGCTGGGCGGTCGAGCAGACGAGTGCGCAGAACGTGCAGTGGGACGTGACGGATGCCGCCCTCCGCGTCTCGGTGCCCACCCACGTCATCGCGTCCGATCCGCACGTCTACTCGATCTTCCGCGGCAAGCCCGCCGAGGCCGCCGTCGCCCGCAACCCGGTGTTCACCGTCTCGGTGGTGGCGGAAGCGGGACACTCGCCCCATCGCGATCGGCCCGAGGCGACGATCGAGGCGCTGCGCGGCGCGCTCGGCTGACGCCGGGCGCCCCGCCGCCCGTCGCCCGGCCGGCTACTGGACGGGGATCTCTACGCCCTGCCCGACGTCGACCACGACACCCACGAACGACGGGACCACTGCGGCAACCGCCTTCTGGAGCTCGTCGAGCGGCGGGGTCTCGCCGTCCTCGGTGGTGACCTCGATCGTCGCGGCCGCGCCCGACCAGTCCACGCCGTAGACGCGGGCGCCCTCCTCGTCGTCGAGCCACTGCGTGGCGGCATCCTGGATGCCGACCGACCACCTCGCGAGCGCCACCGAGACGACCGAGTTGACGACGAGCGGGATCGTGATGACGACCGCCAGCACCGTGACGATGATGTAGGCGCGGCGGCGGTTGGCGACGAGCGACGACCCGGGATCGCGTGCGTACCCGGCGAGGGTGAAGACGATGCTCCCGGCGATGACGAGTGCGACGACGTTGGAGAGGAAGAGCCACAGCGCACCGACGGCGTCCGTCCAGAGACCCTGGCCCGCACAGACGCCGACCACGCCGAGCGGCGGGACGAGAGAGATCGCTATCGCCACTCCCGGGAGGATGGCGCTCAGGTCCTTGCGGCACATGGCGAAGCCGCCCGCGAAGCCGGTGGCGAGCGCCGCCACGAGATCCATGAAGCTCGGCGAGGTGCGGCCCACGACCTGGGAGTTGGTCTCCAGGCTCTCGGGCGTGGAGACGAAGACCGAGAACGCGAGTCCCAGCACGACCACGATGGCGACCCCGAGCAGCACCCACAGGATCGACCGCACCACGAGGCTGAGGTGGCCTCGGACGATGCCGAGGCCGATGCCGAGGATCGGCGTGCCCAGCGGCGCGATGATCATGGCGCCGATCACCGTCGCCGTGGAGTCGGTCAGCACGCCCGCGATCGCGATGATCCCGGCGAGCGTCAGCATGATGAGGAATCCGCTGCGCTTGCCCGCGCGGTCCCCGGACCCCAGGTCGAGCGCCTCGGTGACCTCCGCCGCCGTCTGCCGCTGCGTGGCGGGGATGAGCGCCTGCATCATCTCTGAGAGCGTCGCCATGCGCACATCATGGCGTAAGAATGGCGGGGTGACCCCCAACGATGCCGCCGACCTCCTTTCGGACGAACTCCTCGAGCGCTTCCGCGCCCGGGCTGCGGTGCACGACCGCGAGAACACCTTCCCCGACGACGATCTGGCGGATCTGAAGGATGCCGGCTACCTCGCGATCCTCGTGCCCGAAGAGCTCGGCGGTGCGGGGCTGGGCCTCGCCGAGGCATCCGTGCTCCAGCAGCGCCTCGCGAGCGCGGCGCCGGCGACGGCACTCGCGATCAACATGCATCTGGTGTGGACCGGGGTCGCGAAGGTGCTCGCGGATCGTGGCATCGACGCGCTGCGGTTCGTGCAGGAGGGTGCGGCGGCCGGCGAGGTGTTCGCCTTCGGGATCAGCGAGGCCGGCAACGACCTCGTGCTGTTCGGCAGCGGGACGGATGCCGCTCCCCTGCCCGATGGCGGGTACTCGTTCACCGGCACCAAGATCTTCACCTCGCTCGCCCCGGTGTGGACGCAGCTGGGGCTGCACGGCCTCGACACCTCGTCGGAGGACGCGCCGCGCATGGTCTACGCGTTCGTGCCGCGCTCGGAGGTCGAGGTCGGCCGCGTCGTGGTGCGCGACGACTGGGACACGCTCGGCATGCGCGGCACGCAGTCCCGGACGACCGAGCTGCGGGATGCCGTGGCACCGGCCGACCGGGTGGTCCGCCGGCTCGCCCCGGGACCCAACGCCGACCCGCTGGTCTTCGGCATCTTCAGTGTCTTCGAACTGCTGCTCGCATCCGTGTACACCGGCGTCGCACGGCGGGCGCTCGACCTCGCGGTGGCGGCCGCCGGCAAGCGCACCTCCAAACGCACCGGCAAGGCGTACAGCCAGGATCCCGACATCCGCCGGCGCATCGCCGGCATGGCGCTCGCGTACGACGCGCTGCCGTCGCAGATCGAGGCGCTCGCGCGCGACGTCGACGAGCTCGCCGACCACGGGGCACGCTGGTTCTCGCTGCTCGCGGGCGTCAAGCATCGTGCGGTCACGGCCGCGAAGTCGATCGTCGACGACGCGATGCTGGTCGGTGGCGGCTCGTCGTACTTCTCCGCCAACGAGCTGAGCCGGCTCTACCGCGATGTCCTCGCGGGCCTCTTCCACCCGTCCGACCCCGAATCCGCGCATGCGACGGTCGCGACCGCGTGGCTGGGGCCGCTCGAGGACTGAGCCGATCCCCCTCAGCCGGGCAGCGCCCGCGTCAGCAGCTGCATGAGGCGGATGTGCACGCGGAAGCTCCGCAGCATCTCGCGGGTGGAGTGGAAGTTCAGGACGATGCGAATGCCCCGCTCGGGCACCGTGAAGGCGTGAGCGCCCGTCACCCCGAGGTGGCCCACCGGCCGCGGCAGCCCGCGCAGGAATGGGGAGAATCCCTCGTAGTGCAGGCGCATGAGACCTGCGCCGTAGCGGATGCCGGGGCGGAAGCTGCTCCGGATGTCGGCCATCGCGTGACGCGACCGCTCGCCCACGAGAACGCCCCCGTCCCACGACGTCCAGAACCGTGCGAGGTCATCGAGCGTCGTGACGACCCCACCGCCGCCCCAGTCGCAGCTGAGGCTGCGGGCCCGGCTCAGCTCGTCGCGGCCGAGCCGGAGAGGGGCGATGTCGAGCTGGGCGGCCGGGTCCGCCGCCGCAGACGGGGCGCCGCCGGGCAGCGTGTGGAACAGCAGGCACGAGTCGGTCATCCCGGCCGGCGCGAAGATCCGCTCATGCAGCTGCGAGCCGAGCGTCGCGCCGCCGACGTGCTCGATCACACGACCGAGCAGGACGTAGCCGGTGTCGGAGTACGAGAAACGGCGTCCCGGCTCGGCGACGGGGCTCTGGTGGTCGCGACTGAACGCCAGGAGATCGGCAGGCGTCCACAGCCGGTCGGGCTCGCGGACGAGGAGCTGCCCGAACCGGAGGCCGCCGGTCACCCTCCCCGCGAAGTAGTCCGCGACTCCGCTGGTGTGGGTCAGCAGCTGCCGTGTGGTCACCGCAGCGGCGTGGTCGCGACCGTCGCGCACGAAGAGGCCGCGCCGGTCGTCCGCGGGCAGCACCTCGGTGATCGGCGCGTCGAGGTCGAGAGCACCCGCCTCGGCGAGCTGGAAGGCGCGTGTCGCCGTCATGGACTTGCCGACGCTCGCCGCATGGAAGCGCCGGGCCCGCTCGCCCGAAGTGAACTCGAAGCCTCGCCCTTGCACCAGCACCTGCGCCGCCGGCAGGCCGCGCCGGGCACGCGCTCGGTCAGCCCCGGCGACGACGCGCGCCATCGCCGCAGCCAGGCGGTCGGGCTCGGAGACGTCGTGCGTGGCAAGATCGGTCTCGACATCGCTCACGGATATACCTCCTAGATATATCTGTTAGATATACCGCAACAAGGAGCGTCGATGCAACAGGTCATCCTCGGACTGCTGATCCTCCACGGCCCGCTCTCGCTCTACGCGGTGCAGCGCCAATTCCAGCAGGGCGTGTCGCTCTTCTACAGCGCGAGCTTCGGCAGCATCCAGCGCGCCTTGAAGCAGCTCGCCGAGCAGGGACTCGCAACGGTCTCGGATGCCGCCGACGCCCGCGGCAGCAAGCCGTACACGGTGACCGATGCCGGCCGCCGCGCCTGGCGGGAGTGGATGCTCTCCCCGGTCACCGGCGGAGACGTCGAGACCACGGCGCTCGCGCGCACATTCTTCGTCGGCCTCCTCGACGAGCGGAGCGAACGCCGGCAGGTGGTCGGCGCGATCCGTGCCCGCGTGGAGTCCGACCTCGCCGAGCTCGAAGCCGTCGCACGCGGCGTCGACGCGGCGGAGATCCCCGCGGAGTTCGCCGACGTGTTCGCCTTCCAGCGCGCGACGCTGGATTACGGCATCCGGTCGAATCTCCTCGCCCTTACCTGGTGCGACGAGCTCGCCGCAAGCCTCGATGCGTAAGGCGCCCGCGAACTCAGCGCGTGCGAGGATGACCCCATGGCGCGGACCCCGACCCATCTGCTGAGCCCGGCCGACCAGGAGCGCCGACGGGGCCTGCGCACCATGAAGGGCGTCGCCCTCGGGGCGCTGGTGTTCATGGCGGTGCTGTTCGCGTTCTCGTTCGCCTTCCAGCAGGACATCCCCGCGCTCGCGTACGTCCGCGCAGCCGCCGAGGGCGGCATGGTCGGTGCGCTGGCCGACTGGTTCGCGGTGACCGCACTGTTCCGGCATCCGCTCGGCATCCCCATCCCGCACACCGCGATCATCCCCAGCCGCAAAGACGAGATCGGCCGCACGCTCGGCGAGTTCGTCGAGACCGAGTTCCTCCGCGCCGAGGTGGTGCGCACCAAGCTCGATCAGACCGCGATCGCCGCCCGGCTCGGCGAGTGGCTGAGCTCGCCGGCGCACGCGGAACGGGTCGCGGCCGAGGGGTCCGTCATGGCGAGCAGCGTCCTGCGGGCGCTGAGCGACGACGACGTGCGCGACGTCATCGAGGAACTCGCCCGCGAGCACCTCATCACGCCGGAGTGGGGGCCGCCGCTCGGCGAGTGGCTCGGCCGCATCGTCGAGGCCGGCGCGCACCGCGGCGCCGTCGATCTCGCCGCCGACAGCATCGCGGCGTGGCTCGCCGCCAACCAGGCATCCTTCTCCGGCGTCATCTCGCGGCGCCTGCCGGGATGGGTGCCGTCGATCGCGCACCGGTTCGTCGACGACACCGTCTACAACGAAGCCGTCAAGTTCGTGGCCGCCGTGCGCGCCGACCCGAGCCATCCCGCGCGCGTCGCGATCGACGCCTACCTCGACCGCCTCGCGGCGAACCTGCAGCACGACCCGGCGACGATCGGGCGCTTCGAGGACGCGAAGCTCGCGGTCTTCGACAGCCCTCGCGTGCGCGACCTGGCCGGCGAGGTGTGGACCACCGCGAAGGCCGGGCTGCTGCGCTCCCTCGCCGACCCCGAGAGCGGGCTCCGACGGCGCAGCGTCGAGGCGCTGGTCGAGATCGGCGGGCGGCTGATGACGGATGCCTCCCTCCAGCGCCGCGTGGACTCCTGGGTCACCGATGCCGCCGTCTTCCTCGTCGACCGCTATCGCCATGACATCGCGTCGATCATCACCGACACCGTGGAACGATGGGACCCCGCCGAGACGACGGAGAAGATCGAGCTCATGGTCGGACGCGACCTGCAGTACATCCGTCTCAACGGCACGATCGTGGGGGCGCTGGCGGGCCTCGCGATCTTCTCCATCGCGCACGCGGTGCTGGGCTGATCGCGCACGCGGTGCTGGGCTGATCGCGCACGCTCTGCGGGGCTGACCGGCGTGCGCGGTCGCGTGTAAACACTGCGTGAAGACCCAGGAGCGCGGCGACGCCGCGCGTTAGCCTGATGCCGTGTCGGTGGACGAGCCCCTCGAGTACCTGTTCAGCTACGGGACCCTGCAGCACCCCGACGTCCAGCTCGACACGTTCGGGCGCCTGGTCGAGAGCGAGGACGACGCGCTCCCCGGCTACACCGTGGACTACGCCGAGATCGAGGACACCCGGGTGGTGGACCTCTCGGGCCTGTCGGTGCACCCCATCGTCCGCGAAACCGGCAACCCGCTCGACAAGGTCGTGGGCAAGGCTCTCGTCGTCACCGCGGACGAGCTCGACGCGTCCGACGAGTACGAGGTGGCACTGTACCGCCGCATCGCGGTCGTGCTCGCGAGCGGTCGTTCCGCGTGGGTCTACGTCGCGGCCTGACCGGGCCGGTAGCGTCGAGGCGTGACGCTCGCCCATGACCCACTCTGGCCCCGCGCCGGCGCGTGGCCTGCCATCGACGACGGCGGCTGGGATGCCGCGATCCTCGGTGTCCCCGCGTTCCGCACCTCGCTCTCCCCGACCGGCGCGCACGCCACGCCCGGCGCGATCCGAGAGGCTCTGCACCGGTACAGTCCGACGCTCCTCGGTCCGCCCCCGCTGGACCTCGGCGAGGTGCTGCGCATCGCCGACGCCGGCGACGTCGACGAGCCCGACGGGCCCGCGGGCGAGGTATCCGTCCGCTCCGCGGTGGCGGCGCTGCGGGAGCGCGCCGACCTCGTCGTCGCGCTCGGCGGCGACAACTCGATCACGTACGCCGTCACGCAGGGCGCTGCGGCCGGCGGACTCATCACCATCGATGCGCACTTCGACCTGCGCGACGGCGTCTCCAACGGGTCGCCGGTGCGGCGGCTCGTGGAGGACGGCCTCGACCCCCGGCGCGTCGTCCAGCTCGGCATCGCCGACTTCGCGAACTCCGTGGCGTACGCGCAGCGCGCGGCCGACCTCGGGATCACCGTCGTGACGATGGACGATCTGCGACGCCGGGGCGCGGCCGACGTCGTCGCCGAGGCGCTGGAGATCGCGGGCGCCGAGGGCGCCGGCGTGCATCTCGACATCGACGTCGACGTGTGCGACCGCTCCGTCGCGCCCGGGTGCCCGGCATCCGTTCCCGGCGGGCTCGCCGCGTGGGAGCTGCGTGCGCTGGTGCGCGCCGTCGCCTCGGATGCGCGCGTGCACAGCGCCGACATCGCCGAGGTCGATGCGACGGCGGATGCGCCGGACGGGCGCACGGTGCGGCTGGCGGCGCTGTGCGTGCTCGAACTCCTCGCCGGAAAGGCCCTGCGAAAGGTGGCGTCATGATCCGTCTCGTGCTGGTGCGGCATGCCAAGTCGGACTGGGGGGACTCCAGCCTCGACGATCACGACCGTCCGCTGAACGACCGCGGCATGCGGGACGCGCCGCGCATGGCGGCCCGGCTCGCGGCGAGCGGGTTCAGACCCGACATCATCCTGTCGAGCACGGCACTGCGGGCGCGGACGACGGCCGAGGCCTTCGCCGCCGAGCTGGGTGCGGCGGTCTCACTCGACCCCGAGCTGTACGGCGCCCCGGCGTCGAAGATCCTCGAGTCGGCCGCGGCGACGCGTGCTCCGGCGGTCATGGTCGTCGCGCACGACCCCGGAATGAGCGCACTGACCGCGCGCCTCTCGGACGACGACATCGCCCACATGCCGACGTGCGCTGTCGCGACCTTCATCTGGGCCCAGGACGACTGGGATGTCGCGGCCGCCGTCGATCCCGACAACTGGACGTTCGACGCCCCCCGCTGACCAGGGTCCGCCGCGCCTGCTCCACACGAGGTACGGCGCGGAGTTCGCCGAGCGCTGACGACTCGACGGCCGTCCGCCCGCCTGTCACGATTTGTCGCTGCGCCCCCCAGATCGTGACAGGCGAGCGGTCGTCTCACAGCTGCACGCCACCCGTCCACACGGCGTGCACGAGCGGCACACCGGGACGGTAGGCGAGGTGCACGCGCGTCGGCGCGTCGATCATCACGAGGTCGGCGCGCATGCCGGGGGCGAGCGCGCCGACGTCGTCACGGCGCAGGGCCCGAGCGCCGCCCGCGGTCGCGGCCCAGACCGCCTCGGACGGCGTCATGCCCATCTCGCGGACGGCGAGGGCCACCATGAGCGGCATCGAGCTCGTGAAGCTCGAGCCGGGGTTGCAGTCGCTGGCGAGCGCCACCGTCACTCCGGCGTCGATCAGCCGTCGCGCGTCCGGGTAGGGCTGTCGCGTCGAGAACTCCACGCCGGGCAGGAGCGTGGCTACCGTGTCCGAGCCGGCCAGCGCGGTCACATCGTCGTCGTCGAGATACGTGCAGTGGTCGACGGATGCCGCGCCCATCGAGACCGCCAGGCGCACGCCCTCGCCGGGTCCGAGCTGGTTGCCGTGCACGCGCGGCTCGAGGCCGTGCGCGACGCCGGCCGCGAGGATCCGCCGCGACTCCTCCGGGGTGAAGGCGCCGCGCTCGCAGAACACGTCCACCCACCGGGTGTGCGGCGCGCAGGCGCGGAGCATCTCGTCGCACACGAGGTCGACGTAGGCGTCGCGGCGGTCGGCGTACTCGACGGGCACGACGTGGGCGCCGAGGAAGGTTACCTCCGGGGTGACCTCTGCGGCCAGGCGCGCCAGCCGCTCCTCGTCGGCGACAGTGAGCCCGTAGCCCGTCTTGATCTCGAAGGTCGTCGTGCCCTGGCCATGGAGTTCGGTCACGAACCCGGCGAGGCGGGCGCGCAGCTCATCGTCCGTCGCCGCCCGCGTCGCCGCCACCGTGCGCCGTATGCCCCCTGCGGCATACGGCGTGCCGGTCATGCGCGCCTCGAACTCGTCGGCCCGATCCCCGCCGAAGACCAGGTGCGTGTGGCTGTCGACGAAGCCCGGGATGACCGCTCGGCCGCCGGCATCCACGACCGACGCCCCGGTCTCCGAGCGAGCGAAGCGCGACGCGACGTCGTGGGCCTCGGTCCCGGCGCCCACCCATGCGATCCGGTCCCCCTCGATCACCACTGCCGCGTCGTGCAGCGTGCCGCACGGGTCATCGTCGCGCTCGACGTTCGTCGTCAGCTCCGCGATGTTCGTGATCAGCGTCGTACCCACGGCATCCGTCCGTCCATGTCCGAGGCTACGCATCGAGCATCGGCACCTGGAGCCCGCGCTCGCGCGCGACCTCCCTTGCCCGCTCGTAGCCGGCGTCCACGTGGCGCATGACGCCGGTGCCCGGGTCGTTCGTGAGCACGCGGGCGAGCTTCTCGGCGGCGAGCGCGGTTCCGTCGGCGACCGTGACCTGCCCGGCATGGATGCTGCGGCCGATGCCGACGCCGCCGCCGTGGTGGATCGACACCCAGGCCGCGCCGGAAGCGGTGTTGAGGAGCGCGTTGAGCAGCGGCCAGTCGGCGATCGCGTCGGACCCGTCGGCCATGGCCTCGGTCTCGCGGTACGGACTCGCCACGGAGCCGGCGTCGAGGTGGTCGCGGCCGATGACGATCGGGGCCGACAGCTCACCTGAGGCCACCATCTCGTTGAACTTGAGGCCGGCGAGGTGGCGCTCCTGGTAGCCGAGCCAGCAGATGCGCGCCGGCAGCCCTTCGAAGTGCACGGCGTTGCTCGCCTTGTCGAGCCAGCGCACGAGCCCGGCGTTGTCGGGGAAGAGTGCCTTGACCGCCTCATCGGTCTTGCGGATGTCCTCGGGATCTCCCGAGAGGGCGACCCAGCGGAACGGTCCGCGCCCCTCGGCGAACTGCGGGCGGATGTACGCCGGCACGAAGCCCGGGAAGTCGAAGGCGCGCTCGAAGCCGCCGAGCTGCGCCTCGGCGCGGATCGAGTTGCCGTAGTCGAAGACCTCGGCGCCGGCATCCTGGAATCCGACCATCGCGGCGACGTGCTTCGCCATGCTGCCGCGGGCGCGGGCGGTGAAGGCCTCGGGATCGCGGGCCGCCTCCGCCTTCCAGTCCTCGAACGCGACGCCGACCGGCAGGTACGCGAGCGGATCATGTGCGCTGGTCTGATCGGTGACGATGTCGACGGTGACCTCGCCCGCGCGCTGGCGGAGCAGGATGTCGCCGAAGACCTCTGCGGCGTTGCCGACGACGCCGACCGAGAGCGGCTCGCCCGCCGCCTTCGCGGCGACGGCCCGCGCGACTGCGGCGTCGAGGTCGGTCGTGTACTCGTCGAGGTAGCCGTGCTCGACACGGCGGGCGAGGCGCGACTCGTCGACGTCGACGATGAGCACCGCTCCCCCGTTGAGCGTCACGGCGAGCGGCTGCGCGCCGCCCATCCCTCCCGCGCCGCCCGTCAGTGTCAGCGTGCCGGCGAGATCGTCGCGGCCGAGCGACCGCGCGACGGCGGCGAACGTCTCGTACGTGCCCTGCAGGATGCCCTGCGTGCCGATGTAGATCCACGAGCCGGCCGTCATCTGGCCGTACATCGTGAGGCCGAGCGCTTCGAGCCGCCGGAACTCGGGCCACGTCGCCCAGTCGCCCACGAGGTTCGAGTTGGCGATGAGCACGCGCGGCGCCCACTCGTGCGTGCGGAAGACGCCTACGGGCTTGCCGGACTGCACCAGCAGCGTCTCATCCGGCTCGAGCTCGTCGAGCGTGCGCACGATCGCGTCGAACGCCGCCCAGCTGCGCGCCGCGCGGCCGGTCCCGCCGTAGACGACGAGATCTTCGGGGTGCTCGGCGACCTCCGGGTCGAGGTTGTTCATGAGCATGCGCTTGGCGGCCTCGGCGCCCCAGCTCTTGGCGGTGCGTTCCGGGCCGCGCGGTGCGCGCACTGCGGGGGCCTTCACGCCGGTCGTCGAACCTGTCGAATCGGACATCTCACTCCTTCGTGGTGGTCTGGTAGGCGGCCTGTGCGACGGCTCCCGACGCGACGAGCGTGGTCGCCGCCTCGATCTCGGGCGACAGGAACCGGTCGGGCCCAGGACCCCCGGCGACGGTGCGCACCAGGTCGCGGACGGCGCCGGTGGCGGCGGCGGGCCGCAGGGGTGCGCGCAGGTCGAGGGCGCGGGAGGCCGTCAGCACCTCGATCGCGAGGACGCGCGAGAGCCCGTCGATCGCCCGGCGCAGCTTGCGGGCGGCGGCCCACCCCATCGACACGTGGTCCTCCTGCATCGCCGACGAGGGGATGGAATCGACGGATGCCGGCACCGCGAGTCGCTTCAGCTCCGAGACGATCCCCGCCGCCGCGTACTGGGCGATCATGAACCCCGAGTCGACGCCCACCTCGTGCGCGAGGAACGGCGGGAGCCCGTTGCTGCGGGCCGGGTCGAGGGCGCGGTCGGTGCGGCGCTCCGAGATCGAGGCGACGTCGGCGACGGCGATCGCGAGGAAGTCGAGCACGTACGCCACGGGCGCCCCGTGGAAGTTGCCGTTGGATTCGACGCGCCCGTCGTCGGTGATGACGGGGTTGTCGACCGCGGCGGCGAGCTCTCGCGTGGCGATCATCAGCGCGTGGTCGGCGGTGTCGCGCGCGGCGCCGTGCACCTGCGGCGAGCACCGCAGCGAATACGCATCCTGCACACGCGTGCAGACGGCCGGGTCGCGGTGCGACGCCACGATCGGCGAGCCGGCGAGGACGGCACGCAGATTCGCTGCCGACACCGCTTGGCCCACCTGCGGGCGCAGTGCCTGCAGGTCGGCGGCGAACACAGCGTCCGTGCCCAGCTGCGCTTCGACCGACATGGCCGCAGCGACGTCGGCGGTGTCGAGCAGCACCGAGATGTCGTGCAGCGCGAGCAGCAGCATCCCGAGCATGCCGTCGGTGCCGTTGATGAGCGCGAGCCCCTCTTTCTCACGGAGCACCAGTGGTGTGAGGGATGCCGCGGCGAGCGCGTCGGCGGCGTCGACCTCGTCGCCGTCGGCGTTGCGGACGCGCCCCTCGCCCATCGCGGCGAGTGCCACGTGGGACAGCGGGGCGAGGTCGCCCGAGCAGCCGAGCGAGCCGTACTCGCGGACGATCGGGGTGATGCCGGCGTTGAGCATGCCCGCGTAGGTCTCGACGACGACCGGGCGCACGCCGGTGTGGCCGGTGGCGAGGGTCTGCAGCCGCAGCAGCATGAGGGCGCGCACGACCTCGCGCTCGACCTCGGGTCCCGTGCCGGCGGCGTGCGAACGGATCAGGCTCGCCTGCAGCTGCACGCGGCGCTCGGCGGCGATGAAAGTGGTGGCGAGCGCGCCGAAGCCCGTCGAGATGCCGTAGTGCGGCTCGGGGTCGTCGGCGAGTCCTTCCACGAGGGCGCGGGCGGCCGCGACGCGAGCGAGAGCTTCGGGCGACACGACGACGTGCGCGCCGTGCCGGGCGACGGCGACGACGTCCGCGGGGCTGAGGGGCGCCGCGCCGACGGTGACCGCAACGCGGGTGACGGCAGCGGTGTCGCTCGCGGGAGGGGGCGTGACGGTGGTCATGCTCCGATTCCACACCGCGGGACTGCCGCGCGACAGCAGACCGTGTCATCCTGTGTCTGTCATGCCAGACAGTGAAGGTTCCTCGCCCGACGGGCAGCCCGCGGCCTCCGCACGCCCGCAGGTGCCCGCCGCCGACCAGACGCTGCGGATCCTGACGTTCCTCGCACGTCAGCGCGGACCGGCGCCGGCGAGCGTGATCGCGACGGCGCTCGGCATCCCGCGCTCGAGCGTGTATCACCTGCTCGCCACTCTGCAGGAGCACCATTTCGTGGTGCACCTCCCGGAGGAGCGGCGCTGGGGCCTGGGCCTTGCCGCGTTCGAGCTCGCCGGAGGGTACTCGCGGCAGGAGCCGCTCGCCCGTCTCGGACGCCCGGTGCTCGCCGATCTCGTCGATCGCGCCGGCGAGAGCGCGCACCTCGCCGTGATGCACGGCCGCGACGTGCTGTACATCGTCGAGGAGCGCGCACCGCGCAGGCCCGCGCTCGTGACGGACGTCGGCGTCCGCCTGCCCGCGCACCTCACCGCGACGGGCCGGGCGATGCTCGCGGCGCTTCCTCGCGAGCAGGTGCGGGCACTCTTCCCGGATGCCGCGGCCTTCGCCGATCGCACCGGCCGCGGCCCTCGTCGGCCCAGCGAGCTGCGCGAGCTGCTGCGCGAGGTGCGGGTGCAGGGCTGGGCCTTCGAGGACGGCGAGGTGACGCTCGGGCTCGGGTCGGTCGGCGTCGCCGTACTCGACCACGTCGGCTGGCCGATCGCGGCGATCGCGGTCACCTATCCCGCCGAGGGCGAGCGCGACCCGGCGGCGTTCGCCGCTCTCGTCGCCCCCATGGCGACGGAACTCGGCCGGCGGATCCGCGGCGCACGTCCCGCGAGACCAAAACTCTGAAAGGCTCTTGCAGATCTCTCCACCGAAGCGCATAATCTGAAACGACCTTTCAGATTGGACGATGATGGCCGACCCCGAGATCAGACGCACGATCACCGACCCGGCGGCCCTCGACGCCCTCGCCCACCCGGTGCGCCTCGACCTGCTGAGCTTCCTGATGTCGCACGGTGCGGCGACCGCCTCGGAGTGCGCGCGAGCGGTCGACGACAACCCTTCGAACTGCAGCTATCACCTCCGCGTGCTGGCCAAGCACGGTCTGGTCGAGCCGGTCGAGTCCGACGACGGCCGCGAGCGCCCGTGGCGTGCGACCATCACCGGCCTGAGCCTCGATCTCGACTCCGACGACCCGTCGGTCGTCGCCAGCGCGACGGCGATGCTCGAGGCCTCCATCCAGCTCGACTACCAGCTGGCCCGCGAGCATGTGCGGCGCCGTGACCGCATCGAGGGTCCGTGGCGAGATGTCGACGCCCACGCCCAGTACGGTCTGCAGGTCAGCCCGGACGAGCTGCGGTCCATCGTCGAGCGCATCGACGCCATCGTCCGTCCCTACATCGCGGCGACGCGGCAGGACGCTCCCGAAGACGCCGCTATCGCGAATCTCTCGCTGCTGGCGTTCCCGCGCCCGACCTTCGGCGAGGCCGCGAAATGACCTCCCGCACCGCCTTCGCGATTCCCGCGTTCCGCCGGCTGTGGGCGGCCGGGCTCATCTCCGACACCGGCGACTGGCTGCTGTTCATCGCGCTTCCGCTCGTCGTGTTCCAGCTCACCGGCTCGGCGCTCGGCACGTCCATCGCGTTCCTGCTGGAGCTCGTGCCCGCGGTCGTGCTGGCGCCGCTCGCCGCCCGGCTCATCGGCCGGTTCGACCGCCGTTGGATCATGGTCGCGGTCAACATCGGCCAGGCCCTCGCGCTCCTCCCCCTCCTCTGGGTGAACGAGGTCGCCGACCTTCCGCTGGCGTACGCCGTCATCTTCGTGCACGCTTCGCTCAGCACGCTGTTCGAGCCGGCGAAGAACACGCTGCTGCCCGATCTCGTCGACACCGAGCGGCTGGTCTCGGCCAATGCACTGATCGGCCTGAACCAGAACCTCGGCAGGCTCATCGGCGGCCCGCTCGGCGGCATCCTTCTCGCCGTCGGGGACCTGGGCCTGATCGTCGCCGCCGATGCCATCACGTACATCGTCTCGGCGGTGCTCATCGCGACGCTCCCCGCGGTGAAGGCAGCCGTGCATGACGCCGGCAGTGCCGACGCGCCCGTGGATGCCGCCCGCCCCGACACCGCCGGCGCGCGACCGGTCGGTCTGGTGGAGGCGCTGCGCATCCCGCGGCTGCGCGGCGCGTTCGCGGTGATCCTCGTCTCGAGCGTCGCCCAGGGCATGTTCCTCGTGCTCTTCGTGCTGTTCGCGCTCGGCCCGTTGCGGGGGTCGGATGCCGACGTGGGCCTGCTGCGCGGCATCCAGGCGGTCGGCGCGGTCCTCGCGGGCGTCGTCCTCGGGTTCATCGCCCGCGGATCGTCGCCGCGGGCGCTCACCGCGGCCAGCCTGTTCGCGTTCGGCGTCCTCTCCCTCGTCACCTGGAATCTTCCGACGGTCACCACCGAGATCTGGCCCTACGTCCTGCTGTTCGCGGCTGTCGGGGCGCCGGGGGTGATCATGATCGCCGGCCTGATGAGCGTGCTGCAGGAGCAGTCGGAGCCCCGTCAGCGAGGCGCCGTGTTCGCTGCGGTCGGGCTGGTCAGCGCCGTCGGGCAGGCGCTCGGCATCCTGCTGGGAGCTCTGTCCGACGGCGCGATCGGGCTGCTTCCGCTGCTGGAGGCGCAGGGATGCCTGTACCTGCTAAGCGGCGTGATCGCGCTGCTGTGGCTGCCCCGCGCGGCGGATCGCCCGACACCGAAGACGGAAGGCGCCACGGATGCCGTGAGCCGCACGCCGTAGGCAGCGGCGGCGATCGTCTGCCGCGAGATTCTGCGGGGGTGAAGGCCTGGCGCGCGCTCAGTCGACCTTGGCGACCGTCCCGTCCGTGAGGCGCACGAGTTCGTCATACGTCATCGGGAAGACGGTGTGCGGGGTGCCTCCGGCCGCCCAGATCTCGGGGTGGCGGGCAAGGTCTTCGTCGACGATGGTGCGCAGCGGCGACGGATGCCCCGTGGGAGCGACACCGCCGATCGCCTGACCGGTGGCCTCGCGTACCTGCTCGGGGGTCGCACGCTGGATCTTTCCGAGGCCGAGCCGCTCGGCGAGCGCGGCCGTGTCGACGCGGTGGGCGCCGCTGGTCATGACGAGGAGGGGTGCGCCGTCGCAGAAGAACACCAGGCTGTTGGCGATCGCGCCCACCTCGACTCCGAGCGCCGCGGCCGCCAGGGCTGCGGTGGATGCGGCATCCGGGAGCACCACGATGTCGCCGGTGATGCCGACGGCACGGATCGCATCGTGGACGAGACGGCTGCGGACAGGAAGCGAGGCGGGCGTCGTCATCGGCTCAGCCTAACGACGCGGCCCGTAGGCGAGGATCTCGCCGTGCGGCATGAGCAGCCAGCCGTCTTCGGTCGCGGCCCACTCCCGCCAGCCGTCCGAGATGCGCTGCAGCTGCGCGTCGTCGGCGCCCGTCGCGCGCGCCGAGTCGGCGAACGCCGACTGCAGCACGCGGTCGGCCCACATCCCGCCCCACCAGGCGCGGTCGGAGTCGTCCTCGAACAGCCACAGCGACGCCGTGGCGCGGATGTCGGTGAGCCCGGCGTCGCGCGCCCACGCCTTCAGGCGACGACCGGCGGCGGGCTCACCCGCGACGCTCCGGTGGGTCGTGAGGTAGAGCGCGAGCCATTCCTCGAGCGCCGGGATGAGCGGATACCAGATCACGCCCTCGTAGTCGACGTCGCGCGCGGCGACGAGTCCGTCGGCACCGGCGACGCGGCCGAGCTCGCGCAGCATGTCGATGGGCCGGTCGACATGCTGCAGCACCTGATGGGCGTGCACGACGTCGAACTCGCCGTCCTCATACGGCAGGCCGTAGGCGTCGCCGACCTCGAACGACAGGCCGGGAGCCGCGTGATCGGCGGCCGCCTGCGCGACCACGTCGGCCGAGGCATCCGTCCCGACGACGCGTCCGGGCGCCACCCGCGTCGCGAGGTCCGCCGTGATCGAGCCCGGTCCGCTCCCCACGTCGAGCACCGAGACGCCGGGCCGCAGGTGCGGCAGCAGGTAGGCGGCGGAGTTCTCCGCGGTGCGCCAGCGGTGCGACCGCAGGACGCTCTCGTGATGACCGTGGGTGTAGGCGTCGGGCATCCATCGATGCTATCGACGGCGAGCACTCTGCTGATACCTGCGCAGCGTGCTGCGAACCGACCGCGCATTCTGCCCACTCGCCGACGGCAGGCTTGAACAATCCGACGAACCGGTGTCCAATGGGGGTGGATGGCGCAACGCCGCGTCGTCCGCAGCGCACTGCCCACGAGGCCCGCCGAAGGAAGTATCGCGATGACGCACACCGTGCCCACTCTGCCCCTGCCCGATTTCGCACACGAGCGGGTGGAGGTGATCACCGGACGGCGCAGCGGCCTGTTCATCACCGTCGCCCTGCACTCGTCTGTGCTCGGCTCGGCTCTCGGCGGCGCACGCCTCTGGACGTATCCGCACTGGAGCGACGCGCTCGGCGACGCGCTGCGGCTGTCGGCCGCCATGACGCTCAAGAACGCCGCGGCCGGTCTCGACGCGGGTGGCGGCAAGTCCGTCATCGCCCTTCCGCCCGGCACGACGCTCGACGGCGACCGGCGTCGCGCCGCCTTCCTCGACCTCGGCGACGCGGTCGAATCGCTGCACGGTCTGTACCGCACCGCCGAGGACGTCGGCTCGACGACCGACGACATGCTCGTCGTCAGCGAGCGCACGGAGCACGTCGTCGGGCTGCCCGACGCCGTCGGCGGCTCGGGCGAGCCCGCCGGGCCTACGAGCCTCGGGGTCTACGAATCCCTCCGCGCGACGCTCGAGCGCGTCGCCGGCACCGCCGACGTCGAGGGCCGCCGCATCACGATCTCGGGCCTCGGTCAGGTGGGCAGCCGCCTCGCCGTGCGGCTGTCGGCCGAGGGTGCGCGTCTCACCGTGACCGATGTCAATCCGGCCAAGCGCGATCTGGCGGCCGAGCTCGGCGCCGACTGGGTCAGCCCGGGCGAGGAGCACCTCGTACCCGCCGATGTGTTCGTACCGGCCGGCATCGGCGGCCTGCTCACGGAGGAGGTCATCGACGCGCTCGACGCGAAGGCCGTGTGCGGACCCGCGAACAACCCGCTCGCCGACCACAGCGGTGCGGGGCGACTGGCCGGGCGCGGCATCCTGTATGCCCCCGACTTCGTGGTGAATGCGGGCGGTGTGATCTATCTCGACCTCGAGGCGAAGCAGCTCGGCTCCCGCACCGAGATCATGGAGCGGGTCGGCCAGATCGGCGACACCGTGCGGCGGATCTTCGACGAGGCCGAGTCGCGTGGGGTCACCCCGCTCGAGGCGGCAGAGGGTCTCGCCGCCGAGCGGCTCGCCGCAGGCGGCCGTCAGCCCGCTCTCGCCCACTGAGGCAGGCGGCACCCGGCCGTCGCGGCGATGGCGGTCGGGTGCACCGGCTTGACACTGCGTTCCACGCATCGCGGAATCGCGTACCAGGATCTGCGATCGGGGTGACATGATGGTCGCACGGCGCGGCCATGGCCCGCCCACGGCGACTTCACGCCGCCCGATCAAAGGAGATCCGGTGTTCACCAGCCCCCGCCCCGATGTCGAGATCCCCGAGCTCAGCATCTACGACTACCTCTTCGCGAGCCTGACGGACGAGGATCTGGGCCGCGTCGCGCTCATCGATCCGTCCACGGGCGCCGAGACCACGTATGGCGCACTTCGTGGGCAGATCGATCTGTTCGCGGGCGCCCTCGCGGCCCGTGGCGTCGAGGTCCACACGGTGGTCGGCCTGTTGTGCCCGAACGTTCCGGCGTTCGCGACGGTCTTCCACGGCATCCTGCGTGCGGGTGCGACCGTGACGACCGTGAACTCGCTCTACACGGCGGGCGAGATCGAGAAGCAGCTGAGGGATGCCGGGGCTACGTGGCTCATCACCGTCAGCCCGCTGCTCCCCCAGGCCGCGACCGCCGCCGAGGCGGTCGGCATCCCGCACGAGCGTGTCATCGTGCTCGACGGCGCCGCGGGGCACCCGAACCTGCGTCAACTGCTCTCCGAGGCGGCGCCGGCTCCCGAGGTGTCGTTCGACCCCGCAACGCATGTCGCCGTGCTGCCCTACTCGTCGGGCACGACCGGCATCCCGAAGGGCGTGATGCTCTCGCATCGCAACCTCGTCGCGAACGTCGCGCAGTGCCGCGTGGCGCTCGATCTCAGTGAGAACGACCGCGTGCTGGCGGTGCTGCCCTTCTTCCATATCTACGGCATGACGGTGCTCCTCAATCTCGCGCTGCGTCAGCGGGCAAGCCTCGTGACGATGCCGAAGTTCGACCTCGCCGAGTTCCTCACGAACATCCAGAAGTTCCAGTGCACCTACCTCTACATCGCGCCGCCGATCGCGGTCGCGCTGGCCAAGCACCCGATCGTCGACCAGTTCGACATCTCGAGCGTGCACACGGTCTTCTCGGGGGCTGCGCCGCTCGACGGCGAGACGGCCGAGACCGCGGGTCGTCGCATCAACGCCCGCATGATGCAGGGGTACGGCATGAGCGAGCTGAGCCCCGTCTCGCACGCGATGCCCACGGATCGCTACGACATCCCGGTGAGCTCGGTCGGCGTGATGCTGCCGAACACGCTCAACAAGCTGGTCGATCCCGAGACGGGTGAGGAGATCACCGAGGTCGGCGCCGACGGCGTGACGAAGCCGGGCGAGCTGTGGGTCAAGGGACCCAACGTGATGCTCGGC
Source organism: Microbacterium sp. ZW CA_36 (assembly GCF_044987475.1). Taxonomy (NCBI): domain Bacteria; kingdom Bacillati; phylum Actinomycetota; class Actinomycetes; order Micrococcales; family Microbacteriaceae; genus Microbacterium; species Microbacterium sp. ZW CA_36. The sequence goes on from NZ_JBJDRL010000001.1 coordinate 47,598, forward strand.
TACCTCAACCAGCCCGAGGCGACGGCCGAGACCCTCGATGCCGACGGCTACCTCCACACCGGCGACGTCGCGGTGTACCACGACGGCGGATACTTCTCGATCGTCGATCGCGTGAAGGAGCTCATCAAGTACAAGGGCTACCAGATCGCCCCGGCCGAGCTCGAGGCACTGCTCCTCAGTCACCCGAAGGTGATGGATGCCGCGGTCATCGGTGTCCTGGATGAGGACAAGCAGGAGATCCCCAAGGCCTTCATCGTGCCCGCGCCCGACTCGGGGCTCACCGAGGAGGAGGTCATGGCGTTCGTCGCGGAGCAGGTGGCCCCGCACAAGAAGGTCCGTCGCGTCGAGTTCACCGAGGCGATCCCCAAGTCGAGTTCCGGCAAGATCCTCCGCAAGGACCTGCGAGCTCGGGAGGCCGCGACCGTCTGAGCCGGTCCGGGGTCATCGGCGGGCGAGCGCGTCGCGTGCGTTCGTCGCGCCTCGCTCGTTCCCGGATCGCGGCGACTAGGTTGGCGCCATGGATGGCGTGTGGCTCGCAGCGCTCAGCGGTCGCATCGGTGGCGGGACGCTCCTCGTCGGCGCTGCGGTCGCCTGGTTCGTCGACATCCCGCAGCGCCTCGTCGCAGGCATCATGGCGCTCGGCGCGGGGGTGCTCATCTCGACGCTCGCGTTCGAACTCGTCGAGGAGGCGGCCGAGGACGGCGGGCTGGTCCCGACGACCGTCGGCTTCCTCGGCGGTGCGATCCTCTACATCGTCGCGGATCAGCTCGTCTCTCGCCCGAGGAAGCATAAGACGGGTTCTCGCCCGGCCGGTGCACGCACGGCCGGCGCGCCCGCGGGAGCAGCCCGCGCCGACGGTGCGCCCGCAGCCGATGCACGCGCAACCCGCACGCCCGCGGCCGATGCACTCGCGAGTGATGCCATCACGCGCGGTGCGCCCCGACGTCCTGCACCTCTCAGCGAGGTGCCCGCCAACATCGCGGCGCGGCGCGCCGCGGGGGCGGCGGGCAGTGCCGGCGTCGTGATCGCGATCGGTGCCTTGATCGACGGCATCCCGGAGTCGATCGTGATGGGGTTGTCGGTCCTGCAGGGAGGGATCAGCATCCCCATCGTTGCGGCGATCGCGATCAGCAACATCCCCGAGGGTCTGGGGTCGACGGCGGCTCTGAAACGCGGCGGCCGCCACGGCCGGTTCGTCGCTCTGCTATGGCTCGGGATCGCCCTGGTGACGGTGGTCGCTTCGGTCTCCGGGTATGTGCTGTTCCAGTCGGCGTCACCGGATGTCATCGCGCTGATCACGACGATCGCCGCCGGCGGCCTGCTGGCGATGGTCTGCAACACGATGATCCCCGAGGCGTTCGACGAGCAGCGCGCGCTCACCGGGCTGTGGGCGACGATCGGGTTCCTCGGCGCCTTCCTCCTCCACGAGCTCGCCTGAGTCCTCACCCGGCTCGCCGGTTACCGCGCTCCCGGTCGCTGAGCGAGCGCCGGCGAGACGAAGCGCACACCAGTCGCCGGTCGCTGAGCGAGCGCCGGCGAGACGAAGCGCAGCACGCGCTCCGCACAAGTCGGATCAGGCGCTGGCCCAGAGGTCGTCGTCGTCTTCGGCGTCCGCGACACCCGGCGTGTCGATCGACAGGCCGTGGAGCAGTTCGAGCGCCGTGCGCGCCTCGTCGATGCGTCCTTCGACGGCGAGTTCGCGGATCCGCACCGACGGCTGGTGCAGCAGCACGCCGGCCAGGTGACGAAGGGCCGCCTCGACGTCGTCGCCGGCGCCGCGCGAGCGCGCCCGTGCGATCTCGTCGTCGACGATCTTCAGCACGTCTCCGCGCAGGGCGCTGATCGCCGGCCCGGCGAGGCGGTCGGCGTGGAACTCGGTCGCGGCGTCGCCGACGATCGCCCGCGCATCGGCATGAGCGCTGAACTCCTGGAGCGGAGCGTGCAGGCGAATGGTCTCGAGGTCGAGCAGCTCGACGGCTTCGACGGCGCCCACGGCGGGGTCGACGTTGCGGGGAAGACCCAGGTCGATCACGAGCACCCGGTGTCCGGGCACGAAGGCGTCGGCGTGCACCACGGCGTCGGCCGTGCAGGTGATGACGACGTCGGCCTCGGCCGCGGCGGCGGCGAAGTCCGACACCGGGATGAGCCCGTGCTGCGTCGCGAACGCCGGCGCGCGACCCGACGGAGAGAAGACGTGGATGTCGCCGGCGCCGCGGGCGCGCAGCGCGTCGACGGTGCGCGAGGCATATCGTCCCGTGCCGACGAGCACGACGCGGGCGGCGGCCCAGTCGGCGATGCGGCTGGAGGCGAGTTCGAGGGCGAGGCGCACGAGCGAACGGTGCGCGCCGCGCAGCTGCGTGCGGTTGCGCACGCCGCGGCTGGTGTGGGTGGCCTTCTGGAACAGGCGCTCGAGCTCGCTGCTGGTCATGCCGTCCGCGCGGGCGGCGTCGAGGGCACGGCGCACCTGGCCCGAGATCTCGTCCTCGCCGACGACCATCGACTCGAGTCCGCTGGTGACGGCGAACAGGTGGGCTGCGGCATCCGCTCCCTGGTGCACCGCGACGGACGCGCGCAGCAGGTCGACGGAGACGTCGGATGCCGCGGCCATCGCCTCGACGACCGACTCGACCGCGACGGCCTCGCCGCCGGTGAGCGGCTCGTCGATGTCGAGATAGGCCTCGAACCGGTTGCACGTCGCGAGCACGACGGCGCCGGAGACGAAGAGCTCGTCATCCACGAGAGCGCGCGTCGCCGTGGGCGCTCCCACAGAGAGACGCTCCAGGATGTCGAGGCTCGCGTTCCGATGGTTCGCGGTCAGACAGAGGAGCACGAGCCTAATCTTAACGTGTGTCTTTGCATGTCTCTCACCCTTCCGTTCTTCAGAGAAACGATCCCCCGCCGCTGATACGTGCGTATCGCGGTGAGCGGCCGGCCAGGACGCCGGTGTGGTTCATGCGCCAGGCGGGGCGCTCCCTGCCCGAGTATCGCGAGCTGCGCGTGGGCACCGACATGCTGGACGCCTGCCTGAACCCCGAGCTCGCCAGCGAGATCACGCTGCAGCCCGTACGTCGCCACGGCGTGGATGCGGGCATCTTCTTCAGCGACATCGTGATCCCGGTGCGCCTGTCGGGCGTCGACGTGCACATCGTCGCGGGGCGCGGTCCGGTTCTCGAGAACCCGGTGAGGACGGCGGCGGATGTCGCGGCCCTGCCTCCACTGGACCCCGAAGCGCTCGCGCCCATCCGTGAAGCGGTCGCCCTCACCGTCGCGGAACTCGGCTCGACGCCGCTCATCGGCTTCGCGGGCGCCCCCTACACGCTGGCGTCGTACCTCGTCGAGGGCGGGCCGTCGAAGGAGCAGCTCAGGACCCGCGCGCTCATGCACTCCGACCCCGCGACGTGGTCGGCACTGCTGACGTGGTGCGCCGAGATCACCGGTGCGTTCCTCGCCGCACAGATCGAGGCGGGCGCGTCCGCCGGGCAGCTCTTCGACTCATGGGCGGGCTCCCTCAGCCTCTCCGACTACACGCATCACGTCGCGCCCTTCTCGGCGCGCGCCCTCGAGCCGGTGCGCGACCTCGGCGTGCCCCTCGTGCACTTCGGGGTCGGCACCGGCGAGCTGCTCGCCGCGATGCGCGACGTGGGCGTGGACACGGTCGGCGTCGACTGGCGCCTCCCCCTCGACGAGGCCGTCCGGCGCCTCGGCCCGGACGTCTCGGTGCAGGGCAACATCGACCCGGCGCTCCTGCGCGCCCCCTGGCCGGTGCTCGAAGCCCACATCCTCGACGTGCTGGAACGCGGCCGTGCGGCCCGCGCCCACGTGCTGAACCTCGGCCACGGCGTTCCGCCCGACACCGACCCGACCGTGCTCACGCGCATCGTGGAGTTCGTCCACGCGCATGGCTGAGTCCACGGCGCCCGGACGCTTCTCTGTCGTCGGCGGCGGCGTCGCGGGCCTGGTCGTCGCCCGCCGGCTCGCGGCCGCGGGCGCTGCGGTGACCCTGTTCGAGGCATCCGATCGCCTCGGCGGGACGGTGGCGCGGCACGAAGTGGGCGGGATCGCGCTGGATGCCGGCGCCGAGAGCTTCGCCGTCCGCGGCGGGGTCGTCGCGGTCCTCCTCGCGGAGCTGGGCCTCGCCGACGACATCGTGGCTCCCGCGCCGGGACCGGCGTGGCTCCAGCCCGCGATCGGCGACGCGGTGCCGCTGCCGGCGACCGCGCTGCTCGGCATCCCGTCCGACCCGCTCGCCGACGACGTGGTGCGCGTGATCGGCAGACCCGCCGCGGAGCGGGCAGTCGGGCTCGACGCTCGCCCGCTGGGAACGGTGCCGTCGACACTCGGCGCCCTCGTCCGCGAGCGCTACGGCGACGACATGCTCGACCTGCTCGTGGCACCAGTGGTGCACGGCGTGCACTCGCAGCATCCCGACGAGCTGCCCGTCACCCGCGCGCATCCCGGGCTCCCCGACGCCCTCACGAGCGCCGGATCGCTCGGCGGCGCCGTCGCTCAGCTGCGCGCCGCCGCTCCCCCGGGCGCGGCGGTCGCCGGCATCCGCGGGGGTGTCAACCGCATCGTGCCGGCGCTCGCCGAGGATCTCGCGCGCCTCGGCGGCGACATCCGCCTCCGCACCCTCGTCGACGACCTCGCGACGCTCGACGGCACGGTGGTCGTCGCGGCGCCCAGCCTCGCGGCGCCCGCCGCCCCAGGGCGACGCATCGACCTCGTGACCCTCGTCGTGGAGCAGGACGAACTGGATGCCGCACCCCGCGGCACCGGGCTGCTCGTCGCCGCAGGAGCACCGGTGGGCGCGCGCGCCCTGACCCACGCCACAGCGAAGTGGGCGTGGCTGCGGGACGCCGCCGCCGGCCGTCACGTGCTCCGTCTCTCGTACGACGCCCCCCCCGCCGATCCCGTCGCCGCCGCGCGCGCCGACGCCGAGACGCTCCTCGGCGTGCCGCTGCCGGTGGTCGTCGACGCCGCACACGTCTCGTGGGTGCGGCCCGCCGCCGCGACCCCGTCCGCCGGGCTCACCGTCGTCGGCGAGACCGTCGCCGGGTCGGGCCTCGCCGGCCTGATCGCCCATGCCGAGCGCACCGCCGCCGGCCTGCTCGCCCGCTGAGCCCCCACCGCCCCGCTGGCGCCGTCACCGGATCAGGTGATTTCACGAGCGCAGGACGATTCGCAGCGAAACGTCCTGCACCCGCCGCATCACCTGATCTCGAGACACGCGGCGCGTCGGCGCAACCCTCCGCTGCTCGCAGGCGGTCGACCGCGGCCCCGCCCGCGCCGTCACCGGATCAGGTGATTTCACGAGCGCAGGACGATTCGCAGCGAAACGTCCTGCACCCGCCGCATCACCTGATCTCGTGACACGCGGCGCGCGGGCTCACGGCTGCCGGCACGCCGAGCCCTCGATGGATGCCGGGAACGGCGCCACCGGAAACGCTCCGCGCGAGGAGTGAAAGGATAGGAGCATGACCGATGTCTCGGCGAGCCCCTCCACGGAAACCCTCGGCTACACCTTGTGGGCTGTGTTCCGACGCGATCCCCAGCGCCCTGCGCCGGCCGGCGATCTGACGGCCGCGGTCGCCGAGGTCGAGGCATCCGGAGTCACCGTCCGCGGGTTCTACGACGTCTCGGGTCTGCGCGCCGACGCCGACCTCATGATCTGGCTCACCGGCACCGGTGTCGCGCCCGAAGTCCTGCAGTCCGCCCTGCGGACGCTGCGCCGCGCCGAGCCGCTCGCCTCGCTCCTGCCGGTGTGGAACGCGATGGGCGTGCATCGCGACGCCGAGTTCACCGCCAGCCACCTGCCCGCGTTCATGCGCGACAAGGATCCCGCGACGTGGCTCACCGTGTACCCGTTCGTGCGCTCGTACGACTGGTACATCCTGCCCGACGAGGAGCGCCGCCAGATGCTCGCCGACCACGGCCGTAAGGGTGCGGCGCACCGCAGCGTGCTGAGCAACACCGTGGCGTCGTTCGCCCTCGGCGACTACGAGTGGATCCTCGCGCTCGAGGCTCCCGAGCTCGTCGAGCTGGTCGATCTCATGCGTGACCTCCGCCAGACCGAGGCGCGCCGCCACGTGCGCGAGGAGGTGCCGTTCTACACCGGCCGCCGCATCGGACTCGACGAGATCTCCGAGGTGCTCTCGTGACCACCCTGCGCATCGGCACGCGCGGCAGCACGCTCGCGCTCGCGCAGACGGGCATGGTCGCGGACGACCTGGCCGACGCGACGGGCGTGACCACCGAGCTCGTCACGATCACCACCGACGGCGACCGCTCGAACGAGCCGCTCTCCCGCGCCGGCGGCACGGGGCTCTTCACCGGAGCGCTGCGCGACGCGCTGCTGGCCGGGCAGTGCGATGTCATCGTGCACTCGCTCAAGGACCTCCCGACCGCGCCGCACGACCAGCTCGTCGTCGCCGCGATCCCGGCCCGGGAAGACCCCCGCGACGCCCTCTGCGCGCGCGACGGGCTCACCCTCGCCACGCTCCCCGCCGGCGCACGGGTGGGCACCGGTTCGCCCCGGCGCATGGCCCAGCTGCGCTCCCGGCGTCCTGATCTCGAGGTCGTCGACATCCGCGGCAACGTCGACACCCGGCTCGGCAAAGTGGCCGGCGGAGAGCTGGATGCCGTCATCCTCGCCGCCGCGGGCCTGCGCCGCATCGGCCGCACCGAGGTCGTGACCGACTACCTCGACGCCGACTCCTGGCCGACCGCCCCCGGCCAGGGCGCCCTCGCGATCGAGGTGCGCCGTGGCGAGGAGGACCTCGTCAGCGCGCTCGATCACGCCGAGACCCGTGCTGCGGTGGAGGCCGAGCGAGAGGTCCTCGCCCTGCTCGAGGCCGGATGCTCCGCGCCCGTCGGCGCGCGCGCCGTCGTCGACGCGGGACTCCTGCTGCTGTCGGCACGCGTGTACAGCCTCGACGGCGCCACCGCCCTGACCTCCTCCCATGCCACCACGTGGCCCGAGGACGAGGGCGACCCGCCGCGCGAGGTCGCGGCATCCGTCGCCCGTGAACTGCTCGACGCCGGCGCCGCCGGCCTGACGGGAGAACGCCCGTGACGTACGCCCCGACTGACCGCCCCCGCCGCCTGCGCGCCACCCCGGCGATGCGGCGGCTCGTCGCCGAGACGCGGCTGCACCCGGCCGAGCTGATCCTCCCGATGTTCGTGCGCGAGGGCGCTGCCGAGCCCGTGCCGATCTCATCGATGCCGGGCGTCGTGCAGCACACGACCGAGAGCCTGAAGAAGGCGGTGACGGATGCCGCGACCGCCGGCATCGGCGGCATCATGCTGTTCGGCGTGCCCGAGCACAAGGACGCCACGGGCTCCGGTGCGACCGATCCCGACGGCATCCTGAACGTCGCCACCCGCATCGCGGCCGCCGAGGCCGGCGACGCGCTCGTCGTGCAGACCGACCTCTGCCTCGACGAGTTCACCGACCACGGCCACTGCGGCGTGCTCGATGGGAACGGCTACGTCGACAACGACGCCACGCTCGAGCGCTACCGCGACATGGGCGTGGCGCAGGCCGAGGCGGGCTCGCAGCTGCTGGGCCTCTCGGGCATGATGGACGGCCAGGTCGCCGCCGTGCGCGATGCGCTCGATGACGCCGGCTACGCGAACACCCCGATCCTGGGCTACGCCGCCAAGTACGCCTCCGCCTTCTACGGCCCCTTCCGCGAGGCGGTGCAGTCGTCGCTCGAGGGCGACCGCCGCACGTACCAGCAGGACCCCGCGAACCGCCGCGAGGGCGCGCGCGAGCTCGACCTCGACCTCGCCGAGGGCGCCGACATCGTGATGGTCAAGCCCGCGATGAGCTACCTCGACGTGCTGTCGGATGCCGCGGCCACGAGCCCCGTCCCCGTCTGGGCGTACCAGGTGTCGGGCGAGTACGCGATGATCGAGGCCGCCGCGGCGAACGGCTGGATCGACCGGCGGCGTGCGATCGAGGAGTCGGTGATCGGCATCCGCCGCGCCGGTGCCGACGCCGTGCTCACCTACTGGGCTCTCGAACTCGCGGAGTGGATCCGATGACGACCAACGCGCAGGAATTCGCCCGCGCCCGCGGTGCCATGCCCGGCGGGGTGAACTCGCCGGTGCGCGCGTTCGGCTCCGTGCACGAGACCCCCCGCTTCTTCGTGTCGGCGTCGGGTCCGTATGTGACCGACGTCGAGGGCCGCGAGTACGTCGACCTCGTCGGCTCGTGGGGTCCGGCGATCCTCGGGCACGCGCATCCCGCCGTCGTGAAGGCGGTGCAGGATGCCGCGGCCCACGGCCTCGGCTTCGGCGCGAGCACACCGGGCGAGACCGAGCTGGCCGAGCTCATCGCCGGCCGTGTCGCCCGCACCCCCCCGGTCGGTGAGCGAGCGAGGAACGAGCGAGACGAAACACGCCCCACCAACCCCCCGGTCGTTGAGCGAGCGACGAACGAGCCAGACGAAACGCGCCCCTCCAACCCCCCGGTCGTTGAGCGAGCGAGGAACGAGCGAGACGAAACGCGCCGAACCGACGCGAACTCGCCGGTTCACGACGTTTCGTCTCATTTCGCTCGCTCGACGACCGGTCTGCGCCCGATCGAGCGCGTGCGCCTGGTGTCGACCGGCACCGAGGCGACGATGACCGCGATCCGCCTCGCGCGCGGCGCGACCGGGCGCGACCTGATCGTGAAGTTCGCCGGGCACTACCACGGCCACTCCGACGGCCTCCTGGCCGAGGCCGGATCGGGCGTCGCCACGTTGGCGATGCCCGGCTCGGCGGGCGTTCCCGCCCCCATCGCGGCGCAGACGCTCGTGATCCGCTACAACGACCTCGACGCGGTGCGCGAGGTGTTCGCCGCCCGCGGGGACGACATCGCCGCCGTGATCGTCGAGGCCGCACCCGCGAACATGGGCATCGTGCCGCCGGCGCACGGCTTCAACGCCGCCCTCGCCGACATCGCCCACGCGCACGGCGCGCTACTGATCCTCGACGAGGTGCTGACCGGCTTCCGCGTGGGACCCGCCGGCTGGTACGGTATCGACCCCGTGCCCTTCTCCCCCGACCTCATCACGTTCGGCAAGGTCGTCGGCGGCGGGCTGCCGCTGGCCGCGCTCGGCGGCTCGGCGGCGCTCATGGAGCTGCTGGCCCCGCTCGGCCCCGTCTACCAGGCCGGCACGCTGAGCGGCAATCCGCTCGCCGTGGCGGCTGGCCGCGCCACCCTCGACCACCTCGACGCGGACGCTTACGCCCGCATCGACGCCGCTGCGACGACGATCGCGGATGCCGCGGCATCCGCCCTCTCCGAAGCCGGCGTGACGCACGTGGTGCAGCGCTCGGGCAACCTGTTCTCGATCCAGTTCGCGGCGACGCCGCCCGTCGACTACGACACCGTGAAGGCGCAGGAGGCGTACCGCTACGCGCCGTTCTTCCGCGCCATGCTCGCGCAGGGCGTCTCGCTGCCGCCGTCGGTGTTCGAGGCGTGGTTCGTCTCGTCCGCCCACGACGACGCCGCGGTGGCACGGATCATCGACGCGCTGCCGGCCGCCGCCCGGGCCGCTGCCGAGGCTCGACCCGACTGACGCCGTCGGGAGGCTGACATCGTCGCTTGCCGGGAACAGGTGATCCGGCGGACACAGGATGGTCGGCGCCGAGACCTCCGGTATGCGACGGATCGCCTGATCTGGGCAGCAGGGCAGAGCGTCCGAGCCGCTGACGCATGATGGAGCCATGACCACGCTCGTCGCCGTCCATGGAGACATCACCGCCCAGACGACGGATGCCGTCGTCAATGCCGCGAACAACGCCATGCGCGGCGGTGGCGGGGTCGACGGAGCGATCCACCGGGCCGGCGGACCCGAGATCCTGCGGGACTGCATCGCCCGCTTCCCGGACGGGCTCGGCACCGGCGATGCGGGCTGGACCACCGCCGGCGCCCTGCCGGCACGCTGGGTCGTGCACACGGTGGGTCCGAACTTCGGCGCCGGGCAGCGCGATCGCGGACTCCTGGAGTCCTGCTACCGCCGCTCGCTCGCGGTCGCCGCCGAGGTGGGCGCGCGAAGCGTCTCCTTCCCGCTCATCAGCGCCGGCGTCTACGCGTGGCCTCGACGCGCCGCCATCACCACCGCCATCGACGCGATCGCCGCCGCGCACCCCACCGTGGACGAGGTGCGGCTCGTCGCGCACGACGAGTCCGCGCACCACGAGATCGCGTCGGCGCTGCTCATGACGACCTCGGTGCGCATCCTGCAGGGCGTGCGCGAACTGCACCGACGGGGCTTCCACCGGCTCCGGGTGTCGCCGGGCGTCGCCCCCTCCGGCATGTACCACCGGATCGTGCTGATGGATGCCGCCGACCCGGACGCGACGATCCACTACACGTCGGGCGCCGAGACCGAGTTCGCCGGCGGCACCGTCGACGCGATGTCGACGCCGGACGATGTCGCCGAGCTCATCCTGCGGGCTCTCCCCCGCCTCGCTGCGACGCACGACGCAACCGAGTACGCCGCATGGTTCGCAGGCCTGCTCGCAGCGGTCGAACCGGAGCACGCGCTGCCGGTCTCATTCGCGGACTACTTCGACGACAGCGCCGGCTGGGAGATCGGCTGGGGCAGCGGCCTGCGATATCCGGCGCCGCCGCGCTGACCCAGCTCGCAGCCGAACGCGGCGCTGCGAAAAGCGCGGCCGATCGGGGAAAAGCAGAAGGCCCCCGACGTGACGGGAGCCTTCTTCTGGTGGACCTGAGGGGAATCGAACCCCTGACCTCCTCGATGCGAACGAGGCGCGCTACCAACTGCGCTACAGGCCCGTGAACCTCAGAAACACTATCACGGTTCGAGGGCCTTCCCGAATCGACGGGGGCCTCGCGGAGGGCCTATTCTCCGGCTGCGCGACGGGTGAGAAGCTGCCGCACGTGGGCCTCGATCTCGGCGTCGTCGACGTACCCCATGCGGGCGTATTCGGAGTCGGCCGAGGCCGTGCGGGCCGTCCGCGCGGTGTCGATCGACGGCGGCTTCTGGGCTTCTGCGCGGGCCAGCATGGCCTGCTCGAGCGCGGCCTGGCGCAGGGCCGCGCGAGCAGCTTCGGCATCCAGTACGGCCGCGGCACGCGATCCCGCCGACGCCGTGAGCGGCCGCGGCAGGTCGCGCGGTGCCCAGGCGCGCTGCTCGCGTTCGAGCGCGACATCCTGCAGCTCGGCGGCACGGCGCGGCGCGGCATCCGTCTCCCGCGCCACGGCACGCGCCGCAACGCGGGACAGGCGATGAAGCGTGATGCTCGACGCCATCACGAGACCGACGCCCAGCCACAGCAGCGTCTGCGCCCCCGCGGTGAGCGTCTCGAACACGCCCCAGCCGGCGAGGGCGAGGCCGCCGAGCCCGACGAGGGTGGCGACAAGACGGAAGGCGCGACGCACGCGCGCGCGGCGCGCAGCGGGAATCGCCCGCGCGCCGAACTGGCCGCCTCGGCCGACGCGCGTTCGGCGCGAGCGCGCTCGAGGTCGACGCGGGCAGCTGCCTCGGCGGCGACGCGCTCGGTGCGAGCCCGCTCGCGCTCGAGACGTGCGGTGGCCTCGGCCACCTCGCGCTCGGTGCGTGCACGCTCGAGGTCGACCCGCGCCTCTTCGAGGGCGGCATGCTCGCGCTCGGCGAGTGCTCGCTTCGCGAGCCGCTGCTGTGCGGCCGCGGTCCGGGCGTTCAGCTCGAGGCGCACTTCCTCCGGCGTCTCGCTCGTCTCGGCGAGAACGCGCAGCGCCTGGTTCAGGCGGACGGCGTTGCGCTCTGCCGCGTCGAACTGGCGGCGGCTGTGCCACGTCGGCAGCAGATAGACGAGCCACAAGCCCACGGCGACGAGAACGATGACTCCCCCGCCCCACACCTGCCCACCCATGCAGACCACGGTATGCGACGGATGCCGGTCGCCCCGGCATCCGCTGGCGTGTCCCTCAACACCAGCCGGCGGCCCGAATCGACGCGCTCACCTGGGAAAGGGCGTCCCGAGACCCGTATCGCCTACGCGTGCAAGCGATCCGTGGGCGGGACGGTCGCGGCGTCCTGAGGCGCCCGGCCCGAGATCCAGCGCTGCAGGACGCCCTCGGGGACGTCCTCCCGCACGAGGGCGAACGCGTAATGGTCGCGCCAGTCGCCGTCGATGTGGATGAACCGGCGGCGGAGCCCCTCGTAGCGGAAGCCCAGCTTCTCGACGACGCGCAGGCTCGCACGGTTCTCGGGTCGGATGCAGATCTCCATGCGGTGCAGCCGCAACTCGGAGAAGCAGATGTCGGTGGCGAGCGCGACGGCAGTCGGCGTGATGCCCCGGCCCGCGAACCGCTCGCTCACCCAATAGCCGATCGTGGCCGATGCGAGCGAGCCGCGCGCGATGCCCCAGACGTTCAGCTGGCCCGCGACCTCACCGTCGTACTCCATGACGAACGGCACGCCGGCGCCGTCGCGGTACTGCTGGAGCAGCCGGCGCACACCCATCCGCATGTCGAACGACACCGGCCCATCGGGGCTGGTCGCCTCCCACGGCCGAAGCCAGCCCCGATTGGACAGCAGTTCGTTCTGCAGCACGCGCGCGTCGCGCTGCTTCACGAGGCGGATCGCCACCGACCCGTGCCGACGAGGAGCCGACAGATCCACGTGACTCCCTCGAACGGGCGGCGTCAGAGATTCGCCGCGAAATCCTTGAACCAGGGACGCAGCGCGGGGCCCAGATCGTCACGATCCGCCGCGAGCTGCACGATGGCCTTGATGTAGTCCACCCTATCGCCGGTGTCATAGCGGCGGCCACGGAAAACCACCCCGTACACGCCGGGGCCGTCGGGGTCCGCCGCGAGCTCCTGCAGCGCGTCGGTGAGCTGGATCTCGCCGCCCTTGCCGGGCTCGGTGCGCTCGAGGATCTCGAACACGCTCGGCGACAGCACGTAGCGGCCGATCACCGCGAGATTCGACGGTGCGTCCTCGGCGCTGGGCTTCTCGACCAGGCCGTTCACCTTGACCACGCCGTTGCCGTCGGTCGACTCGACCGAGGCGACGCCGTACAGGTGGATGTGCTCGGGGTCGACCTCCATGAGCGCGATGATCGCCGCGCCGGTACGCTCGTGCTCCGCGATCATCGTGGTCAAGAGCGGGTCGCGCTCGTCGATCAGGTCGTCGCCGAGCATGACCGCGAACGACGAGTCGCCGACGTGCGCCTTGGCGCGCAGCACAGCGTGGCCCAGACCCTTCGGCTCGCCCTGGCGCACGAAGTGGATGTCGGCGAGGTCGCTCGACTCCAGCACGCGGTGCAGGCGGTCGGTGTCGCCCTTGTCCTTGAGCTTCTCCTCGAGCTCGGGAACCGAGTCGAAGTGGTTCGAGATCGCGTTCTTGTTGCGTCCGATGATGACCAGGATGTCCTCGATGCCGGCCTGCGCCGCCTCTTCGACGACGTACTGGATCGCCGGCTTGTCCACAACGGGGAGCATCTCTTTGGGCATGGCCTTGGTGGCGGGGAGGAAGCGCGTGCCGAGACCTGCGGCCGGGATGACAGCTTTGATGGAGGTGTGGGGCATCCCCCGAGTCTAGGTGGCACGGACCACCCGGCACGGGCGCACCGACCCGTGTGACGCGCGCGCCGTAGAATCGACTGCATGTCCGACGCCATCGCCGATGCGAAGCGCGCACTGCGCGCCGAGCTGCGCGAGCGCCGCCAGCTGATCACACCGCAGGCGCGCGAGTACGCCGAGGCCGGCGTCCACGCTCAGCTCGACGCCCTCGTCGCCGAGCACGGTGCGCGATCGATCTCGTGCTTCCTGTCGACCACCACCGAGCCGGGCACGCGTTCCTTCGTGACGGATGCCGTGGCCCGCGGCATCCGCGTCCTCCTTCCGGTGACGCGCACCGACGGCCTCCTCGACTGGGCGGTCGCGACCGCCGACGGCGACATCGCCGAGGGCATGTTCGGACTCCCCGAGCCGGTCGGCGAGCTGCTCGGACCGATCGCGGTCAACGACGTCGACCTGCTCGTCATCCCGGCGGCCTCGGTCGACCGCAACGGCATGCGGCTCGGATGGGGCCGCGGCTTCTACGACAAGACCCTCGGGTCGATGGAGCGCTGCCCGCCCGTGTACGCCGTCGTCTTCGACTCCGAGTTCGTCGACGAGGTTCCGAGCGACGAACTCGACCAGCCCGTGACCGGCGTCGTCACGCCCACGCGCACCATCACCCTCGCGCCCAGCCGGCGCTGACACCCACCGAGAGAGCCATGCCCACCTACGCCTACGCCTGCAAGCAGTGCGGCCACCGCTTCGACGCGGTGCAGTCCTTCGCCGACCCCACCCTCACCGAATGCCCCGAGTGCGGCGGCGCGCTGCGCAAGGAGTACGGCTCGATCGGCGTGACCTTCAACGGCTCGGGCTTCTACCGCACCGACTCGCGCGCCGGCGCGAAGAGCGGTGGAGCCCCGGCGACCGGCGGCGCGGATGCGTCGAGTGGCGCCTCCTCGTCGACTTCGACATCATCGAAGTCCGAGGCGAAGGCCTCACCCGCGTCGTCCGGATCCTGATCGTCCGGAGCCCCCGGCGCGGGCGGACACCCAGGGGGTACGCGTGATCAAGGGCTTCAAAGAATTCATCCTGCGCGGCAACGTCATCGACCTCGCGGTCGCCGTCGTCATCGGCGCGGCGTTCACCGCAGTGGTGAACGCGATCGTGTCGAGCATCATCAATCCGATCATCGCCCTCGTCTGGAAGCCGGACGAGAACGGCAACATCGGCATCACTGTGAACGGCCTATGGGGACCCGTGACGTTCCCGATCAGCGACCTGATCAACGCCATCATCGCCTTCCTCGCGGTCGCGATCGTGGTCTACTTCGTGTTCGTGCACCCGATGAATGTGCTCAAGGAGCGGGCAGCCGCCAAGGCCGGCCTCACCGAGGCCGATGAGGAGCCGAAGCTGCCGACCGAGCAGGAGATCCTGGTGCAGATCCGCGACATCCTGGAGAAGCAGAAGTCCTGAGCTTCTCCGCGGCGCGTTTCGTCTCGGTCGCTGGCGCTCCCTCGCTCAACGACCGGACTTCCAGCACACCCCGCACCCGGTCGTTGAGCGAGCGAGGAACGAGCGAGACGAAACGCTCCCCGGTCGTTGAGCGAGCGAGGAACGAGCGAGACGAAACGCGCCCGCATCACCCTGCGCGCGGCGCACCAGATCGGCCCGACGCGTTTCGTCTCGGTCGCTGGCGCTCCCTCGCTCAACGACCGGACTTCGCACCCGGTCGTTGAGCGAGCGAGGAACGAGCGAGACGAAACGCACCCGGTCCTAGTAGTGCGGCGGGACGTCGCGCCGCAGGCGCTCGTCGTTCGGCCCCGCTGACCCGGGGGCCGCGTCGGGCGCCGCGGTGGCGGCATCCGTCTCGTCGTCGCCCGGGAGGGGCTCGGCGCTCGTTCCGGGCGCGGGCGTCAGCTTCGCCCGCCGGGAGCCCTTGACCCGCTCGATGCGCTGGCGGTCACTCGACGACATCGATCGGCTGGGTCTCGTTGTCGACCCGCGGCGCGTCGGGCGGCACGCCGAGCATCGCGGCGATGCGCTGCGCGACGTCGGCGGGGTCGCGGTACAGGTCGAACGAGTGCACGCGCACGTAGTGCCAGCCGAGGCGCCGCAGGATCTGCGGGCGCAGGCGCAGCGACTCGCGCAGCGACTCCCCGATCGTCTCGGGGTCGCTCTCGACCACGACCGCCTTGCCGTCGTACTGCGCGACCAGCGGCAGCAGGCCGCGGTAGTGCACGTCGACCGAGAGTCCGGCGCGGCGCAGTTCGCGGGCGAGGCCGCGGGTCAGCGGATCGGCGAGGTCTTCGAGGCGCGCTTCGCGTGACCGCGCGGCGATGCCGCCGAGGATCGTCATGAGCGTCGCGGCACCGTACTCGAGGCGTCCGTCGTCGAAGGCCGACGGCCGGATCGACGACACGATCACCATCGACCGGCGGGCGCGGGTCATGCCGACGGTCAGCAGCCGCTCCCCGTCCGGCGACGAGAGGTCGCCGAAGTCGCTCAGCACACGGCCGTGCTTGGTGAGGCCGAAGCCAAGGGAGAAGACGACGCGGTCCCGGCTCTCGGCGACCGACTCCTCGAGAGTCAGCACGGCGAACGGCTCGGCGGTGTCGCGCGAGACGAAGTCGGCGACGTCCGAGCGCCCGGCGAAGGCTGCCTCGACGGCGGCGCGGATCCGCTCGGCATGCCGCGCGCTCGCGGTCACGACCATGAGCGACTCGCTCCCCCGGTTGACTGCGTGCTCGACCACGAGAGTCACGACGCGGGCGACCTCGGAGTCGGGACTCTCGACGGCCCCGGTGACGGGATCGGGCGTGCCGTGACCGCCCTCCACGTAGTCCACCGCGAGGCTGCCGCGTCCGAGGTACGAACCCGCCCAGGGCAGCGACACGAGCTCGCCGCCGTAGAACGCGTCGTTCACGAGCGCCGCCAGGTCTTCGCCGCCGGCGCGGTAGCTGCGGGTGAGCGTCTCGACCGGCAGCAGTTCGGCGAGGCGCTCGAACACGCTCGTCGAATCGAAGGGGACCTCGTCGTCCTCCGGCCGGTCGGCCGAGGCCGCTGCAGTGGTGGCAACGGTCCCGTTGGTCTGAGGCGGCGTGGTGGCGCCCGACACCGCGGATCCGGCGGCGACGCGGAACGGCGTGGGCTTCTGCGTGACCGGATCGCCGAACGCGACGACCTGCCCGGCCCGGCGGAGCGCCGGCGCGGCCTCGGCGAGGCAGAGGGCTCCGGCATCCGCCAGAATCACGACGTCGAACCCCACCGCGTCGGGGATGCGCGGCACCTCGTACGGCGACGCCAGCCACACCGGTGCCAGCGTGCGCGAGAGCACCGGAGCGACCGTCGCGAGCTCGGCGGGGGTGATCGCCCCGCGCTTGAGCGCCTGCTTCAGCCCGTCGGCCTCGTTCTTGTGATCGACGATCCCGATGCGCCACTGCGTGGCGAGGTGGGCGGCCAGGAGGGGGCCGGATGCCGAGGCATGGGCTTCGTCGACGAGCCGGAAGTCGCGCTCGAGACGGTCGACGACGGCGGTGTTCGCGCCGAGGACGGCGCGGTCGGTGCGCAGCAGCAGCTCGAGCGCGGACTGCCACCAGGCGTACTCGAGCTCGGCGGCCACCTGATCTTCGGGAACGTGGCGCACCGACAGCTCCAGCAGGAGGGGCTCGAGGCCCATCGCGGCGAGCTCAGTGCGCAGCGTCGCGCGCTCCTTGAGGTTGTCGAACACGTCGGAGTCGGCGGCAAGACCGGCGAGCGTGCGCACCAGCTGCTTGACGGGGAGCGTCGCGAGCCGGTCGGCCTCGCTGCGGCCGAGAGCGGCGTCGAGCTCGGCGAGCTCGGCATCCACCCGCTGCCATGCGACCTGCACATCGGCGAGGCCGAGCGGCAGCTCGGGCGTCACGCCCGTGTCGACGTACCGCTGCCACTCGGTGCGCTGCTGCTGGATGCGCACGAGCGCCTCGTACATGTCGGGCACGTGGACACCCGGGCGCAGGTACTCTCGCGACAGCCGGCGCAGCCGGCGACGGTTGGCGCCGGTCATGTCGGGCGCGTCGCGCCGCGGCGCATGCGCCTGGATCAGCTCGCCCAGCGGCCGCTCGAAGACGGTGAGGCTGAACCGGTCGAGGGAGTCGCGGATGCCGCGCAGCAGGCGCAGGTACACACCGAGTTCTGCGATCGTCCGGAACGGACGCATGCGCGTCTGGGCGATGAGCTCGTAGCCGCGCTCGAGCAGGGTGGGCACATCGCTGCGGTGCAGCTTGCCGGCGAGCCCGTGAGCGCCGCGGGCCTCTTCCACGGTCGCGAAGGTCACGCCGTACCAGGGCGAGTCGTCAGGACCGAACCGGAACTCGCCGAGCCGTGCGGCGGCGGCGAGCTTGGCCGCGGCATCCTGTCGGGTCGTGGCGAGGTTGGCGAGCGCCTCGGCATCGAAGCGGGCCTCGGTCACCGGTGCGACGCCGCCCTCTGCCAGCTGCGCGAGCTCGCGGAGGATGTCGAGGACCGACACCCCGAACGCGGGATGCTGCGCGGTCACCGCCGAGCGATAGTCGCGGAGCACGCCGCGCAGGCGCACGAGCGCGTCGTCGATGTCGGAGACCTTCGGCGCCTGGGCCTTCTCGTTGCGGCCGATGGCACGGATGAGATCGCGCTGCAGACGGTCCGGCGAGACCGCCAGCCCCGGGAGCCCGATGCCGGCGAGCCGATGGCGCACGCCGTCGAGCGTCGAGCGCCGGGCACTCACGACCAGCACGCGCTTGCCGTCGCGCACGAGGGCGCCGACGGCGTTGATCACGGTCTGGGTGCCACCGGTGCCGGGGAGCGTGTGGACGACGAGCGACTGCCCGTCGGTCACCCGGGCGAGCACGCGCTCCTGCTCGGAGTCGGCATCCAGCAGCAGCATGTCGGCGGCGGGCGGGCGCTCGTCGGGGCTCGTGGGCACGGGTCCGCGGCGGTGGAGCGTGAGCGACTCGCGATCGGCGACGTGGCCGGCCAGCGCGTTGAGCACACGGTGATCGAGGTTCGATGCATCGAGCGCCATGTCACCGCCGACGTCGGCGAAGCTCGACACGAGCAGGCGCGGCTTCACCGCGAAGCTGTCGATGGATGCCGTCAGCGCACGGATGTGGTCGATGACCGGCTGCGGCTTGAAGACGCCGTTCTCGTAGGCGAGGGCGGCGAGACCGCCGGCGTCGATCATGATGCCGAAGTGGGTGCGCATCGCGCGGACCAGTTCGGGGTTGACCGAGAACGTGCCGTGCAGCTTGAGCTCGAAGTCGCCGTGATGACGGCGGATCGCGAGCGGCCGCAACAGCACCGGCGCGCTCCAGCTGATCCCGCCGACACGCCAGGTCGCGAGGCCGACGGCCAGGCGCACGGCATCCAGCCCGCGCGTCGTCCGGAGCTCCTGGTCCTTCGCGGTGATGCGCTCAGCGGCCAGCCGTGCGTTGCGCAGCGCGACCTCGTCGCGGAAGAGGTTCGACAGCAGTGTCGAGCGCCCGGTGATGAACTGGGGCAGGCTGCCGGGGTGCGCCTTCGTGATCTCGATGGACGCGTCCTGGACGTCCGTGAAGTGCAGCAGCGTCGACCTGCCGCCGAGGGCGGCGGACTGCAGGCGGAGCCGGTCGCGCTCGGACTCGGCGACGTGCACGACCGTGACGTCGGGTTCGGCGAGACCCAGATCACCCGGGGTCACGTCATACCCGCGCTCGGCGTCTGCTGGGCCCAGCACGGCGCTCCGTTCTGCTCGCCACACACGTGCCACCCTAAAGGCGACGTCCGCCGGTCACTTGCAATGGACCTGAGTTTCGCGGTATTGGACGCGGCGCGATCGGGCATCGAGCTCCCCCTCCTCCCCAGGATGCGGCGCGACGCGGCATCCCACAGATCCCGCTCCGACGCCTCCGCCTCGTCGACGCACGGGGCCAGGATGGTCGCATGACCCCTGAGGAACCGCCCCGCTTCCGCGTCCACCCGTCGCCGATCGGCGACATCCTCATCGTCACGACCGCCGACGGCATCGTGACCCTCCATCCCTTCGACGGCCCCCTGCGCACCGAGATCGAACGCGTCGCGCTGCAGCTGCGCGCAGTGCCGGTTCCTGACGAGGGGACGGATGCATCCTCTCGTTCCTCGCGCCGCACACGCGTCGCCGCCGACAGCGTCTTCGATGTCGCGATCGCGCAGCTCGACGAGTACTTCGAGGGCGAACGCCGCGGGTTCGAGCTGCCGCTGGACTGGCGGCTGGTCCGCGGCTTCACGCGCGCGGCGCTCGAGGCGGTGTGCGACATCTCCTATGGCGAGACGGCGAGCTACGGCGAAGTGGCCGTCATGGCGGGCACCGCTCGCGCGGCCCGGGCCGTCGGCACGGCGTGTGCGACCACTCCGTTCTCGATCGTGGTCCCGGTGCATCGGGTGGTTCGTGCCGACGGATCGCTCGGCGAGTACGGCGGGCGGCCCGACCTGAAGCGGTTCCTCATCGAGCTCGAGCAGGGGCCAGGCATTCCCCCCGCGCCGAGCGGTGCCGACGCGACCGAGGCGGAAGCGGCGGCCGACGCGTCGAGCGGGGCCGACGCGACCGATGCGGACGCGTCGAGCGGGGCCGACGCGACCGATGCGGACGCGTCGAGCCGGGCCGAGGCGACCGGCGCTGCGGCCCCCGCCGCGCCTGTCGGAGCGAAGCCGGCGGCGGGCGTGTAGGCCGCCCGCACGCCGCGAGGCCCGGGCGGAGCGTCCGCCCGGGCCTCGCATTCCTGATCGATGTGGAGCAGGCCGCCGTCTCCGAGCACGGGCGCGATGGCGGGCGAGCAGATCCCACGGTCGGCGCCACGCGGAGGCCGGGTGCGATGATCGTGTCCGGGGCGCTTCATCGCGCCCACCGGGGAGACCCGGACCACATGTGCGCGGTGCCCCGGGTGGTAAAGTCGGCGCTACGAAAGGCGGCGAGGACGCCGTCACCCCTCGGAAGCAGGTAGTCGTGGGCGCGTCCCTCCCACCACATGCACCGAACCCCGATCGCACTCGCGCGGGAGCCGGTGTCGCTGCCGCTGCACTCGACGGCGACAGCGGCGATGCACGGGCGCTCGATCACGCCGTCGCCGAACTCGTGCGCCGCACGCGGTTCCCGGTCGGGTTCGGCGGACTCGCGCAAGGCGACGCGATCCATGTCACCTCGATCCACGGCGCTCGCACGCGCCGGCTCGAGGGCCTCGTGGTCGAGGCATCACGCGGACTCGGCGGGCGCGCACTCGTTGAGAAGCGCCCTCGGCTCGCGCTGGACTACGGGTCGTCGCACAGCATCACGCACGACTACGACCGCGCCGTCCTCGGCGAAGGCATCGCCACGCTGTTCGCCGTTCCGGTGATGGTGGGCAACCGCGCGCGCGGCGTCATCTACTGCGGGTCGTGGGCCGAGTCGCCGGTCGGCGATGTCGTCGCCCGCCCCGCGTTCGCGGTCGCCGAGGAGCTCTCGGCCGAGCTGCGCATCCGTGAGGAGGTGCAGCGCAGGCTGACCCTCTCCCCCGCGCCCGCCGGCCAGGTCACGATGCCGGCCGCCACGCGCGAAGAGCTGCGCGAGACCTACGCCGAACTGCGCAGCATCGCCGCCGTCGTCGACGACCCCGCGCTGCGCGCGCGACTGGACCGCCTCGAGAAGCGCCTCGCCGCGCTCTCCCATGATGCGACGGAGCCGTCGCTCGACCTCGACGTCAGGCTGTCGCCGCGCGAGATCGACGTGCTGGCGTGCGCCGCGCTCGGCGCGACGAACGCCGAGATCGCCTCGACGCTCGACCTCAAAGAGGGCACCGTCAAGTCGTATCTGCAGTCGGCGATGGCGAAACTGGATGCCTCGACCCGGCACGCCGCGGTCGTCACGGCTCGTCGCGCCGGCCTTCTCCCCTGACCTCGAACTCTCGTTCGGCGTCCCACGCGACATGTCGCGAAATCCGCTGCTGTCAGGGGTGAATCATCGGCATACGACCGACGGTCCGAATTACCCCGGATAAAAGTTCTCCAGACCGCGAAAATACCCGATGGTCGGGAGCGACAATTGAGCGTATTGTGCCACCATGGCCCGAAGAATCGTTCACCAGCTCGTCGATGACATCGACGGTACCCTTTTGGAAGCCGGCGAAGGCGAAACAGTACTGTTCTCGCTCGACGGCGTCGCTTACGAGATCGACCTCACCGAAGAGAATGCCAGCGCTCTGCGCAGCGCTCTCGAGCGGTACACCAAGGCGGCTCGCGCCGTCTCCTCCTCCCGTGCGACATCCAGCGCCGCGTCGGCCGGGCGAAAGCGCCGCCGCAGCGGGCAGCAGGATTTCAGCGCCGTCCGCGAATGGGCGAAGCAGAACGGCTATCAGGTGTCGGAGCGGGGCCGGGTTCCGGCATCCGTTCTCGAGGCCTACGAGGCGGCGCACTGACACACGCCGCCGCGCGGCTATTCACGATTCAGCGCAGTTCCGACGTGCGTGAGAGCTGGAAGAGAATCTCCTCGACTTTCTCCTTCGCGTCTCCGAAGAGCATCTGCGTGTTCTCGCGATAGAAGAGCGGATTCTGCACGCCCGCATATCCGGATGCCATCGACCTCTTGAAGACGATGACATTGCGGGCCTCCCAAACACGCAGCACCGGCATCCCGGCGATGGGGCTGCCCGGATCCTCGGCGGCGGCCGGATTGACGGTGTCGTTCGCGCCGATGACGAGCACGACGTCGGCGGCTGAGAGGTCGTCGTTGATCTCGTCCATCGAGAGGACGATGTCGTAGGGCACCTTGGCCTCCGCCAGCAGCACGTTCATGTGCCCGGGCAGGCGGCCGGCGACCGGATGGATGCCGAACCGCACGTCGACGCCGTGCTCGCGCAGCTTCTGCACGAGGTCGGCGACCCCGTGCTGCGCCTGCGCGACGGCCATGCCGTAGCCCGGTGTGATCACGACGGTCGACGCGCCCACGAGCATGTCGGCCGCACTCTCCGCATCGATCTCGCGATGCTCGCCGTACTCCGCGTCGCCGCCGGTCGGCGCTTCGATGCCGAAGCCGCCGGCGATCACCGAGAGGAACGAACGGTTCATGGCCTTGCACATGATGTAGCTCAGGTAGGCACCCGACGATCCGACCAGCGCGCCCGTGACGATCAGCAGGTCGTTGTTCAGCAGGAAGCCCGCCGCGGCGGCCGCCCACCCGGAGTAGCTGTTGAGCATCGAGACGACGACAGGCATGTCGCCGCCGCCGATCGAGGCGACGAGGTGCCAGCCGAGGGCCAGCGCGAGCAGGGTCACGGCGACGAGCAGCCACAGCTCGGGCGTGATGACGTACCAGACGGTGAGGACGAGGAATGCGACGAGCGCGCCGATGTTGAGCGCGTTCTTGCCGGGCAGCATGAGCGGCTTCGACGAGATGCGGGCCGACAGCTTCAGGAACGCGACGATCGATCCGGTGAAGGTCACGCCCCCGATGAAGACGCCGATGAACACCTCGGCGTGGTGGATGTCGGCGAGCGCGCCCTCGAGCCCCGTGTCGTAGAGCGCGCCGTTCCACCCGACGAGCACGGCGGCGAGACCCACGAAGGAGTGCAGCAGGGCGATGAGCTCCGGCATCCCGGTCATCTCCACCACCCGTGCGCGCCAGAGCCCGATCGCGCCGCCGACCACGACCGCGACCACGAGCAGCACGAGCCCGGTGAACGCCGCGCTCCCGGTTGCTGAGCCTGTCGAAGCCGCGCCGGCGGCCGTCACCCACACGGTGGCGACGAGCGCGATGGCCATGCCGACGATGCCGAACGTCACCCCGCGGCGACTGGTCTCGTGCTTGCTGAGCCCCGCGAGGCTGAGGATGAACAGCAGCGCGGCGACGATGTAGGCGGCGCCTGCCACCTGGCCGGCGATCGCGGTCATCGGGTCTCGCCCTTCTGGAACATCGCGAGCATGCGCCGCGTGACGGCGAAGCCGCCGAAGATGTTGATGCTGGCGAGCAGCACGGCCACCGCAGCGAGGATCTGAACGGTCAGATCGGGCAGCGTGATCTGCACCATCGCGCCGACCACGATGATGCCCGAGATCGCGTTGGTGACGCTCATCAGCGGCGTGTGCAGCGCATGGGTGACGTGGCCGATGACGTAGAAGCCGACGACGATGGCGAGAGTCAGCACGAGGAAGTGCTGCGGCAGCGGGGGCGGCGCGAACGCGCAGATCGCGAACAGTGCGGCGATGCCGGCGGCCACGAGGCCGGTGCGGGCGCCCGTCGACATCGGCTTCTTCGCCGCGACCGGCGCCGCTGCCGCCTTCGCGGGCGCCGGGGCGGCCGAGACCTGAACAGGAGGTGGCGGCCACGTGATCTCGCCGTCCTGCACGACGGTGACTGTGCGCTGCACGACGTCGTCGAAGTCCAGCGCGAGAACGCCGTCCTTGCCGGGGGTGAGCAGTTTCAGCAGGTTGACGAGGTTCGTCGCGAACAGCTGTGACGCCTGCTGCGGCAGGCGGCCGGGCAGATCCGTGTAGCCGAGGATCACGACGCCGTTCGCTGTCACGGTCCGCTCCCCCGCGACCGACCCCTCGACGTTGCCGCCCTGCCCCGCGGCCATGTCGACGATGACGCTGCCCGGCCGCATCGAGGCGACGTCGGCGGCGGTGATGAGGCGCGGCGCGGGACGGCCCGGGATCAGTGCCGTCGTGATGATGATGTCGACGTCGGCGGCCTGCTCCGAGTAGATCTCGGCGGCACGCCGGTCGTACGCCTCACTGGTGGCCTTGGCGTAGCCGTCGGCGGAGACCTGCTTCGCCTCGTCGGGCACGACCACCTCGAGGAACTCGCCGCCGATCGAGGCGACCTGGTCGGCCACCTCGGGCCGCGGGTCAGTGGCGCGGACGATCGCGCCGAGGCTGGACGCCGCGCCGATCGCGGCGAGTCCGGCCACACCGGCACCCGCCACGAGCACCTTCGCCGGGGGCACCTTGCCCGCCGCCGTCACCTGCCCGGTGAAGAAGCGGCCGAACTCGTGCGCGGCCTCGACGACGGCGCGATAGCCGGCGATGTTGGCCATCGAGCTCAGCACGTCCATCGACTGCGCGCGGGAGATCCGCGGCACCGCGTCGAGCGCGATGGCCGTGATCCCCCGGGTGGCGAGCGCCTCGACGAGGTCGGGCCGCAGCGCCGGGCTCAGCGTCGCGACGATCGTCGCGCCGTCTGCGAGCCGGTCGATCTCGGCCGGTGTCGGCGCGACGACCTTGAGCACGATCGGCGACGCCCACGCGGTCGCGCCGTCGACGACGGTTGCTCCCGCCTGCGCGAACGCGGAGTCGGGGAACGACGAGCCGGCGCCGGCGCCAGCTTCGACGACGACGTCGTAGCCCAGCGCGATGAGTTTGGGGACGGTGTTCGGGGTCGCCGACACCCGGTTCTCTCCGGGCGCTTCGGCGACGATGCCAATGCGGGTCATGCGTTCCTCACGGTTCGGGTGGGACGGTCGGGTGGGCAGCGCGCTGCCGCCGAGACTCGGAATCGGCGAGCGCCTCCCGGTGCTCGCGACGTCGCCTCCACCATGTCAGACCGCGGCGCGGATGGAGCCCGCGTTGTGTCCGACACGATGACAAGAATCACAGATCTTGCTGTCCGCGCACCACAATCCGGCTTCTTCGACGCTCCCGCAGCCCGGCCCCGCGGCATCCACACCGAGAATTTTCATAGCCGGCCGCGAAGGTCGTCGTAAGTCGGCCGCCTATCCATGAACGCATGGACAACAAGAGCAGCGACCGCACGAGGGCCGGCAGGCGCCGGCTTCGCAACACCGTCATCGCCTCCGGCCTGGTCGTCGCCCTCTCCGGCGGCGCCGGTGCCGTGTGGGCCGCCGACCGCTTCCTCGTCGAGCACGTCGAGATCGCCGACGTGTCGGAGTACGAGGCGCAGAACTCCTCGACGAGCGCGACCACCGACGCGACGACGGAGGGGACGGATGCCGCAGACGGCGCCGACGCGGTCGTCACAGCGACCTCGTACACCGACGCCGGAACAGCCATCACGATCTCGACGGTCACCGAGGGATCGGGCTCCGACACCGTGACGTACTACGTCGCCGACGTGACGCTGTCGGACGCCACGGCGCTGCAGAGCGCCTTCGCGAAGGACCAGTTCGGCGAGAACATCACCGAGCTCACGAGCGAGATCGCCGCGGACAACGACGCGATCTTCGCCATCAACGGCGACTACTACGGGTTCCGCGACACCGGCATCGTCATCCGCAACGGCGTCGTCTTCCGCGACGAGCCCGCCCGCGATGGCCTCGTCTTCTACACAGACGGCACCGTCGAGATCTACGACGAGACCACGACGAGTGCCGACGAGCTGCTCGCCGACGGCGCGTGGAACACCCTCAGCTTCGGCCCGGCGATCGTCGCGGACGGCGCCGTCGTCGACGGCATCGAAGACATCGAGATCGACACGAACTTCGGCAATCACTCGATCCAGGGCGATCAGCCGCGCACGGCGGTCGGTGTCATCGACGAGAATCACCTCGTCTTCGTCGTGGTCGACGGCCGCCAGTCCGGCTACAGCGAGGGTGTCACCCTCACGGAGCTCGCCGACATCATGATCGACCTGGGCGCCACCACCGCGTACAACCTCGACGGCGGCGGCTCGTCGACGATGTACTTCAACGGCGAGGTCATCAACTCGCCCTCCAACGGTGGCGAGCGCGCCACGAGCGACATCCTCTACATCGCCGACGCCTCCGCGTCCACCGCGGAGTGACGCCGTGATCGTCCTCATCCCCGCGTACGAGCCGGGCCACCGCCTCGAGCCCGTCGTCGTGGGCCTGTTCGCAGCCGATCCCGACGTCGAGGTGGTGGTCGTCGACGACGGCAGCGGGCCGGCGTTCGCGCCCACGTTCGCGCGCGTCGCCGCGGCAGGCGCGACGGTGCTGCGCCACGACGCGAACCGCGGCAAGGCGGCTGCGTTGCGCACGGGGCTCGACCACGCGCTCGATACGCACCCCGGCGACGACGTCGTCACCGCCGACGCCGACGGACAGCACACCGTGCGCGACATCCTCCGCGTCGCCGACGCCCTCCGCGAAGACGCGGCGGCCGCGACCCCGACGCTGATCCTCGGCTGCCGCGCCTTCTCGGGCCGCGTGCCGCTGCGTTCGCGCGCCGGCAACGCGGTGGCGCGCGGGGCGTTCCGGCTCGCGGCCGGATGGGCGCTGAGCGACACGCAGACCGGGCTGCGCGGCATCCCATCCGGACTCATCGCCTGGGTGCGCGACCAGCCCGGCGAGCGCTTCGCCCTCGAGCAGAACGTGCTGCTGCGCTGCCGGCGCGACGGTGTCGCGACGCGCGAGGTGCCCATCGAGACCGTGTACCTCGACGGCAATGCGTCCAGTCACTTCCGCCCGGTCATCGATTCGCTGCGCATCATGCTGCCGCTCCTGCTGTTCGCGGGCTCGTCGCTGCTCGCCTTCGCCCTCGACACCGTCCTGCTGCTGGCGCTCAACGCGCTCACGGGAATGCTCGTGCCGTCGATCATCGCGGCCCGTGTGGTCAGTGCAACGGTGAACTTCGCCGTCAACCGTCAGGTGGTCTTCCGTGCCGGCAACGGCAGACGGATGCCGCGCCAGGCGCTGCGCTATGCGGTGCTGGCTCTCGCGCTGCTGGTCTCCAACGTCGTGTGGCTCGACGCGCTCACGCGGTACGGGCTGCCGCTGGTCGTCGCCAAGATCGCGACCGAGGCCGTGCTTTTCGTGACGAGCTACGGCGTGCAGCGCAGCTTCGTGTTCGGCGCTCAGCAGGATCGTGCGGAACTCAGGAGCGGGGCTGACGCCCGTCATAGCAACCGCATAGCGGCGCCGAGTCGACTGGATGCGAACGAACACCCCATCGGGAGGAACCCATGACCACCAGTGCGCTGATCCTCATCGGCATCGATCTGGCGGCCGCGCTCGTGCTGAGCCTCGGCCTGTACTACCGCCGGCACCACCGCCGCGACCTCGTCGTCGCGTTCCTGGGGGTGAACGTCGGGGTGATGGCCGTCGCTGCCGTGCTCGGCACCGCCGACGTCGCGATGGGGCTGGGTCTGGGCCTGTTCGGCGTGCTGTCGATCATCCGGCTGCGCTCGTCCGAGATCACCCAGCGCGAAGTCGCGTACTACTTCGCAGCGCTCGCGATCGGGCTTCTCACCGGGCTGCCGCAGACCGATCCCTGGCCGGTCGCCGCGCTGGTCGCGCTCATCCTCGTGGTGCTGTGGGCCGCGGATCACCCCGCGTTCCTCTCCCGTTCGCGCCACCAGGTGGTGCGGCTCGACCGCGCCGTCGCCGACGAGGGCGAGCTGCGGGCCGAGCTCGAGACGCGCCTGGGCGGCACGGTCGCCTCCACCACCGTGCAGGAGCTCGACCTGGTCAATGACACGACCCTCGTCGACGTCCGCTACCGCGTCCCGCGCCGCGGGGTGCGATCGGCGCGCGGGCGTGGCCTCACCCTCGGCCGCGGCACGGGTGCAGCCACGACGCCCGCCCTGGAAGGAGCCCGGCGATGACGACCTTCGACCGCTTCGACGCCGTGGCCCTCGACGCGCTCGTGGCCGAGGCATCCCTTCTCACCCGCGTCGACCGCAAGTACGTCGTGCCGCGGGCCGACCTCGAGCGGGTGATCGCGGCGCTCGACGCCCGCACCCGCGTGCTCGAGATCGACGGCGCCCGCGACTTCGCGTACGAGTCGGTCTACTTCGACACCCCCGACCTGCTGAGCTTCCGCATGGCCGCGCAGCCGCGCCGGCGCCGGTTCAAGCTGCGCACGCGCAGCTACCTCGACACCGGCACGTCGTACCTCGAGATCAAGACGCGCGGCGCCCGCGGCACGACGGTGAAGGAGCGCGACGAGTACGACCTGCGTGACCGCGACCGGCTCACGGATGATGCCCGCGACGACGTCGCCGACGCCTTCGCGACGATCGGGGTCGCCGCCGAACGCGCCGACGAGCTCGGTGCGACCCTGCTGACGCGCTATCGCCGCGCGACCCTCCTCGCTCCGGACGGCTGCGGCCGCGCCACCGTCGACACCGCGCTCGAATGGATCGAGCCCGACGGGCACGGCTTCGCCCTCCCCGGCACGGCGATCGTCGAGACGAAGTCGGGCGCGCAGCCGTCGGGGGTCGACCGCGCGCTGTGGCGGGCGGGTCACCGCCCGGCCACCGTCAGCAAGTACGCCACCGGACTCGCCGCCCTCCACCCCGCGCTCCCCCGCAACCGCTGGGCGCGCCTGCTGCGCGGCCCCTTCGACGCCACACACCGCACGTTGCCTTCCCGCAGCCAGCCCTCGACCCGGACCTCCGTCACCTCGACTCACCCGACCCCTGCTCAGAAGCCCACCAGCGCCACCCCGAAGGAGGACGCCACATGTCCCGTCACCTCTCGCTCCGCCGCCACCTGATCCTGGCCACCGCGCCGCTCGCACTCATGGGTCTCGTGCTCGCCGGCTGCGCCGTACAGAGCTCGGCCGCGTCGACGACCTCGACCACATCGACCGACGACACCACCACCGAGACGGCGACCGTCGTCGATCCCGACCTCAGCGCGACGGCGGTGCTCGCCGCCAATGCCGACGTCACCGTCGTCGAGGACGACGAGTGGAGCGAAGCGGGTGCCGCAGACATCTCGCTCGACGACACGACCGCGTCGAGCGACTCCGACGCCGTGACGGTCGACGGGTCCACCGTGACGATCACCGACGCGGGGGTGTTCCGGCTCTCCGGCTCGCTCGACGGCCAGGTCGTGGTCGCGGCGCCCGAGGACGCGCAGGTGGTGCTGATCCTCGACGACGCCGAGATCTCGGCATCCGATTCGTCCGCGATCACCGTCACCAGCGCCGACGATGTCGCGATCTTCCTCGCGGACGGCAGCGACAACAGCGTTTCGGACGCCTCGTCGTACGCCGACGACGCCGAGGCGAACGCCGCGATCTACGCCGACGCCGACCTCACGATCTCGGGCACCGGAACCCTCGATGTGTCCGGCAACGGCAACGACGGCATCGCGAGCACCGACGATCTCGTCATCCTGTCGGGCACGATCACGGTCGCCGCCGTCGACGACGGCCTGCGCGGCAAGGACTCGCTCTCCGTCGCCGGCGGCACGGTCGAGGTCACCGCCGGCGGCGATGCGCTCAAGAGCGACCAGACCGACGACGCCACGCAGGGCTTCGTCGCGATCACCGGCGGCACGGTCGACGCCACCAGCGGCGATGACGGGATCGCCGCGGCGACGGATGCCGTCGTCACCGGCGGCACCGTGACCCTCACCGCAGGATCGGATGCCTCGACCGCCGACGACTCCCCGAAGGGCATCTCGGCCGCGGTCGTCGTCGCGCTCGACGGCGGCGAGGTCAGCGTCGACGCGGTGGACGACGCGGTCCACTCCGACGGCTCGGTCGGCATCGGCGGCGGCACCGTCACCGTCGCTTCGGGCGATGACGGCATCCACGCCGAGCAGCGTCTGGAGATCCGCGACGGCGGCGTGACCGTCGCCGAGTCGGTCGAGGGCCTCGAGGCGAACGATGTCGCCATCTCGGGCGGCACGGTCGACGTGACCTCGAGCGACGACGGCATCAACGCCGCCAGCGGAACGGCGTCCGACACGCAGGGCGGTGGCATGGGCGGCGGCGGCGAGCAGGACACCGGCGAGACCCTCGCGATCTCGGGCGGCGCCGTGCGCGTCGCCGCGGCCGGCGACGGGCTCGACTCCAACGGCTCGATCGCGATCACCGGCGGCTCGACCGTCGTCAGCGGCCCGAGCTCGGCCGGCGGTCAGGGCGCCGTCGACTCCAACGGCGCCATCGCGCTCGACGGCGGCGAGCTCTTCGTCGCCGGTTCGGTGCTGGTGACGCCGACCGGTGCGCAGCAGTGGGTCGCGGCGACGGCCAGCGGGTCGGCGGGCGACACCGTGGAGGTGTCGGATGCCGCCGGCACCGTGATCGCCACCTTCGCGGCCGACCAGAGCTTCGGCGCGGTGTTCTACAGCGGTCCCGCTGTGTCGGACGGCGCGTCGTACGCGATCGCCGTCAACGGCGTCGCGGCCGCCACCGTGACCGAGGGCGTCAACGTGTCGGGTGGCATGGGCGGAGCCGGCGGCGGGGGCGGACGCCGCCCCTGATGCCCGTTCTCGGTCGCCGCCGGGCATCGTCACCCGGCGGCGACCGAACGTGGGAACTCCCTCCGAATGCGCGGCTCTCGGCGCGTAGGGGTTGCATCCGCGCTGGGATCTCGGAATCGTGGCCGACTCGGAACCGCACGAGGAAAGGAAAAGCATGCTCACGCTGACCCAGACCGCCGCCGAGGCCGTCGAAGAACTCATCTCCCGCGTCCCGCTCGCCGAAGACGGAGGTGTGCGTATCCGCGACACGGGAACCTCCGAAGGATTCGAACTGAGCGTCGTTCCGGCTCCCGAGGCGACCGACACCGTCGTGCGCGAGGGCGGCGCCCGCGTCTTCCTCGACGAGACGGCGGCCTCGGTTCTCGAGAACCGCGTTCTCGACGCGGAGCTGTCGAACGACGGCGCCGTGCGCTTCGCCCTCGCAACCCAGGGCTGACGATCTCACGAAGAGCCCCGGCATCCGTTCATGGATGCCGGGGCTCTTCGCATGCGCCTCGCTACTGTCGGAGCTATGAGAGGCGAACCCGTCGATGAGGCCGACACGGCGTGGGAGAGCTGCGATGCGCGCTACCGGGTATTCGTGTACACAGGCCCCGAAGCCGCGGTGAAGGCGATCGACATCGTGGACGCCTCCCTCCACGAGGTGATGGACTCGACGCGGGCGCTGGCCGACAACGACCGGAACATGTGGTCCCTCGCCCTCGTGATGGATGCGGCCGAGCCTCGCGGTCGCGGGCTGGTCTGGCTGTCGGGGATGGACTATCACCGTGCTCCGGCATCCGCATTCGAATGGCGCCTGCGCGCCGAGATGCAGGACCGCTACCTGTCGGCGCGCGGCCGCCGCCACGAGGCCGTCATGCTGCCGAACGGTCTGCGCGTGGTCCGCATGTTCCCCGAGTGGGGTGTGACCTGGCCGCTCTGGGAGTCCTTCACCGACAATTACCCGATGGATGCCGCGGCCCTCGGCCTATCGGACTCACTCGCCGCGGAGCTGGCCGCCTGGAACGACCGGTGGCAGGACGGCGGCCTCGAAGGGCCACTCCCCGTGGGCTGGCACGACGAGGGATGGGCGCTGTACGGCCTTCTGCAGGCCGAGCTCGACGGCATCGCCGAGGTGCGCCCCGACTTCGGCCGCTGACGGGCCGTCGCGAGTTCGGCCGCTGACGGGGCGTCGCGAGCAAGCCCGTAGACTGTGGGGGCCAGCCTCTGTAGCTCAATGGAAGAGCAGTTCCGTCCTAAGGAAACGGTTGGGGGTTCGAGTCCCTCCAGGGGCACAGTCTCTTTTTGCCTCTGACCAGGTTTTTCTTCTGTGGTCAGACCACTCAGAATGCGTTTTTGGCCGCTTTTTGGCCGCATTTGAGAAAGCTATGAGCCGAAACCGACGCAGATTCGACGCCCTTCACGGAGCCTCGTTCGATGCCTCAGAACGACGAAAACGCGCATTTCTGGCGTCCTGAGCCTCGTCGAAAAGTTGAGCAGTCTGCGCTCCGGCGTTACGTCGGTCGGGCGTAGCGGGTCTGCGGACCCGCCGGCAGCGCCACGAGCGGCATGGCCTCGTTGAGGCGCGATGCGACGGCATCCAGATCGTCGTCGAAGAGGTCGGCGTAGGTGTCGAGCGTCATGGCCGCCGACGCGTGCCCGAGCATCCGCTGCACGGCCTTCACGTTGGCGCCGGAGCTGATCGCGAGCGATGCGGCGGTGTGGCGGAGGTCGTGAGGCGTCAGCCGCGGGATCGACGGGTCCACAGCCTGCGCGCGGCGGACCGCGTTCGCGAACCACCCCTGTGCGCCTGAGTTACGCATATGGTTGACGCCGTCACCGAAGAGCAGCCCTTCCGGGCCCTTGCCGGCGCAGGCCTGTTCGATCATCGGAGCGAGCCGCTCGGGGTAGGGCACCGAGCGCTTCTCGTGCGTCTTGGGCGTGCCGACGTGGATCTCGTAGGCGATCATCACCGCGTTCTCCTCGATCACGAAGCGTCGACGCAGTCGATTCACACTCCGCACGCGCAGCCCGGTCGCCTCGCCCCAACGCAGCCCGGTGTAGGCCAAGGTCAGGACCATTGTCGGATGCGCCGAGCATGCCGCCAACGTCGCCACCTGGTCGTGCGAGAGATAGACGCGGCGCTTGCCCGGTCCGCTCCGAGGGAGATTACGGATGTGTCGCGCCGGATTGTTCGCAAGGCGACGATCATCGATGGCGACATCGAGGATGCCTGCGAGGACTCCCAGCGCGCGAAGAACGACCGTGCGCGACTTCTCGGTCGCGAGCTCTGAGACCCAGTCCTGAACCTCAGACCGCCGGATCGACCAGATCTCCCTGTCTGCCCAGACGGGAGCGACGTGGTTCTTCCACGCACGCTCGAGCGTCATGTAGTACGAAGGCTTCGACATCGGCGGATGCTTCGACAGCAGCCAGCTGTCGGCGAACATCCGGACCGGCACCCGCGACGCCACGGGATCGATGTACTCGCCCTTCGACTTGGACACGGTGACCATCGACAGGTACAGCTTCGCTTCGCGCATCGTCGTGAAGCCGCGCTTCTGCGCCTCGGTCCGATCAGGCTTGCGGTAGCGCACGCGGTAGCGGCGGCCCTTCGCCGTTTCGTACGGGGTGATGGTGCCCATCTCGGACCTCCGCTCGTGCCGGCTCGATGGTCAGTATCGGCCTAGTGTCGGACACTGCTTGGACGCCGTCAACGCGCCCGATGAAAGATGTGGATAGCTGGCGGAAGACGTCGTCAATTGGTGCTGGGGTCGAGGGGCGCCACCCACCGACGCCGAGAGCGTAGCGCTCGGGCGCGCCTCCGTTCTCGCCGCTCACTCCTTGCAGACTCCGCGCTGGCGCGCTCCGCTTAGCAGCCGTTCGACGACGAGCACTACGCCGCGCCCGAGCGCTGGGACGGCTGATTGTCGGAGGGGAGGCCGCTGTGCGATACCGTCACACCGTGACGAGTGAGCGAGTTCGTGAAGCCTTGTCGGAGTTCGTGCGCGAGCGCGACTGGGCTCAGTTTCATACGCCGGCAAACCTCGCGAAGAGCATTTCGATCGAGGCTGGCGAACTGCTCGAGTGCTTCCAGTGGAGCGACGATGCAGACGAGGTTCGCGTTCGCGATGAACTCGCCGACGTCGTGACTTACTGCACACTGCTCGCCGCTCAACTGGGAGTCGACCTGGACGAGATCGTCCTGCAGAAGCTCGCGGCAACTGGCTCGAAGTACCCCGCCGATCTATCGAGAGGGCGGAGCACGAAGTATGACGCCCTTTGAGATCGAACGGCTCGACTTCACCACACCCGCGATCTCAACTTGGGCGTCCGGCGATGAACGGCGAACGAACTGGCCCGTCGTCTACGTTCTCGACAGCGCCGGGTCCCCAGATGCGCCATCTGTCTATGTCGGCGAGACGGTCAGTGCTGTGTCACGCATGCGTCAGCACATCCAGAATCCATCAAAGACAGGGTTCCGCCGGGTGCGTGTCGTCATAGACGAGACATTCAACAAGTCGGCCTGTCTCGACCTCGAGTCGCACCTCATCCGTTGGCTCGCCGGCGACGGGCACTTCACAGTGCTCAACGGAAACGAGGGCATCATCGACGCGCGGTACTACGAGCGCGACCAGTACCGCGAGAGCTTCCGTGACATCTTCGAGCAGCTGCGATCGGACGGGATCTTTCAGCGCAGCATCCCCGAGATCGAGAACAGCGATCTCTTCAAACTCTCGCCTTTCAAGGTCCTAACCCGAGAGCAGGCCATCGCCGTCGAGCAGATCGTTGAATCGCTGCTCGCGGACCTCGCGACGGGCACACGATCGACCAGCGTCATCCAGGGCAATCCGGGTACGGGCAAGACGATCGTGGCGATCTTCCTCATGAAGCTGCTGGCCGACATCCGCGACTACGAAGACACAGATGAGATCGAGCAGGACTCCCTCTTCTCCGAGTTCTTCGTCCCTGAGAACCGCGAGCTACTGAAGAGCGTCCGCGTCGGACTGGTCGTACCCCAGCAGTCGCTTCGAGACTCGATCAAGAAGGTGTTCAAGAAGACGCCGAAGGTCAGTGAGGACCTGGTGTTGAACCCGTTCGACGTTGGCAAGTCGTCTATGCCGTTCGACCTGCTCATCGTCGACGAGACGCACCGGCTCAATCGCCGCGCTAACCAATCCTCGGGTATGCGCAACCGCGACTTCGCGGACATCAACGAACGACTCTTCGGATCAGATGACCTCAGCAGGACGCAACTCGACTGGATCCGCGCCCAGAGCACGCACCAGATCCTCCTCATCGACGAGCAGCAGGGTGTGCGGCCGGCAGACCTCCCGAGCGAGGTTCTTGCCGCTGAGATCGTTGATGCAAAGCGAGCGCATCGGTGGTTTCCGTTGGCGAGGCAGATGCGGGTGAGGGCGGACGCAGACTACGTGGGATTCGTCCGCCAGTTGCTTCGGGGTGAACTTCGCACCGGCGACCGCCCGGACTTCGGTGAGTACGACCTGCGATTCTTCGAGAGTGTCGGAGAGATGCGGCAGGCCATCCTCGACCGTAACCGCGAGGTGGGGCTGGCCCGGCTCGTGGCCGGCTACGCCTGGGACTGGAAGACCCGCGGCAACAGACCCGGCTTCGACTTCGAACTCGAGGGAACTGGGTTCGTCTGGAACCGCACAGACAAGGACTGGATCAACTCCCCCGGATCGATCGACGAGGTCGGCTCGATTCACACGGTGCAGGGCTACGACCTCAACTACGCCGGGGTGATCATCGGCGGCGACCTCCGATACGACGAGCTCACCCGACAGGTGGTGGTCGACCGTGACGCCTACCGCGACAAGAAGGGCAAGGAGAACCTCGCGAAGCTGGGAAGGGAGACGACCGACGGGGATCTCCTGACACTCATTCAGAACATCTACGGCGTGCTGCTCACGCGAGGAATCTTGGGAACGTACGTCTACGTGTGCGACCCAGATCTACGCGAGTACGTGCGCGGAAAGATCGCGAACGTCGGTTCCGAGCAAGCTTTGTGAAACACAGCGGAGGTGTTGGACTTCTCCTCCTCTCAGGCGGTGGCGAAGAACCTAGGAGCGGCCCCCTCTATATGCGTGCGAGCAGACTCTGCGAAGCGGCGCTCAGAGTCTTCGGGATCAGTCCCGTCGCCAATTGCCCAGCGGAGACGCGAAACGTGGATGTCGCCGACCTTCAGCGAAGGGTGAAGTACCTCCATCTGAGCGAAGTCCGCGATAACCGCGTGCGGACTCTTGTACGCCGCCGCGAACAGGACGGCTTGGGCGAGGTCCTGGCGATTCCAGCTTCGATCACCAATCTTGTACTTGACGTCTCCCGTGAATGGAGGCGGTCCAATCTCGAGGTCTGGATTCACCGACACAAACGCGGGTAGCAGGTGGCGTCCACCAGTCTTGACGACGCGCATCGGGGCGAGTGCTTCGGCGAGCACCTCGCGGATCGCATCCTCGGCAACGGCTGCCGAGTTAAAGAGGAACGTCCCCGAGGCGTGGTCGCCGGACTCGAGAGAGCGGCCGACCCCGGCCAAAATGTCGATCGCGTACTTCAGAGCCGGCTGGTAGTGGCGATATCGCGCGGGGAGTCGGTCGAGATCAACGTCGTCCCGCGCTTCACGGGACACGGGGGGCAGTTCGCGTGCAAAGTAGGCCAGCCTCATCCGAAGGCGATCGTCAACCGCCGGGGAGCGAATGGACTGGGAAACAGCCGCTGCGAGGTACTGGTTGAACGGTGTGGCTTCGGTGAAGTCGTCGAACTCGCAGTCGACAAGAACACGGCCCTGCAGCCACTGGCGGGATGTTGTCACCAAGTTGACATGGCCTCGCACATGCGGAAGACGTTCCGACGAATGCACGTAGTCCTTCACAAGGCCTCGACGGAACAGCGTGTCGAGCTCTCCCACAAACCACTCGATTACTAGTCGCTGGAGAGCCGATGCAGCCTCGAGCGACGTCATTGACGAGTCGACGCGAGGCATGCCGTTTGACCGGGCGAGTAGATGCATGAAGTGCTGCATGCCGATCTTCGGTTCGACGACTATCGTCAAGTCGGGAAGTCCGACAACGCCAACTACGTTGCCAACCTCGATACGCCAGCTGCCCCCGAAGAGTTTGGTCAGCCGGAAGACGGATCGGGAATCGCCGCTGTGCGCCCCGTTGCTTCCCCACCACCGGCGCTCGCCCGCGAGTTTCTTGCCAAGCAGTGCCAGCCTCCCCGCTTGATCGTCGGTGAGCGTATGTGTGGCTGTTCGCGCCTCCGCGAGCCGGAGTGTTTTCATTCGCCGAAGAGGCTCTCAACGCTCAGACCATCAAGGCTGGCGACGTTCCCGCCGACGTAGTCCTCCAGTAGCGGCTGCACCTGTCGTTCCCACACGGCCCGCAGAGTGGCCCGACTCATTCGATCCAGCATGAAGTAGCTGTGGCCGATGCCATGGTGACGGTCACCCATGAGGGAGAAGACTGCTTCATTCAGGGCATCGAATCCGGAGTAAAGCGACGGTCCCAACTCATTCAAGTGGCCACCCTCGGAGTAGTGCGCCTTCAGAATCTCCGATGATGGCGTGACATCGAAGAAGTCGAAACGCCTTCGTAGCGCAAAGTCCACGCTTCTGATACTCCGGTCCGCGGTGTTCATGGTCCCGATGATGAACAGCTGTTCGGGCAACGCGAATCTAGGCCGGTACATGAGTCGGACTTCCTGTTCGCGGTACTCAAGCAGGTAGTACAGCTCGCCGAATACACGGGGAAGATTCGCCCGATTCATTTCGTCGATGATCAGCACGCGCGGCTGGCCGTCCTCTGCGATGGCGTCGGCCAGTTGAACGATCGTCCCGGCAACTGGAGCGAACTCGAACGCGCCGGTGGGGCCAATCGTGGGGCGGAGACCCTCGACGAACTCTTCATACCCGTACGTCGGATGGAACTGCACGACTTCGATCTGCGGATTGTTGTCGACGTATCCGGCTTGCCCCAGGAGGTAGGCCGCAAGGTGGCGAGCAACGAAGGTCTTGCCCGTGCCCGGAGGTCCCGCCAATACAATCTGCGGACTCGCGTCCCGAAGGCTCTCAACCGTGTTCAGGACCTCGTCCTCAGGCCAGTGGATCGCGTTTCTGATCGTGCTGAGTTCCGCCTGCCCCACGTCTTGGAACGCCGGAACGTCGAGGACTCCCGGTTCCGCCGCGGCGCGATTCTGACTGGGTAGGGCGTCAGTAGTCGGAAGAATCGTCAAGAGCTCTGATAGCCAGCGAAGGTGCCGCTTGATGTCGCCGTCACTTGGGATCCCGTCTCGGCTGTATCTGAAGGCCAGCAAGTTGCCGCGAGCGTACTGGGCGCCGAGACCCGGGTCGCGGAGGTCGACATTGCGAGTTGCTTCGTCCATCAATGGAGTCCTCGAGGCCGGCGACTCCGAGACTCGGCCCCATCCATCTGAAACGTTGACTTCGATGCCAGCCGGATCCAGCTTGGTCACGCCCTGGTTGAGCGACAGATAGGCCGCAGATCCGTCCGCGGCGAACAATAGCACTACGTACCACCCGAGCGTTGGTCGGGGCGATTGAGCAGGGTCGAAGACCCGGACCCAGGGCACCTTTGCATTGTTGCCGGCCCCGTTACTTCCCTTCACCTGCGAAACATGATCATCTGACGCGGCGAGAAGTGAGGCGAACTCAGCTGCGATTGCGTTGATCAGTTCGCGGCGGCGCGACATCGCGGGTGAAGTCAGGGGTGTGAAGTGGACTTGGAGCTCGAGCACTCCCTGGATCAATTCGCCAAGGCCACGCGGGAGGCTTTGGAGTTCGTCTGTCATCTCGCCAACCTATTGCAGGCGCGAATCCGGTGGGCCGCGCCATCCCGGGCCCCGCGGGGAAGGAGAACACCCGATCCAAGTCCGCGCTTGCCGATCGTCCGACACTGGGACCGACCACGGGCGCATCGCTGCACTGAGCGGCTGGAAACCGCGGTAGCGAGTTGTGGCGGCCTCGGAGACCTCCACTAGTAGAGGATCGCCCGATGCCCGGTCGTCAAAGCGCGGACGTCGAGGTGACTGACGGGACCAGAACCCGTTACTCACTCGGCGACGTACCCGTGTGTCATCGCGCACGTACATGCCAGGTCGGCGCGCCGCGGCATGATGGGTCGAGTGCGCTCCCCAATCGGCAGCGCAGGGACATGGGGAGAAGCATGGGCTGGCTCGATTGGCTGTTCGGCGGCGGTAACGCCAAGAAGGAAACGGCGGCACCGCGGGTGGCCACGCCGCCCCCGCCTTCGCGCCCGCCCTACTTCGCCATCATCGACGTGGAGACGACAGGCCTATCCCCGAAGAAGGACCGCGTGCTAGAGCTCGCGGTCGTCCGAGTGGATCAAGACGGGAACGTCGTCGACGAGTGGTCAACCCGGTTCAACCCCGAGGGGCCCGTCGGCGCAACACACATCCACGGCATCACGCAGGCCGATGTCGCGCACGCGCCTCTATTTCGCGATGTCGCCGCTTCTGTCGTGCCGTACATCGCGGGACTTCCCATCGCCGCGCACAACGCGCGCTTCGATCTCGCGTTCCTCCGCGCGGAGTTCCGCCGCGCCGGCTGGGACGTTCCCTGGCTGCCGGCATACTGCACGCTCGACGGCAGCCACCACTACTTGCCGAATTTGGACCGTCGCCGCCTGGTCGACTGCTGCTGGAGCGCTCGCATCCCGCTGAACGACGCTCACTCAGCCCTGGGCGATGCTCGTGCGACCGCCGGCCTTCTTCGTCACTACCTGCAGGCGCAGGGTCGAGTGCGTCCGCACCCGGCACTCGTCTCGGTGCAAGACGACGCACGAGGCGTGGTGTGGCCGGCAGGACCGAGCCGTGCATTACTTGCATTCGTGCCAGACGAGCAGGTCTCGGCGCGGTCGCGTCCCATCAGGGTCACCAGCGCGATGCCGAAGCAGCCAGCGCTCATCACACAACTGTCGAAACTCAGCCTCGTCGAAGTGCTCGACGAGGGGGCGCCCGTCGGATCGCTGACGTACGTTGAAACCCTCCTCGACGCGCTCGAGGACGGCGTCATCTCCGAAGATGAAGCCGCCGCTCTGCAGGACCTCGTCGAGGTCTACGAGCTCAGTGACGCCGATGTCGCTGACGCACACCAGGCCCTCGTGCTCGCTCTCGCACACAAGGCGCTCGACGACGGCCATGTCTCCCGCGACGAGCGGGCCGAACTGGAATCCATCGCATCCTCGCTGCGGCTGTCGGGCGAGCTCGTCCCGAAGCTGATCGCCGAGGCAGACGCCGCACGTGCATCACAGTTGAGCGCGGAACTCTGTCCCCTTCCTGCCGACTGGGCACTCGGGGAGCCGCTACGCGTCGGCGACAAGGTCGTCTTCACCGGCTTCGATGGGCGCGAGCGTGAACGAGCACGGCTGGAGCAGCGAACCCAGGAACTCGGCGTCCGCGTGATCGGAGCTGTTTCCGGCCTCACCGCGATGCTCGTGAGTGACGGCTCCTTCGCAGGGGGCAAGCTCGCGCGAGCACAAGAACTGGGGACCCGGATCATTGACCCCGAGACGTACGCCATGCTGCTCAAGCACCTCCAACCCGCCCAGGCCGCGGCACCCAAGACGAGACGTGCCGCAGCAGCGACCACGACCGCCGTCGCTGGGAGCACGCCCGTCACGGTTCAAACGACCACCTCTCCCGGTGAGATCCGCGCATGGGGCATCGAGAACGGATACACCGTCGGAGTTCGCGGCAGGCTCTCGACGGAGCTTGTTCAGGCATACGAGCTTGCGCTGCTCGATGCGCAGAAGGAGCCCGCAGGTCCGCAAGCCGGTCTGTAGACGGGCAATCCGCGAGAGTGGTGGGTCGCGGGCAGGCTACGGGGTGCTCGATTGAGGCTGCCGAACGCGCATCGCGAAGCTGCAGCGAGCGACGACGCTTACGCCGGTGCTTGTGAGAAGTGCCGCAACCATCGGGTGTGATAGTCGGCGGCTGCGTGTCGCCGGCCCTGAGAGTTGCCAAGCGCGAC
This sequence comes from Microbacterium sp. ZW CA_36, assembly GCF_044987475.1. Taxonomy (NCBI): domain Bacteria; kingdom Bacillati; phylum Actinomycetota; class Actinomycetes; order Micrococcales; family Microbacteriaceae; genus Microbacterium; species Microbacterium sp. ZW CA_36. The sequence goes on from NZ_JBJDRL010000001.1 coordinate 88,243, forward strand.
GATGCTTCGGTAGGCCTCGAGGAGGCCGTCCCAGCCGACGACATGTTCCGGCCTGTCGACCGGGGGCAGGTCAGTGACGAGCGAGTCCGACTTGCGTGCGTTACACATGGTGTGGAGGGTCGTGAGATTCGCGATGTCGCCGGCACCTCCGCGCGCGTGCGCGAACGTGTGGTCCGCCTCCGGAGCGAGCGCCCAGTACATCGGGTGGATCGCGCCCCGACGGTAGTTGGGGTGGTATGGCAGTTCGTCAGGGAACAGGTCGCTGAACGCGACGAGGATGTTCCTCGGGATACATCGCCCGCCGCAATACGTGCAGGTCATCTCATCCCGCAGGAAGACCTGCGCGCGCAGTCGGTCGGTGACGTCACGGGCGCGGCGCTCGACGGTATCCGAGGACGGGCCGGCCTTCGCCGCGTAGCGGAGACGCCCATCCCAACGTTCGAAAGCGATCGGTCCAATGACTTCGCGCGCTTCGACGACGTTGCCAGTCACGATCGCTCTGGCTGCTGCGCTGAGTGCGTCAGCGTATCTGTCGACATCTGCGGGATCGATCGTGAGGGCGGCGGTCACGGCGCCACTGTATCGATCCGCGCACGGGCACTGGTGGAAACGGTCGGTCGCGAGCGGGTCTGAGCGAGTTCGGTGGCCACCCCTCTGCACGCATCGGTCTAGCGGAATTCCCCTCGCTCATCTCGGATATGACCGCCTCTCAGCCCGACAGCGCGGGTAGTCCACACCTCAAGCTCAGTTGCGCGAAGGGGTGTATGACTGACGCGAGTCGCGGAGGCAGACGACGCTATGGTGGCCGCATGGAGCCGCCCTTTCTCGTCAAGACGCCCGAGCCGCGGTACTTCATGGAAGACCATTGCGCGAACTGCCTGACGAACCTGCCGGACGCCGTGGTCGGGCCGTATTGCTCGACCTGGTGCGCTGAGGTGTCCGGGCATGTGCGCTACATGCGAGCAGTTCTCCGTGACGGGCGCATCGAGGACCCACTCGTGAGAACCGCCATCCAGACCAGGGGTGCGTTCCTCCTGATTGGCGGATACCGCTCGCTGGGTCGAACAGTCAGCGCAGCACGTCGCGAAGAGGTCAAGAAGCGCGATGCCGGTCTGTGCCAAGAGTGCGGCAACCCCGGCACCGACATCGATCACGTCAGCGGTAGCTCGGATGCGCTGGGCAATCTGCAACTGCTCTGCGGCGACTGCCATCGTGCCAAGACGGCCGAGCAGATGACCGAGGCGACACCCGAGCGCGTCGCACTTCTGCAGGCATTGTTCCTATCGCGCGTTGCGCCTGACGAGCCTCGGCTGCTTGCAGATGACGAGACGCAGTGGGCGGATGTCTGGAAGGGGCTGCAAGCAGCGCGAAAGGCCCGATTCATTGCGCGCCTTGACGCCGCGGGCATTCGCGGACGTAGTCGCAGCCGCATCGACCTCGCGAGCGATTTGGCTGTGAGCGAAAGGCAGGCCGAGCGCGACCTCGAACGTGCGGCCGAGGTGCGGAGCGCTGTCGGTACGGACACCTTCTTCGACGATCTCATGCGTCGCGTCTAAGCCATCCCAGTGCGGGTACCCGGAGGCCGTGTACATCGCGGGTGTGCTGAAGGCCAGGGCTACGAGCAATTTATCCAGCGGATTGATCCGGACGAGGGCCGATTTGGCCGGCTCAGGTCAACTCAGCACTCGCGGGCGTACTTCCGGATGCCGTTCCATCGAACGGTTCTGTCGAGGCGCGCCCGCCGCCAGTCGCGGATGCGGAAGCCAACGCCGATGGCGACGAGCCCGATCCCCACGAGCGCAAGGAGGAGCCCGCCGAGAGCTAGCCCGATCAGATTGCTTTGGAACAGGGATAGCCACGCGCCGGCGTCGCCTCCAAGGATGAGGATCGCGACGATCGCGAGTACGAACCCGCCGACTGTGAACAGATACGCGGCACCGAAAACGCCCATTGGTTCTCGTTGAGCGCCATAGTTAGCCGCGACTCGGATACGCCGGGCTTCGAGAGACTCACGAGCTTTGCCGGCGGGGAAAGTCTCAAGAATCGAGTTCAGCGCCAGGAGTTCCTTTGCCGCGCGTGGTTCGTTCCGCGGCGCCAGCACGCCCACAAGTCCCACGACGGCTGCCGCAAGAGCTGAGAGGCCTGCGATTAGAGCCACGGCGATCTAGTCATTCACACGGTCAGCATAGAGTCGTGAGGATACACGCCCGCCTCAGTTTCGAGCTCGACGTATGGTCGACTTCACACCACGGGATGTGATTCGTGGCGATCCACATGCGGGCATCGCACGCAGATCGGACCATGCGGGCGCGTCAAAGTGAGCAGCCGGGATGAACGGGCACGCCGTCGTGCGAAGTCAGGGAGCCGAATTGGGACGCGCCCGCGCATCCGGCGACGTGGTTGAGGCGATGGGACCCGAACCGTGTGCGTACGCCGCCGGGTCTCCCACGAAGCACCTACGAAGCACGTAGCCTTCCGTCTATGCGTGTCACACAGCGAACGGTGGGGTTGCTCATCGATTACCTCACCGCGAACACCTCGCAGGCGAGTTTGGGCGGCGAATTGAAGCGACACAACCTGGGCGATGCTGACCCGGGCCCTGATGATCGCCCGTTCTCAACAATGAGCAAGGCTAAGCGAGCCGACAAGGCGCTGGGCGCCGCCTTCAAGAGCGGCAAGGAAGACGAGCTCATTAGTCTCGCTGCGACGGCTCTGCGCAACCACCAAGATGGTGCTGCGGCGCCGGAGTGGGTAGAGGAGCTCGTAGCGTCGCTCCGTTCCGATGGGTTCACGTGTACCGCGATGACAACCGTCGTGCCGCAATCGTCGCCGTGGTCGCAGAGCACTTCCGAGACCCGCTGGACAATCACACCGTTGGGCTACACCGGGCTACCCGTCGCTTCGCTAGCTTCGGATCTAGCCGACCAGCTCAGTACAGAGGGCTTCACGACGGCGGCTGGCCACTACGACCAGGCGCTCAACGCCTTCCATGCTCGCAACTGGGCAGCATCTAACAGCCAGCTGCGAACGACCTTCGAGTCGGTTCTGCTCGAACTCGCGGTGCGGCGCACAGGGATGGCGGCAGGTGGCGGCGGCCCAGCCATCGATGCCTTAAGATCCAACGGGGATCTGCCGTTCGGGCCAAACGAGTACGTTCGGGGGCTCTGGAAGCTGAGTCACACTGGAGGTTCGCACCCCGGGCTCAGCGACGAGGAGGATGCGCACCATCGCGTCTACGCAATCAGCGCGATTGTCGGCTGGTTGGTTCGCTCCTACGCGTGAGACGCGGTGGGCCCGACGCGCCGCGCCGCCTACGACAGCGCGCCAGCTGACACCGGCGGCGGACGCTGAATTAGGCCGCGCTCTGCAAGGCCTCGATTAGCACCAGCAGTGCCGCGACAACCTGCGCCGCTGCGCCGACGATAACGAGCACGGCCGATAGCCCCAGCGCGTCACGCGCCCGCACGTGGTCGGACTCGGTCTGCTGCGCCTTCGCGTTCGCCTCAGCGACGGTGATCGTGTACCCGAGGTCGCTGGCTAGCTCCTGCAGTGCGTCGACGTCGCCTTCCAGCGTCGACACGCGCGGGCGCAACAGCCACCCAGGGGGCCGCGGCTCTTTCTCGGTCTTCAGGCGCGCGACCCCAGACACCGAAAGCACCGCGCCGGTCCTGCGCAGATTCAGTCGGTACAGCAGCCGATGCCACCACGGGAACAGAGACACCCGGGGTTGCGCTTCTGCCACAGCGCCCCTGTGCGGATCGCGACCCACAGCAGGCCGAACAGCTGCAGGCTCAGCCCAACAAGCGCCAGCGACGCCGCCCACACCAACATGCGACGACGATAGGCGGGGCGGCCTCGTCACCGGCGGAGACGCGCGGCTCACCCGACCAGCTCGTCCTAGAACTTAGGCCTTCAACACCTCGTATGCCGATCGGAACTCCGCCGTGACGTCCCTCCCGCTCGCCTTCGCGCGCGCCATCGGCAGCCGCGGTCCCGAGGCGTGGGGGCTGACGAGGGTGCACAGCTCGGCCACGGAGTACTCGCGCGCCCAGTCGAGGCGGCCGGTCTCACGTTCGAATCGAATGCAGACAGCGGTGTCGATGTCGAGGCTGTGGAAACTGGAACATGCGGTCGTCACCGCGCGGGAGCGTGCGCGTCTTTACCTGGATACGGCGGCCAGCCGGGTCGATGAGGTCATACGCCTTTGTGCCAGGTGGCGGCAGCGCGCCGCCGTAGATCATGAGCGCTAGCTTCTCGCCGACCTCGCCCTGAATGCTGCCCGCGGTGCGCGAGACTCCGCGGCGCTGAAACTCTGCCTGGATGTCCGCGTAGATCGCGAGCAGTTCCGGAAGCGACTTGCTGGAGAGATCGACGTCGGTCACTCCTGAGAACGTAGCGCAGCGGCGAGGGTGGGCGGCGTGTCGAAGCGAGGGCACCTGCTCGAAGAGCGCATACCGTTTAGACATGCACACCGAGTACTCCGATGAGCATGGCCGCTTGGAGCCGGGCGTCCGTCGAGTTGTTCAGCACAATTCGTCGACGCCCAAGTTCGAGCTGATCGCGACAATGGAGCAGTTGCAGCCTGAGAGCTGGCGAGCAGAGGTGACGCTCTTCGGCCACACCATTCTCAAAGTCGATGGCGTATTCCCGTCGAAGCACGCGGCCGGCAACGCTGCGGAGACCGCACTCCGGGTGCATCTCGTCCGGCTGTTCTCTACGTAATGGAATCGTGGAGCGCGCCTGCGGCTCGCGCGAGCTGATCGCCCGCATACGGTCTGTCTCAACGTATAGGCGAACGATCCCCTTGCGGGCGACGAACGATTTGGGGACGTTAGTGTTCATTCGGCTCGACGTCAGTGATTGGCCCTGCACGGTCCGGGAGTCATTGCGTCAGACCTGTGGGCACATCGACAGGGAGCACGCCGTCCGACACCCTCGGTCGTCCTTTGCTCACTCGCGGATCTCCCGCCGCCGCGGGAGGTTCGCAGCGGCCACGCTGACTCCAATGATCCTGCTGGGCGGTCCAGGTGCGGCCGTCGCTGCCTCGGCCCCGCACTTCAGCCGGCGTGAGACGTGAAGGCCGCCTGGCCAAAGTCGACCGCAAGGCGAAGGTCCGGTTGCCGACTCAGCGCGTCTGCAAGTGCGTCAACCGGCGCCCCGAGCTCGAACAGCAGGTTCAGGGCGACCACGGCTGCAGTTACTTCGGAGATAGCGGCCATCTGCTCGATGCTCTGCGCTTTTGTCTCACCTGTGTGCGCTAGCTGATCTCGCGCTGTTCGAGTCTCCTTCGCCCACTTCTCTGCATCAGGGACCAACTCGCGCATGAACTCGCCGGGTCGTCGCGCGAGGTCGAGAAGTCGTTCCTTCAACGACGGCTCGTTTCGCGGGAGTCGGTCGCGCACCCACGTCACATGCTCGGGCGGGATCGCATCCAGAAGCTGTTGGCGGAGTTGACGGTACTGCCCATCCTCGATCGGTCCAGCCGGGTCAAGTGCTCGGTGCATCGATTCCGCAGCGGCCACGGCGGCGATCAACTGGGTCTCGACATATCCTCCCGGGACGTACTTGAGCCCAAGGATCATGCCGCGCGCCGCTGAGAAGGTCTCACGGACGTCCAACCAGCGCTGCATGAGCGCTTGGAAGTCGAAGTCGTCGAGGGTAACCACGAAATGCCGAGCTTCCAGCGCCGGTGCTAACGGGTCTGGGCGGGTGATCCGTCGCTGAACGACGTACACCTCGTTCCTGACCTTGGCTCGGGGATCACCCTCGCGGTACCGCTCAGGATTGGCGGGCAGCAACAGCCGGATCGACATGAGCCCGCACGCGGTCAGTCCGCAAAGGGAAACTAGATCCCCTGCAGTCCTCAATTCCTCGGTCCAGCCGGCAAAGCTTCTCGGCCGATTGGAGACGAACTGGAGTGAGGCAGTCTCACGAATGCTCGCTCGTGATCCCCAGCGGGTGAACTCGCTCTGGGGCGCCCACGGCATGTCGAAGAGCGTGATCTTAAGGTCGCCCGCCTCCGCGACCAGCGGCGCGATCGCGGTGCTAACTATGCTGCTTCCGCGTCGACCATTGTCGTCCCGGACTCCCTCGAACTGCATTCCGCTCAGGCGTGACCACGAAGAGAGATTCTCGATCGTTCCGATCGCTCCCTCGAACACAGCTGAGTCCGCGTCCTCGATGTGGCACCCGATCAGCGCCGTCTCCACGTGCGCGGTGGTCGCGTCCGCGGGACCTCGATGTCCGACGCGGAATCGATCCAGCTTGGTAAATTGCACCTCCGCGAGTGTGATCAACTGCCCGCCCGACATCCCATAGACCAAATTGGCCTGGGGCATGCGGTTGTCCGTCACGATCACCGACGCGGTTGGATCCCTGTGGTCGATATTCCACCCACCAATTAGCCGGAGGATGAGTCCGGCATCCGGGTCGAATGTCAGAACACCCGCCACTCGATCATCCGGCGCGGATGGCAGCCACCAGTGCCCTGACCACTCGTGGGCCTCGCTGAGCAGGTACTTGTCCATCGCGCTCCCGATCAGGAAACTATGTAGGGAGTCAGCGTGTGTGCTGTGTCGATCGCAAACAACGCATGCACCGTCGAGTCGCGTCCGGTGCACGGACTTTCCGTGGTCTCTACCGACCTTGTTGCGCAACTCTCCGAACGACGAGACAGTGTGGACCTGTGCCGCCAGGAGCTTGACGGGCCCGAGGCCATTTGAGCCAAGCGCCTTCTCAACCTTCGCGCTTGGGAGCGTTGGTTCGATCAAACTTCCATGACTCGGCGAGGCTCGGGGTCGCTTTGGCCGGTCCTAGCGAACTTTTGCTCGCGATGTGCTTGATCGTCGAACCCTTAACCTCCTTCGCAGGCCCGGTCACGGCCGAAATCTCGCTCTTGGTCACGCCGACACCACTCAGTATGTCGGCTCCTCCCAAACAGTTATGGATCGGACGTCCTCGACTTCTTCAGGCGAGGCTGACTCGAACGGGTCTCCACGCCCAACGACAGAATCCTTGGGATCTATCTTGCGAGGCGAGTTCTTGTCCAGAGTCAGCTTCTCAACCTTCTCGACGTACTCAGGCTCCTGCATACCTCTCGCGATAGCACCGATACCCAAGACTCCTGTCCCACCGACGTTTACGCGCCGCGTGCGGAAGGTTCTGGCGAGCGTGAGCTTAGGGGCAACCTCAATGGCTCGGACAACGATCTTGACCATCTTGATATCACCGAGCGGCTCCCCGGTGTCCGGGTCCGTAATTCCAACCGCGGACGGGTCCAGGATCGCGAAGTACATTCCGACATGCACTCCGTGCTCACTACCGCGATTCAGAATAACTTCGCGATCGCTTACGACCTCCGCGACCTTGCCGTAGATGCGCTCGTCCGGATCGACGACCTCCGCCAGTTCGATCGCGTCGTCCATGGGCTGCTCCTCAATCATTCTCTTCAGCCTGCTTAGCCAGAAGAGCGAACGCCTTCTGTCCTTCGTCGCGCAGCCGGTTCACCTCGTCCAGAGAACCGGGCGCCACTGTGTTCCACTCCGCCATGGAGGTGAACAGCGCCACTCGCACCGCCTGCAACCGATCTTGTACATCGACTAAACCCAGAGAGACACGCCCATTCTTCGGGTTGGCTGCCTGCGCGAGTTGCGTGGCAAGCAGCTGAGCATTCTCCAGATCCTCGGCAATGACTAGTAGGCCGCGAACCGCGCTGGCTCCGTTGGCGGTGAAATCTCGCTCGCGCGGCGTCGTTTGGAACAACGCTCCGAGCGCTGCGCCGAGCACGCCCGCGACGCCAATGCCCACGCCTGCCCAGCCGTTGGTCGGTGAAACCCAGATGCCCAGACCGATCAGGATTGCTGCGATCAGGCATCCTGCCCAGACCTTCGGGCCGAGGACGAGCTCGGACTTCCGGAAGCGGATGACCGGCCGCTTGTCGTTGGACTCACCGGTCGTCATGGCCCTGAGCATATCGACCAGGCTCATGGGAGTCCGTCAGCAACGCGAACGCGGTTGGCGAACCCTAAGGCGACGACGCCATGGGGACGTCCTGCGCCGAGGAGCGCCGAACTGACGGCTTCCTTCGCGCGAGAAGCCCCGACGTGAACCACTGAACGAGCGGGACAGCGAGCAACACAGCAGACTCAGCCTCCTCCGGGGTGGGCTTTCGGTATCCGTTCCCGCCGTGCCGGCTCTCTTGTCCCTGCCATAGGGTCTCTGCCATGCGCACTGGGGCGCCTGATTCCTCTGTGTCGAGCGGCAAACTCCAATCGGACTGCGCCTTCATGTCACGCACCATTGTGCCAAGCGTGGCCCGGACGTTCTTCGGAGCCACGACGCCTGCGCCCGCTTCCTCGACAGCCTTGATCGCTTTCTCGTAGGCCTCTTCAGGATCGGGGTTACGGCCGAACACTGCGTGCCATGCTTCGCCGAGCAGCATCCCTGCGGAAGTCGAACTCTCAACAGTCGCCCGCGCCGCGACCGCGACTCCCTCCGGGACGCGCTTCACAAGGCCACGCCCGCCGTCGTGCTCACCGACGGTCCACTCAGAACCGGCACGGGCAAGCAGAACCGACAACTCTTCAATTCGCTGATCGCCAAGCCAGTTCCCGTTCGCGTAGTAGACGAGAAAGCCAACGAACTCCAGCCATTCATCGACAGTCATGTCTGTCCGCACGCCTCGCATGCCATCACGATTTCTGCTTACTTGAAGTGGTGTATCTCGTCGCGTCGCAAGATCGAACTCTTGGAGCATCTTCGTGATCGGATCTTGGGTCGTGCCGAGCACAGGCATGGGCACAAGCGTCGTTTGAGGTATCGCGACCGAAAGCACGGTTCTCTGCACCCAATCAAACAGTGGCGCTTCGAGCCAGGACGGCACTCCCGGATGCAGAACGTCCCAGGTCGTAGGGTCCGGGGCGCGGGGCTTCCAAGGCATGGGACCATCCTGGCCGACCCCACCGACGCGGGCAGCTTGAGACGCGCTTGCTCTAGCGATTTCGAGGGGCTGACGACAAGGGAACTGGCCTCATCTGTTTGGATTGCTGGCTACGCCAGCGAAGGCCGAAAAGCCGCGCCCGACATCGCGGCTCCTGAGTGCCGGGCGGGCATGCGTTGCGCGATCCATCACTCACTTCCGCCTCTGACCGAGCGAGCCCTCAGCCCGTTCACCTGTTCGCGTGAGGGTCTCCCTACGCCTTCAACGAGGCGGCACGAGCGCGTTGAGACGGCGCGCGCGTCTCGGACCATAGCTGAATCCCGGAATCCTCGTGTCGATCTCCAGCTTGACCACCTGCTCCCACGATGCAGCGAGGACTCCTGGTGCAGTCCAGTCGAGGCGGTCGGGGAATGAGCCTATCTGGGTGGCCCAGGTTGAGACGTCGCCTCGACTTTGGAGTACGGCGCCCTGGTGGACGTTGTCGAATCGGTCGGTTACGTCGTCGAAGTTCGCGGCGAGGTTACCTTCGAGATATGGGTAGCCGAGACTGATGTCGAAGTTCGCCTGCTCGACAGTCTCGACGAACGGTGCGAAGGAAAGTCGCCCGACGAACGTGTGACCGTACACGTACGGCACGTCGTCGATGGTGACCTGCCCACAAACAACCCGGCAGTCTCCGCCCGGGCGGCGACCATCCATCCACGCCCGTGCGCGGGCCTGGTCTTCGGGCTCTTCGGGGTGGATGGCGGAATTGACGCCCGGCTGGCTGAGAAGAAGAAATCCCGTCCACTCGCCGCGCTCGTCTCGTGGATGATTTGAGGCACCACCTCGGCGAAGAATCGGAGCACCGCGATCATCGTCCCCGTGACCTCCCTGCCCTTCAGCTCGGCCTGGTACTGCGGCTCGAGCGCTTGGGTACCTCGGCGGAGGCGAGCGACGACATCCGCCGGGACTTCATCCCACACGGCGTAGAAGCGGAACCCAAGAGTGCCGCCGATCAGCGTCATGTTGTCGCTCGGACGCACGATGTGAAGGACGTGTTGCTGGATGTTCCTAGCGAACTTGACGGCTTCGATAAGTCCTGCAGCCGGGTGGCGATCGTTCGTAAACAGGCTCGTGTAGGCCGGCGCCTGCGCGACCTGGTTCGCGAGGAGGTCGTTCAAAGTCTGCGTTGCAGTCAGGAATCCGCGGATGCGCCGGCCTAGGTCGCCGGCACCGGCCGAGTCGGCGTAGTACTCGGCGACGGACATCTGGAGGTCGCGCATCGTTTCTGTGAGCATGGCGATCTCACTGCTTGCGAGCGCTACCGGTGGCGTCGGTCCAGATGAGGGGGTCACGAGACGAAGCTATCGCCGGTTGCGGTCACCCTACGGTCACGACGACTGCAACTGAGGTCACTGGGCATGGAGCATCGCGCCGTACAACTCGATGTCAACCGCTGAACAACCCCGGCCGATTTGCCTCAGGCGGGGTCGTCGACAGATAGTGGGGATTCTGTCGAGGCTTGAATCGCGCGCGGCGCCCGCTGTGTGATCACTCGTTCCTGGTTTGGCGTATCGGCCTCACGGAGCTCCACCAATTCGCGAGCGGTCGGGATACGCACTTGAATCCGCGGCCGGCCTTCCTCATCAATCGTCTTCACTACCGCCATCGTTGGCGAGATGTACTCTGCGCTTCCGTCGATTTCACGCATCTCTCGGATGAGTTGAGAGGCTGCATTGGCGTTTCGCTCGTTGTTCTCGGAAACGACACGTCCGATGGACGCCTCTTCGGCAGCGATGCGCAGTTCCGAAAGGAGTTCGCGAGTCCGCTCATCTCGGAAGAGGTTGGCAATCCGGGTACGGAACTTCACCTTCACTGATCCGCGCTCGACGTCGACGATTTCCGGCCGTTCGAAGCCGTGCGCCGCGTACATCGCCTGGGCCGCTGCGACGAGGCGGGTTACGCCGACCGGGTCGGCGGACGAGATGTGAAGAATGAACACCCCGTCGGGATCTCCTTCAGGAATCCAAGTTGCCCGCCTGAAGGCCGCTTCCTCCGCGCGCAGATGCTCCTGCTCCGACTGCGCTCGATCATCGCGCTCACTTTCGTATGCGAGACGATCATGTTCAAGCCGCAGCCGCGCCTCTTCCAGGCGAGCCTGTCTCCTTCGGTCGGCTCGCCAAACCGTGAGGCCAAGCACAGCGACGACCAGGATCACAAGGGGTGTTAGGGCGCTCAGCACGTCGGTGAAGAAGGTGTAATCCACTCGCGAATCATATTGGCGAGCGCCCCTCTATCTCGTGGTGGACGCGCACCACCACTGCGGCATCATCCCATTGGCTCGGCGTAGCGCGGCGCCAGACACGCCCCCATGAGGGTCCATTCCCGAGCACCTCGTAGGCGCAAGCGACGCCTCTCGGCAGCGAGATGAGTGGCGTCTAGCTTCCGGCGCCCTGCGTTATCTGCACTAGATCAGCCGCGGCTCCAAGCGCGAACCCTCCAGCACCGAATAGAAGCTTGCTCGGTGGTACGAGAGTCTTGGCGGCCTTCTTCAGCTTCTTGATGATCGGGTTCCCCGGCGCCTTAGCCTCCAGAAAGTCCTCGTAAACGGCTAGCCATCCCCGCAGCTCGTTGACCTTTCGAATGAGGTCGCGGTGGACGCGAAGATCTTCCGCGTCGAGCATGCCGCGAATCTGATCGAGTAGTTCGAAGACATAGGTCTTCGTGTCTGGGTCGATGTCGCCCTGTGCTCTGAGAGTCGTCACAATCTGGTCAGTGGCGTTTCGTGCCGCGACGAAGCCGCCGACGTCGCCGAGATACGGCTGGATGCGCGTCTTGTCAAGGTAGCCGGCGTACATGTTCAGGGTCGCCAGAGAGTCCCACGGCACTGTGTCGGTCTCACCATTCGTCCCTGCGTTCCAGGGCTGATTGGATACATAGAGAGCGTCCCACCACGCGGGAAGAAAGGCGCGATAGGCTTCCACGTCCTCGCCAGCAGCTTCTAGGGTGTCGAGAGATCGCCCCACCTCACCTAGGTACCAACTCGCACTCACCAGCCGTGTATAGCCGTTCATTGGCGCAAGCTCATCCGGCACCGCCGTGCGCACGTTCAGAATGCTCGATCCTCCCGGCACTGTCCGCCACTCGAATAGGAGCTTGTGGAGTTCGCGAGCCGGGTTCATGGGCAGGAGCCTATCGGCGCAGTCGGTCAATGCCGCCTAGGCGCCGGCGGAATATCTGAGGGCCGGGGCGCTAGGTCGCGCTGCTCACTAGCGTGCGCCATGACACCGGGTCACCCCAAAGACCGTTCGGATCGAAGAAGGGGCGCAACTGGGTAATCAACGGACTCACGCGCCCTGCGAGTGCCTCACTAGCGACGAGGCGGGCTGCGCCTGCCAGAAGATCCGCGATCTGTATTCGGGGATCAGACTTCGAATCAACGAGTGTGACGCTCAGCAACGGCACCGGTCCGAGCCCCGCCTCGGGCACGCCAGGCTCCGCTAGACCACTCTTCAAGGCCTGAATGCGCTGAGGGGTTAGGAGCGAAGTCTCGTCATGAACAACGCGAACCGGCTGGCCGGTCCTCTCATGCCACGTACGCACGACGGTAGCCAACGCGGCAAAGGTGGGGTCAAGCGCGAGATAGTCTTCCGCAGTTTTGGTCTTGTTGGCGACGAGGTCAGCCGCCTCACCGCGACCCGCGTCGACAAACCGCAGAAGGTCTGCGAGCATCCCCGTCGCTCGGAGCCTGAGCGCGCCAATTGACGCGTAGAAGTCGGACAGAGTAGCGGGAGCTCCCTTGCGGACAGTCGTGCGGAGCATGGTGTTGAACTGATCGACAGCCGTCTCCCAATCCGTGCCAAGTTGCGCGGGGCCCTCGACGAATAGAAGTCGTGCCATGTCGCCCGCGACTCCATTGCTGTATATGTCCTGGCCCGCCTCGTGCAGTACCTGCTCGACGATCAGATCGACAATCTTCCCGACGACGAAATAGCGCTTGTCGGTCAGATGGATGTCTGCCTTGCCTTCCAGCCGAGGTTCAGTGAGGAGCCACTCCAACACGTCGCGGTTTGCCGGCTTCAGGAGGACGCTGCTCTTGATCTCTGTGGCTTGAGTACCAAGATCGACGCGCAGCTGACTCATTAGGTCCTCGGCGTCATCGACAGAGATGGTCACGCCGGCGTGGGTGAACACTCTGCTGCCTGCCCGGGTGAGGTTCTCTCCTTCGTTGCCCGATTCGTCGCAGGCCACCTCGATGTATTCCGTCGGCACGACCATCCCAACTTTCGTTTCCGACACGGTAGCTGACAACATCAGCCCCAAATTCCCGTCAGTGGAGGGCGCGACCCAGAGCTATCGAGCGACGCTAGCCGGGAGCGACCAAAGGAGTCTGCCAACCACGTCGAGTGGAGCGAGAACGAAGTTCGCCGCGCCCGGGTCTCCGACCTGCAAAGTCACTTCACAAACGTACGGGAGAGGGTTGATCACCGCACGGATCCAGTGCCGATTCTGACGACTGTGCGGCATGAGGTGGTGCCGGTTCGAATAGCCGGGTCGATGCTATGGGCGATAGCGGGGCCATAGCCGGACAGCTCCCGGCAGCCGAGAGAACCACAAGCGACGCACCGAGATCACACAGACCCAAGACCCAAGACCCAAGACGAACCGAGCCACGAAGGGAGGAGGAAGAACCGAGCCAAGAAGAGAGAAGGAAAACCAGCAATGCACGCAGGCACCGTGGGTGAGCGACACCGTTTAGAAGCACTCCCCTACCCGTAGCTGCACACTAGAAAAATCCCCTGGATAATGGGCAAAACACGACCTATCCTGGCGGCATGCGAGGAGGCCTCGAGCGATGGAAGCGAGGTGTCGAATCCAGAGGGGTTCGACAGGCGATCTCGTACGCGCTGGAGGGCACCTGCGATGCTCACATTCCGCATTCCCCCGGCGTTGACGCGCTCGAAGCGTACAGTGCCGCATCCGGTTCGACCGTCTCACGATTCATCGTGGACAACGGCGTCATCACCTCCGACGGGCTCACCGCCGGCGGCCTTCGTGTCTGGCTCACTGGACACGACCCGGTCACCGGCGAAGAGCGCGGCCATCAGCGGCTGAGCCCCGACGCCGACCTGCTGCTCGACGGAACGCTCAACCACCCGAAGTCCTACAGCATCGCCGCGCTGCTGCATCCCGAACTCGCCGCCGAGTTCGAGGCGCTCCAGGACCGGCTACGGGAACGCATCTTGCTCACGTGGCAGACGGAGCTCAACGCGCGGCGCGGGCACGGAGGGCTCATGCGCGAGGAGATCACCCGCATCGAGGTCGTCGAACTGCAGCATCGGCGCTCGCGCGCGCTCGACCCGCACATCCACCGTCACCTCTGGCTGAACATCAAGGTCCTCGGCGCGGACGGCAAGTGGTCGAACCTCGACTCGCGCGTCGCGATGAAACTGCACACCGTCGTCAACGCCGAGGGCGAGCTGGCCGCGCGCACCGATCCCGCCTGGATCGCCGCGCTCGCCCGGCGTGGCTACACGCTCGAGGACACTGGCGAGATCGCCGAACTCGCTGGCGCCGTCCGACCCGTCTCGCGTCGGTCGTCGCAAATCGAAGCCAACCGCGCGCGCCTGATCGAGGACTGGTCGACGACGCACGGAGGATCTGCGCCAAGCGTGGAGGTGCTGCAGCAGATCGACCGGCACGCGTGGGCGGTGTCGCGTCCGAACAAGCCGGCCCATCTCGATGAGGCGTCGTGGGAGGCGCGCGTCCGCGACGAGATCGCAGCGATCGACCCGAGCCTGACCACCCCGCGCCCACCCATTCCCGTCGCTGCAACAGACCCGCACGCCATCGACCTGGATCTGCTCGCGGCGAAGGCAGTGGTCGACGCCGACGAACGGTCCACCTCCTGCGGCGGGAGGTTCAGCATGTTCGACATCCGCGCGGGCGCAATACGCGCGCTCTCGCGCACGGGCGTCGTTGCGGAGCGCGACCGGCTCAATGGTGCGATCGCCGAGATCACGGAGCGCGCCACGGGTGCCGTCTATCGGCTCATTGCGGACGATCCTCCGGCGCACGCCAAGGCGTTCATGGCGACTGAGACCGTCCGCGCCAAGGTGCGTCTCGCGGGCCGCTTGGACGTCCTCGCCCAACCGGGGCGTTCTATTCTGCCGGGTGAGTTGCAGCGGTTCACACCGAACGAGGATCTGTCGGCACTGGATGCGTCGCAAAGCGTTGCCGCGTGCGCCATCGCCGGCACCGACGGGCTCGTCACGGTGACCGGCCCCGCCGGCACGGGCAAGACGACGATGCTGCGCGCTGCGTTCGCGGCGCTCACGTCGCAACGGCGGCGGATGCTCGTCGTTGCCCCCACGCGGAAGGCGGCGTCGGTGGCATCTCGGGAGGTCGGGGCCGCGGCATCCAGTATTCATGCACTGCTCTCGGATCATGGCTACCGATGGGGCACCGACGAGGCCGGCGCGAAGGTGTGGACCAGGCTGCGAGTGGGAGAGGTCGATCCCAGCACGGGCGCCGAGTACGGCGGACCCACGCAGTACGTGTTGCGTTCTCGCGATCGGATCGTCGTCGACGAAGCCGGCATGGTCGACCTGCAAACGGCGAACGTCCTCGTCGAGCTCGCGATCGAGCAGGGTGTGGGGCTGGCGTTCGTGGGTGACACGCATCAGGCGTTGCCGGTCGGGCATGCGGGCGCGATGGGTTCTGCGATCCGGCACGCGAACGCTGCGGTCGAGCTCGACACGGTGCACCGGTTCCGCGATCCCGAGTACGCGGCGCTCACGCTGCGGCTCCGAGATGGAGGTGATCGCGAGCGTGCGCTGGTGGTTGCGGGCGAGCTTGCCGAACACGGTCACGTCGACCGGGTCGATCATCACGACGCGGCGCGTGAGCGGATGATCGACGCGTACTTCGACTGGCACGCACGCGGCAAGCGGGTGACGCTGGTATCTGGCACGAATGCTGAGGCGGATACGATCAACGACGCCATCCAGCAGCGGCGAGTCGATAAGGGCGAGCTCGACGTCCGCGTCGCCGGGTGGGGAATCGGGCAGCAGCGCATCCTCGTCGGCGACACCGTCCAGACCCGTCGCAACGATCGGCTCACGAGAGTCGAGAATCGAGCGCAGTGGATCGTGCGAGGCATCCGCGATGATTACGTGTCTCTTGTCTCCGTGAGCGACAGCGGCGAGGTGAGGCGCGTGTCTGCCGAGTATGCGCGCGAGCACTTGCAGCTCGCGTACGCGTCCACCGTGCACGGCGTGCAGGGCGACACCGCCGACGCCTCAGTGGTCGGGCCAGATGTCGATGCCGCGGGGCTCTACGTCGGCCTCACGCGGGGGCGGGTGCACAACGTCGCAATCGTCGTGGCGCGGACGGATGCCGCGGCCCGCGAGTGTCTCGCCGAGTCGATGCAGCGCGGCACTCCGGAGTTGACGATGCAGGATGCTGTGCGCGCGGCCGCGGCGGAGGTGCGGCGTGCGGCGAGGGCCCGGGAGGCGGCCGTGGTCACGGGGCCGGTGGCTGGGGCGCCGAGTGCGGGGCGCAGGCTGGGGATGTAGAGCCCACCGACTGCGATTGAGAGTCCCTGTGCGGGCGCCGGCGGGCGGCGGGCGGCGGGCGAGCCAGCCGTTCGTGGATGGGTCGGCCGTGCGTTCCAGTGGCGTCCCAGCCGAGGTTCAGCGCTCACCATCGATTTCGACGCCGAGCTCCGGTTCAAGAACTGCATCTGCGAACCCAACTCGCCCCCATGACGGCCCCGACGTTCTTGTACAAGTGGATATTCTCGGTCTGGCATGGGGAAGGCTCACGAACGATTTGGGGATCAGGTGGCGGCGAACTATCAACCAGGTGAACTCATCGACGATCGCGAAGTGGCGCGCTTCGATGAGGACCGACTGGGTCATAAGGACGTTGTAGATCAACTGGTCGAGCTCGCTCGAACCGTTCCTACGCCATCCAACATCGCGCTGTACGGCGCCTGGGGCTCCGGTAAGAGCGGTGTGGGACGGATGCTAGCCGCGGCAATTGCGAATGAGAGGTCGATGCGTTTCGCGCGGTTCGACGCGTTCAAGTACGCCCAGAATCCGCTACGTCGCAATTTCGTCTCTGTAGTTGCAACAGAACTAGGGCAGAAGAGCCCCAAGTACCACTCGGACTTGTACAGCGGTCGAGTCGACACTGACTTCAAGGTCCCTGCCAAAAAGGTGGGGAGCCTGCTGCTCACGTTCGCCGTCATCGCGCTCATCTGCGTGACGGTGGTCCTCGCCGTGGTCGCTCTGTTTGCGATCATTCAGCAGCAAGACGTCTGGGCGGCTTTGATCGCCGTGTTCTCAAGCGCCGTTCCGGCTTCTCTGGTGCCTGCGACTTTGCTGACCGCCGTGATTGCCCTCATCGGAAGGACGTTCGTTCAGGAGAAGCGGATCGAGAAGGCAGAGAGCGACGAAGAGTTCGAAAACCTGTTTCGACAGCTTGTTGCCGATTGCAAAGCGGAACGCCTCGTGATCTTTGTGGACGAGATCGATCGATGCGCTCCAGACGAGGTCATCGAAACGCTGGATGCTGTGCGCACCTTCTTAGGCGTGGACAAGTGCATCTTCATCGTCGCTGCTGATCCGCAATCTATCGAGCAGGCGCTCACTGAGGGCTCCACTCAGGCGACTCCTGCGGACGACGTCAACCCGTACTACTCCGCGGGCAGCGGATACCTCGACAAGGTTTTCCAGTATCAGATCTCAATTCCGCCGCTCATGCCCCAGAGCGTGACATCGTTCGCCGCCGAGCTCGTTCAAGGAAGGACTGGCGTTTGGCAGAGCGTCGATACGGGGGTGATCGCGTCCATCCTCATCCCGACACACGTGAGGAGTCCTCGACGGGTCAAGAACCTACTGAACTCCTTCGCGCTCGCGTACCGTTTGGCCGAGGCTCGGCGCTCGAGCGGGCTGTTGGATATCGACCTGCCGGGCGCCGCCGACGAACTCGCGCGACTCGTGTGTTTGCGCGTCGAGTTCCCGATCTTCGCCCGGGACCTGGTCTCAGATCCAGAGTTGGCCACCTATGTGCTGGCGCTCGCCGAAACCGAGCCGGACGCGTCGCGACAAGCCGTTTGGAAGAACTTTCCCCACGTCACACCCCAGATCAGGCGGATCGCGGAAGCATACGCTCAGAGGCGTCGGCAGGTTGACCGCCTGCTACTCGATGTAGACGCAGAAGAGGACGCGAGTGGGCCCGACCATGACGTCGTGTCCGCTCATGGTCAACAACTCATCGACTACCTGTCCCGCACCAGGCTCATCACCGGTCCCACCCGCGCTTTGATCCACCTCCAGGACAGCGGGCCGCTCTACGGATTGCCGGCTCCTTTAGCCGCCCAGCTCGAGAGGGACGCTCAAAATGGCTCGCTCTCATCTGTGCGAACACGCTATGCGGAGCTTGACCAAGACGGTCGTTTGGCGGCGCTTCGCCTGCTGATCCAACAAGCACGCACCGGCATCGGTTACGAGTCTCAGAATGTCGCCCGTGCAATCCTCGCGGCGATCGGGGAAGGCGAAGTTCCGTCGAGCGTTGCGGACGCTTGCGTCCATGTAGTGGGGCAGCTCGTCGAAGAGAACTCCGACATTATCGGCGAAGCGACCGCGCTCGGCGCCTGGACGTTGGCGCTCGCGAGCGATCGACAGGAGGCCACTCGGCTCGGCGCGGATGTCCTCGCGACGCATGCCGTCGAAACCGATGACAAACTACTTGGCGTCGTGCTGCGCAGTTCAAGCTTTGCGCGGTCAGTCGATTCCGACCGATTCTCCGAGATCCTGCACCGACGCCTGTTGAGCGATGACGTAGAGAAGCTCACAGCGTCGCTCGCCGACCTCGAGAACGACCAGTTTTCCGAAGTTGTCTCGGCTGTCGGGCCCGAGTTGGCGGCAGGGACACGCGAAGCGGCCGCGGCTCGTGAGGAGTGGGAACGTGCGACAAAGGCCGCGGCCGCGTCGGCTGCGGCGGCGGTCAATGGGGTGCGTCGAGGCGCTCCCCCGCCAGCTTCCGCCGACGACGACGAACTGATCGAGCCATTTGACCCCGCCTCCACCGTCGACGCCCTTGCCGAACTGATCCGCACACGTCGAGCGGTAGATCAGGGCGGTGCAGAGCGCCTCGCCAGCGTCCTACTCAGCGCCGACGTCAAGATCGGTCGCGATGCTGTTGAAGGACTCCTACCAGTCCTCGCTCCGGTCGCGGAAGCGGAGCTGAGCCGGCTGATTCTCAACCAACTACAGCGGCGCGAACTAGCCGTCTGGGCTCAATGGCTGGCGGTCATAGACCCGAGTGTCCCTCTGGCAGCCGCCTCCGCGCTGGAGCTCAAGCGCCTCGTGGTGTCTGCGCGTGGTACAGCGCTGGCCGACGAGGAGCAGATGCCTCGACTCCGGCTCGTTGCCGAACGGATCGAACCGCTCTTTCATGCGGTGGATGACAAGACCCTCGAGACCCTGCAGGATGCTGCCTCGGACCTGGGCCAATTGGTGGAGGACTCCGCGGACCTTGACGGTTGGCTCAGGCGAAGGGAGGTGGCGGAAGTCCTCGCCCACGCCGGAGTGGCCGACGCTCGTCGCGTGGACCACAACGAGATCACCACGCTTGTCCACGTGCTCAAGCTGGACCATGAGGAAGAGCAGGTAGAGTCCCCGATGGCGACATTCGTAACGGCCCGCGTCGAGTCGGTGTTGGGCAATGAGGTCGAAGGCAACGACTACCTCGAACTGGTCTCTGCGCTGCGCGACTGCACGTGGCTGTCGGAGTTCGATGATGCTCGCCTTCGGGCTACTGTCGCCGACCTCGCCCCAGACGTTGCTGCGTCGTGCGGCGTGCGCGCGCCCGATGCCAGGACACTGCTCTCCTACAAAGCCGACCTGAGCTCCGATGCATACAACAGCATGACTCTTCATTGGTTGAGTGCCACGGACGAGGAAGCTGGAGCAGTGCTGTCCGTGTTTGACACGACGTTGCGCGCGGCGACGCCGCCGCCGCCCGAGTTCGCAAAAGCTATGAAGTCGTGGAGAGGCCGAGCAGGGGAGGCACAAAGGGCGGACCTCGTCCGTCCTTACCTTGAGAACCCCGCCCGCTATCTTGCTGACGATCGTCTACTGTCAATTGGCTTTCGCGAACTACCTGACCAAGAGGCGACAGCCATGCTGATCACCCGATACCAGGCATCCTCCACCAATCCCGCCCGCGTCGAAGCCCTAAGACTTTGGAGGCTAGCCAACATCTCCGAGTCGAGTTCGCGAGCGCAACTGATCAAGCAGATCATGATTCCGATCTTCCGCCAGGGCGTCACCGCTGTGGAGCCCGCCCTGTCGCATCTTCCCAACCTCGCCCGGCCGGTGCCGCGGTCAGTGAAGAAGGAACTCGGCGATGCGGTGGTCGCCGGCTGCGCTGGTCGGCCCGCGCTCGAGGCGCGGGCCACGGCTGCACTGGAGTCGCTTGGATACGCCGTTAGGCGGACGGGATTCTTCGGTCATCGTAAGGAAGTCGACACCAGCGCTTAGCTTTCGCGTCATGAGTCAAGGTGTGGTTCGGGCGTGCGTGATCAGCCCGGGCGTGATGGTGCGTCCGGGCTGTTGGGTGATGAAGTGCGTTCCGGGTAGAAGGCTGAGCCGCCGGAGGTTCGGCAGGCTGATCAGGCGCCGTGGTGCGGCAGGCTTTCGTGTTCGCCGTCAGAGGCGGCTCAGCGCGGACGGGCGGGAAGCTAAGTTGCGCCGTCGAGCGGCATAGCAATCGTGGCCGTCACCGTCCGCGGCTGAGCCTCCCTTGACGGTAGGCCTGTTCATCAAAGGGTTGTTGAGTCACGAGCATCCGATAGATGAGGCGGCAGGCGTTACGAGCCAGCGCGACACGCGCCTGGATGGGAGCCATGCCGCCTGCGCGTAGCTCGGCGTTGCGTTCGGCGAAGGCGGGCGAATACATGGATAGTCCCCATGCGATGCCCATGAGTGCGTCGCGGTGCTCGGCCAGGTCGCGATCCGGAATGCGATCGACGCGCGATGCGCCGGGACGAACGACGCCGTTCAAGTCGACATTTCGACACGGGAGCTGGGTCGCCGGCCGTTTCGTGACGTGTACTTGATCGACTCGCCGCCGTTTGTGTTGGGGGTGGTGAAGAGCAGCTTCCCCTTACCGGTAGCCCTGGATCGCGCGATCGCCCCATGGAGCGGGGTACGTGCCCTATAACGTAGGGACGTGCTGTCAGCCGAGCAACAATTCGCGGTTCGGACCAAGATCGCAAAAGCTGAGGAGTTCATGTTGGTCGCGGAACTGGCGCTGGAGATCAACGCCTACGACGCCGCGGTGAGTCTCGCTGTCTCGGCGGGAATCAACGCGTCGGATGCAATCATCCTCGCGGGTGGCGGGGTTGTTCCCAACTCATCCGACCATCACCAGTCGGCCAGAACCTTAAGGAGAGTCGACTCGGTTGCCGCCTCGCAATTGATACGTGTGCTGGCGGTGAAGCATAAGGCGCAATACTCGCTACAGCGGTGTACGCGTTCAAACGCGGAAGAGACTCTTCGTGCAATCTGCGCGACTGATCGAAAAGAGCAAGATTACACATGTCTGATGAACCCCTCAGCAGCGACGCTCCCCTCCGTTGCTTCGTTGTCGGGCCGATCGGGAGCAAGTTCGCCCCTATCGGTGACCCGGCACGGGACATATATGAGGATGCTCTCGACGTCTTCGAGAAGGTAGTTCAGCCGGCCTGCCACGCGTTCGGTCTGGACCCGGTGCGTGCAGACCAGATCGCCGCGACAGGTGAGATCACGGAACAAGTGTTCCGACGCCTCCGAGACGACGAAGTGGTCATTGCTGACGTTAGCGGAGGAAACCCGAACGTGATGTATGAGCTTGGCTTGCGTCACACCCGCCCACTGTTGACGATCCAGATCGGCGAGTACGGTCAGCTCCCGTTCGACGTGTCCGCGATCAGAACTATTCAGTTCTCGCGATCCGAACGGGGCCTCATCGACGCCAGGAAAGAGCTCCAAAGGGCTTTGAGCGCTGGTCTAGCAGAATCGGGCGTGCCGGTATCGGCGACGCGGGTCTGGAACGAGGACGCCGAGCCGTCGGCCCAGCCAAACGATCTGGAACCCGTCGAGCAGCACGAAGCGTCTGCCGAACTAGAAGAGCCCGAGGGGCTTCTAGATCAGCTCGCCGGCTTCGAGGCCACGATGCCCGGGCTTTCCGAGACTACGGACCGGATCAGTGGTGTCGTCGAAGAGATGGGAGCAATAGCCGTCGACTCCACTGCGACGATTCAGGCGGCGAACGCGCTGAACCCTTCTGCACAGCAACGGCTGACACTAGTCGCCAAGTTTGCAAGCGCACTCCAGCCGAAAGCGAGCGAACTGACTGAATTGACCGTTGGGTTCGCCCGCGACATGTCAGCCGTGGATCAGCAGCTCACCGGGATCTTGGACTATCTAGAAAGCAATCCATCGGCAGCCGGAGATGAGATCGATTCGTTCCTCGACGCCATTCCTAACCTCGCGCGCTCGTCCCGCGAATCGATGGAGAACTTTAGCCAGTTCAAGATGGCGATCGACTCTATGTCATCGATGAGCAAACTCCTGCGGCGACCGGCCAAGGAGATCTCTGACGCCGTTGACCGAATGATGGACGCGACGCTTCGGGCTGACGCATGGGAGTCTCAGGTGATTCGCATCCGCAAGAAGCGTTCGGCGTCGGCCGAGGCGGCGTTGCCGGGCGCCCCGAGGAACGATCCGAAGTAGCTGCGGGCCGAGTGGCCCGCTGACTATTGTTCTGGTTGCGGGTTCTGCGGCCCCGTTGCCGCGTGTTCCGAAGAGCAGGCAGATTGACTAGTCGACGAGAGGGCGGGCGTGGCACATCTAGGCAAGGCATGCTTCGTTCTCAGCGACGACGTTTGCGTCTTGTGGAGCGCGACCTTCGCCTTCTGGGAGTTTCTCGCGACCGTAGTTGCTACGGGGGTCGTCACGGTGCTCACCATCTACTACAGCGTTAAAGCATCCCGCGACGCGACCGCCAAGCAACTGGAGGCCGCACGTAAGGCGGCCGATGATGAGCGGCGTGAGCGCCAAAGCGAAACAGCTCGGCGGCAAGTGGTTGAAGACCGTGAGCAACGTACCCGCTTGGCGGGCTCGATGGTCCGGGTGGCGCACCAGCTGAACGCTTCACAGTCGAAAGAACCGAAGTCAGCTGAGCGACTAGGCGCCGAGGCTGAGTGGGCTGCCCTGCGGATCGCGTTCGAGACTTCGGGACTCCCTAACGCGTCGGAGATGTACGAGTACGCGAACATACGAGTAGAGCAGGCGAGCGCGCCGGAAGATCTTGTCAAGAAGACCGACACCGAAGGCATGTCGTTCATCGAACTCATGACGCGCGGCGACCTTGAAAGGAACCTTATCCCGACTGTCGAGAAGTGGGCGCGCGAGCCAAGCGAGTATCCCAACCCTGAGGAACTTCAAGCTATGCGCGACTGGCTGACCAGATTCGAGAGGATACGGATTGAGGAGGCGATACGGGTTGGGATGGAGTTCATGCGGAAGTACGGCTCAGATGCGCCCAACGGGGAGTAGCGGAGCGACCCCGACGGCCAGCGCTGCTTGAGCACCGGCTCCGCCGCAGTGATTCCAGCGTGCGCAGACGGCTCCGCATTCGCACCGGTGCCCGCATGCAATTCCCGTCTGCCACCACCCGCCGCCCGACCGGAACCGCTAGACCCGCCTCCGCCGAAGCAGGAGTGCCCCGACAACGCGACCGCTGCCGGGGCGAAGACCTGGGTGCGGGATCGAAATCCCGCAGTGACACCTCGTACCGCCATGGTTGGGGGCGGTCCCAGGAGTTGCGTGCCTCACCCGACCTAACGGAATAAGGCGGCGTCGGAGACGCTCCGATAGTTTGGCACATCTCGGGAGTACCGTAATTGACGTGACGTCCCTAATCGCGTGGACAGCTGCGGACTCGCGAGGACCCTCGTCCCTGAACCTCGCCGCGGACAGCAAGATCTCGTGGCCGGGAACAAGCAGCGAGTGGAACGAGGCACAGAAAGTATTCGCCTCATCCGTGCATCCGCTCGCGGTGGGATTCGCGGGGACGCTCGAATTCCCCTCGACTGTGTTGCCGAGCATCATCGAGCGCATCGATCGCGGTCTCGCTCCGAACGGCAGCCGCCTCCAGGACGTAGTGACGTCTGCCCTCCGTCACGCCTGGTCCTCTTACCGGCCCCCTCGACGTGAAAGTCAGGAGATCGAAGTTCTCATCGCCTCACGCGATGGAGCCGGCATGCAAGGCGAGTTCGGGCTGCGGCAACTTTCTTGTCGACACGCTTCCTCACGTGCTGATGACGGCTGGTCTATCCAAGACGTGAACATTCCGCCCGGATCCACCGCGATCAGAATCGTTGGCTCGGGCGCCAGCGCCGTCAAGCGTCACATCGGCCGCTGGCAGACGAGCGATGCGGCGAACACGAGCCGAGCCGTCTTCAGTGGCTTCGTCGATGCGATTGTGAGCGGTGTTGATAGGCAATCGGGCGGTGCCCCCCAGCTCGCCAGCATCTATCGAGTTGGACCCGCGAGGCTCCTCGGAGTGGTCCACGGCAATCAACGCTATTTCGCCGGGTCGCATTTGGTTGGGAACGAATCAACCGGTGGCGTCGAATGGCGCACCGCGACATTCGAGCGAGCAGATGGGGATTCGAAAGTTCGGCTCTCGGGCGCGCAACGTCAACCTCGTCCTCCTCTTCTGGAGCCGCCAGATCGAGCGTGATCGAGGGCGCGGGCTGCGGAACCTGGCGCGCGCGACCGCCGTTTCACGAGACCCCGCCTGGTCGACATATCGTCAGCCGCTATGGGGGCTTGCGCGGCGCTTCCAACGGACGGCGCGAATGAGGATCACAACCGCCGCGACGGCTCCAGCGATATAGAGAAGCCCGACGACTATCGGGAGGGTAACGCCGGCCCCATAGGCTCGGGCCATGTCTCTGGAAGATCCCGCGTTCTGGCTCGGCGTGTTTTTCACCACCCTTGCGACGGCGTTCGGTGTGTTCTTGGCCTTTGCGTTGGAGCGCGCTGTCGAGCGACGTCGGCAGGACGCCGCAGCGTTCTGGCTTGCTCGCCACTGGGGACACGCGATGGCGCGAATCTACGAGAACGGCCTCGGCGTCACAATTGCGCGAGCTGTGGCCTACGGTCGGACCGCCCCTCGTCGCCCCGCTGTGCAGATGGCGCTTGCGGAGGTCGATCCCCGGATCGCTACCTGGTGGTCGAAGGCGACGGAATGTCTGTTCGAGGGCGAGGACTCGTTCCTTCCCGGCTCGGCGACGGGGAAACGCGCTCGGGCATGGATCGAGCAGATCGACGGCGAACTTGAACGCGCGACCAAGCGATGGCCAATACGGTCTGTTCGACTTCATAGCCTCGTCCGTTCGCTGCCAAGTCCGCCGACGCTCACTCACGCGGCCACTCGGAAGGCGGGCGTGACCAAGAGAGTTGCTCCTTAGCGGGGGTCAACCGGGCGCCGGTGCCAACGCCCGCGACGCACCACTGCCGTGCGCCGCCGTATGCGGATCGTTGGATTATGTGAACGGGTCGTAGTCCGCCTGGTGCGCAAGCGCGAGGATGTGCTGCAGCTCCGCGTCGGGGTCGAGTGTCTCGCCGGCGAGAACGAGCATCAGCTGCTCCAGCGGCCAGGCGACGAGCCTCCCGTATCTCGCGGCGTAGATGCCGACGTCGGTGACGCGGCCGTAGCGCTCCTCCGGCCCGCCTCGGCTGAGGAGCCCGTAGAGGACGATTTGGTAGATGTCGCGGGCGGTGGGTAACAGCGCGAACAACCCAGCGGAGTTCGCCTTGCCTCGGGACGACTTGAGGTCCAGGAGCAGCCCGTCCGTGATGATGTCCGCTTCGGCCATGAGGGTGTCGTTGCTGAGCGAGGGGTGCAGGTGCACAGTCTGACCCAGCCGCGGGTACAGCTCGACGGCTGCCATGGAGTCGACCTGCCGGACCTAGTCGAGTCCTGCCTGCGGGATGACCTCGTGCAGACGCGCCAGCGTCTCCTCGACGCCGGACGAGTCCTGGACGGCGGCGGTCACGGGGCTGTACAGATACGACTGAACGGACCGGATGGAATTCACGAGCAGCCCGAGGATCCACAGCGCGCGGAGGATGTCGTCGCTGCGGTCCCCGGACTTCACACCGGCCGCGGCACGCTCGATGACGACAGCGGCAAGCTCGGCCTGTTCGCGACGCCACGGCAACGACGGCGCCGGGTCGAGCGGCACGCGGTCCGGTTGGACGGTCAGGGTGACCAGCATGTCGAACGCGGACCCCGCCGGACCGCCGTCCCTGCTGGTGCCCGGTGTGAAGCGGATGGGGCCACACGCGTCACGGATGCTGCGGCGCAACGGAAGGGTGTTCGGGTACGTCTCCGCCATGTACTGGGACAGGTGAGTCTTGCCGATCAGCAGGCCGGTCAGCGTCGGACGCATCGGGCTCAGTTGTCGACGTTGAAGCCCGCGTCCACGCAGTACTCCATGATCTCGAGGTTGCCCGCCTTGTAGTCGTCGGTGCTGAACGTCAGCGACCCGCCACCGATTTCGACAACCTCCTGCACCTGGTAGATGGGGTCGGTGAACTTCGCCAGCGGCACGTTCGCGTCCGCTGGCGCGACTGCCTTCATCTCCTCCGCCCACGCGTAGAAGTCGTCGTGGGTGGCCTGATCGAACTCGCCGTTAGCGATAGCCAGGACGTAGTCGGGGTACTCCAAGAGCTTCTGCGACATCAGCTCGCACAGCACGAGCGCGTCAGCCTCCGCGGTCGGCGTGGGCGTGGGCTTCTCTTCCTCGGCGGCCGGCGTCGTCGTCGGCCCTTCCTCCTCGGCGGCGGGCGAGGCCGCACACCCGGTGAGGGCCAATGCCAGGGCGAGAACGAAGGTGGCGCTCTTCATGGCCACACTGTATCGACACGGTCGACACGTCGGACATCCCGCTGCGGAGCCGCAGCCGATGTCCACGAGCATCGGCAATCCCGCAACTCGCGTCCACTGACATGAAGCAATCCCCGGGGAATCCATCTCCTCCGCCCTCGTCGCGTCTATGTCGCCGGAAGTCTCCCGCCGCCGCGAGATCGATGGCCTGACGCGGCGCTCCTCGATGAGCTGCCCGCGTGTGGTGACAGCCAATTACCGGCGCCAGGACTCAGACTTGACCGCGGACGACGTAGGCGATCCCTCAACTCACTCGCCGCGGATCTGGCTGAAACCTGAGCGAAAGTCGCGGGTTTGATGAGGACCTTCTCATAAACTCTCGCGAGCTCGCCTTTGCCCGGCGAGCACTCGTGTACTGGGGTCACGGCGTCGGACGTGGCCTTTCCGTGGAAGGAATACCTTGACCGATTCGACCCCTACATCCGCACCCGCAGGATGGTTCCCTGCAGGCGTTGAAGGCCAGCAGCGCTACTGGGACGGCACCTCGTGGACCGACCAGGTTCGTCCTGTCGGGGGCATCGCCACCGCGACCGGCGCCGTTCCTGCCCCGCCGACCGCACCCGCACCCGCACCCGCACCCGAGAAGAAGCCTCGCAACATCCTGGGAATCGTCGCCCTGGCAGTGGCCGCCGTCGGATTCATCTTCGCCTGCATTCCCGGCGCTCTGATTGTCGGGTGGATTCTCCTGCCGATCGGCTTCATCCTCGGCATCATCGCCCTGTTCCAGAAGGACAAGCCCAAATGGCAGGGCCTGACCGCAATCATCGTCTCCGTGGTCGGCACGATCGTCGGCGTGATCGTGTTCATGGCGCTGGCCGCCGGCGCCGTCAGCGACGCCATCGACGACTCCGTCACCGAGGAGGTCGGCACCTCCGACGTCGCCGACGAGGAGACGTCGGCCGACGAGGAACCGGCGGTCGACGAGGAACCGGTGGTCGCCGACGCCGAGGATCTGGTGCTGGGGGAAACCGCGTTCGGCGTGGACACCGAGAACGGCATGGGCTGGTACGCCGTGGAGGTTACCAACCCGAACAAGGACTACATCTTCGCCGGCGCCGGCATCGACGTGGAGGCCTACGACGCGAACGGCGTGCTGATTGACACCGACAGCACGTACGGCACCATCCTGTCGGGCACCTCGTGGTACGTCGGGGACTTCTTTGACATCGGGTCGGCGCAGATCGACCACATTGAGGTGCGCGGGCCTACCGCGGACGCGGCCACTCACTCGCCTGCCGCCGAGACGGGATCCTTCACCCTCGGCGAGGTGAAGACAGGCTCCGAGTACGACTACATGACCGTCAACGGCACCGTCACTAGTAACTTCTCCGAGGACCAGGACATGATTCGCATCGACCTGATTGCCCGCGACGGCGGCGGGAAGATCGTCGGCGTCGACTACACCTACACCGACCGCGTGCCCGCCGGCGGCACGGCGGCGTGGAACGTCGAGTTCTGGAAGGTGCCGTTGGACAGCAAGGTCGGGGCCTACCCTCACCTCTGATCATCTAAACCAACTGCGCGACCTAACCAAGGTCGCGACCACAAGGGGGCGCCTCCGGGCGCTCCCCTATCGTTTGCGGCCCTGGTACACACAACACAGTGAAGCGCGACCGGCGCCCCTCATCGTGCCCGTGCCCGCTGGCGGATCACACCGAACAAGGTCATTCGTGCGCGCCGGGTGACGATCGAAGGTGACGTTCTCGCCGGCGCGGTGGTGCGCATCGCTTTAGACCTCGAAGTGGTCACGTGCCCGCCGGCCGTGCCGCACTCGTGCACCGCACGCTAGAGGATCGGACTCGGCCGCCTTGTCGGACTGGGCCGATAGCGTCAGATCGAGATTGGGGAGTGCGACGATGAAGCCGGAGATTGCCATCGGTGAATTGCGGAAGCTGAAACAGCAGGCGATCGAGGACTCGCTCGTGCAAGCTTCCACGCCGCAGCACAAGGAATGGAAGGCCAAGGTTGTCGCTGTGCTCGAACGCAGCCTCGGCGCCGAATCGTCAACCGTGCAGCAGTTCAGAAAGCTGGGCTATCACATCGGCATATACAGTGGCGCACCAGGCGAGGCCGAAGAAGATGCTCGATACTTTCGTGCTCGCGTGCAGGATGCCGCCGGGCTGATGGAGGCGGCCATATTTGAGCTTGAGTTGTCCGTCGGCGCCCCCGCGATCGAAGGCGGTAGTTACGATTCGGGCCTGTGGGACCACGTCAAGCATTCAGTCGAAGAAGAGCGGTGGGAGCAAGTCGCAAGCGCGGCTGCGATCTACGTTGAGGACAAGGTTCGGCGATGGGCAGGCAACCCGACCAACCAAGACGGCGGCAAGCTTATAGGTCAGACTCTGTTTGCCAAGGCGCTTGGTTCGGACGGCGCGCTCTCATTGGGGAGCCAACGCAACGAGACCGAAGGTTGGCGCAGCCTTGGCACCGGAATGGTCGCGGCGATCAGCAACGTCGATCGTCACAACATTCAGGAAAGAGCCGACGCCAAGCAGTATGCCCTCGGAGTACTTGGCCTCGCCAGCTTGCTGCTGACCCAAATCCGTTACGAGCACGCCGACATGACCACACCTGCAGCCGGGTTGCGTTGATATCAAGCCATGATCGCGCGGGCAGATGCAAGTCGTGCGTGTCCACGTCCCCGGGCGCGCTCACGTGCGCTGCCTGAATGGGGATGGTAAACCCTAGCCGAAAGCGATGGTGAATCGGTCGTCGTTTGTGGGGCGAATAACGTCGGCAGTGTCGACCTCCGTGTTCCCAGAAACGAGCACGTAGTCGTCGTAACCGCTCGCTTCGTACACATTCGGAATTGTGGCGGCCAGTCCATGTACTCGCGGGCCGGCCAGGAATCTCTTGAGCTCTTCACCGTCGGACGCTGTCCCGCTGACCTCGACCTTGCGACCGGTCCCCTTCTCCCTCAGCTGCACTACGTATTCGGCGCTCGCCACATCCACGCCGCCGTCGCCAGAGTAGCGCGTGACCTCGGCGTCGAGGACACCCAGGTGGCGCATCCACATCGCCGTCAGATGCTCTGCGCCCTCGTGGGAGACACCGAAGATCTGTGGATCCGGCGCCGGCGTACGCCGGTTCAACCACCGCACGCGTCGCACCTCAGCTTCCTGCTTCTCGTCAGCGAGGCGAGCTTTGGCAGCTCGATGTCGCTCCACGTCCATGCGGTGCGCCGCAAGTCGCCGTTCGATGACTTCGCGGTGCACTCGCGCTGTCCGGCGCCGTTCCTCCTCGGCCGCTTCAATCGCTGCGCGTTGACGCTCGATTTCAGCGGCCATCGCTGCCCGCTGACGCTCAATGGCCTCTGCTGCCGCCCTCCGCTGTCGCTCAACCCCAGCTTCGTGCGCGGCGCGCCGCCTTGACGCTTCCGCCTCGGCCTCGCTCTGCTTCTTTTCCGCTCGCGCGATCGCGAGCTTCGCGAGTCGCAGGAACCGGACCTCGAGCGGCCTGCGCTCGCGCGCGAGCGCTTTCCTCTTTCGCTCGGCAGCCTCGGCTTCCAGCTTCGCGAACTGCGCGGCCCGCTCTCGCTGCACGACCTCCTGCCGAGCCTGAGCGGAGGCAAGGTCACGCGCTGCCCACACCGAGACATGCTCGGTCCGGGACGGGGCACGTCCGCGGTCCACGTGCTGCTGCACGTAGAAACACAGGGTGTGGTGAACCCACACGTCCCGGTGTCGCGCTTCCGCACCGAACTCCGCCGGCCACTTCGACCAATCCGTCAGGCGCACGCGCCGGTCGGCGCTCTCCCTCACTCGCAGGATCAGGTCATCCGACCACTCCCCGTCGCGGAAGCCCTTTGCGCCGCGTGCCAGCAGCTCCGCCTCGGCGAGAAGACGGTCCAGTAGCAATTCGCGCGTGGAGGGCATTTCTGCATCATCTCAGGCTTCGGAGACCTCCTGCGCGCAGGTCGGGTATGCGGCCTACGACTCCCGAACCGTCACTCGCCTCTGGCTGCTCAGGAATAACCGATAAGCGCGCGGCCCCTACCCAACCCGCCACGAGTGAGTCGATCCTCGACGGGCGATAACGCACTTCCGGCGAACCGGGCTGGTACGTTCACGTCGTGACGCCGGAACTGGGGCCAGACGACAAACGCATGCGGCTGCGGTACGGGGGGACGTGCCGGCTCTGCACATGGCAGATCTCCGCCGGCGAGGAAGCGGTCTACGAGCGCGGCTCGAAGACTGTGCGCTGTGTCGACTGCGCGGTCGAGGTCACGGGTGTGGACCGAAGCGAGGCGGGGGCGTCCGCGCGACGCGAATACGAGCGCCGCCGAGACAACCGGGAACAGCGGATCCGTACCGACCATCCGAAGCTCAGCGGGCTGATCCTCGCGCTCACCGATGACCCGCAGAGCACGAAAGCGTGGGAACGCGGCGCCGTCGGTGAAGAGCTCCTGGCGCGCCGTCTGGCCGACCTGCCTGACACCTTCCGCGTCCTGCATGACCGCCGTACCCGTGGTACCCGAGCGAACATCGACCACATCGCGATCGGCCCGACGGGCGTCTGGGTTATCGACGCGAAGCGATACGTGGGCAAGCGTCCCGCGCTGCGGGTGGAAGGCGGCATCATCCGGCCGCGTGTCGAGTCTCTGCGTATCGGCGGACGCGACGGCACCAAGCTGCTCCAGGGAGTGCAGTCCCAGGTCGAACGAGTGACTGCGGCGCTCGGAGAAGCTGCGCCTCCGGTGACCGGCGTGCTGTGCTTTCTCGAAGCCGACTGGCCATTGATCGGCGGCTCCTTCAGCGTCGACGATATCCATGTTCTGTGGCCGCGCCTGCTAGTCCAACGCGTCACGGACGCCCCGCCGCAGCTCGTCGACGTCGACCTCATCCACACCCGACTTGCCCGCGCCTTTCCCAGCGCATAGTGCGGCCACTGGGCTAGAGCCAGCGCCTTGAGCAAGGCCCGACGAGGGAGCGCCTCCCGCTCGCGGCGCGCTTGGGAATCACGCAGGCGCGTCGACTGCTTAGAGTCGGCGAGCTTCGCCCGTCGCGCCGCTATCAGGCGTCGACGCCGAATGCGCGCAGCAACGGGACGCGAGGGATCATCCGGCGCGGGCCGAGCTGGACCGTGGGGATCGTCCCGCTCTCGATGCCGAGCTTGATCGTGCGGTAGTCAACGCCGACGAGCTTGGCGGCATCCTTCATGGTCAAAGCCAGGCAGTCCTGTGACCGGTTCATCGCCCTTCCTTCCTGTGAGCCAGCAGTGTCAGTCTCCCTTCGTCGCAAGCTACCACAAGCTTGAGCCAAGATCGACAGTCTTCTTCGCGAATCGTCGCCAAACTGGAATAGTGGGCTCCATGGCAGACGTCGAGGCGTATGACTTCAGCGACGAACGCATCGATCTCGGCAGCGGCGTGACGCTGCCGAAGTCGTGGCACGCGCGGGTGTCTGGAGAGCAGGACGTGCCCGGCACCATCACCGTGCGCGTGGAGTGGGATGCTGCGCTCGGCCGAACTGCGGTCGCGTTCGCCGCCCTCGAGCGCGAAGGAGAGGGCGGCGACATCACCAGCCAAGTGCTCCGCGAGGTGCGCACGCACTGGATCATGACCCGGTCAGCCCTTGAGGTCGTCACGGTCGATGTCGGCGCTGAGCACGGGGGCGAGCCTCACCGCATCCCCGTGCGAGAGTTTCTCAGCCGCGTGCTGGCGCAAGAGGAGCGCGCGCCCTTGGAAACCCTTCACGCCGCGATCGCCGTCTATCGCGTCGCGATGGCGATCAGCTATCCGCCGCTCAAGCTCGTCGCCGACACCCTCAGGACCAGCCAGAGCACCGCGACGCGCCTCATGAATCGCGCGCGCGATTCAGGTCTGGCGCCCGAAGTGCGTATCCAGGAGCCACGCCGCGCGCCGGCGGTGGACCCGTACAACCCCGGCAGGCCGTACGACCCCACAGCGCCGCACTACGGCCCGTCTGGGCCCGGGGGGCCGTCGATCGGGCGATGAGCACACACCGGCGGGTGCTGTCCGGGCCGCTTCCTAGCGGTTTGGAGCCATCGGGCCGTTTGAGCACTTTGCGCCTGCCATCCGAGCCGGACGCGTTTGAGTCGACGATCGCGCGACGCGATGCGAGGACCCGTGCCGTGGGTCGCACCTGAGCCGCACTCTAGCGGTCTTGTCCTGCCGCGCCTTCGAGAACGAACGGATAGAGCCAGTCCTCCATCGCCTCGAGTCGCGCGACGTTCAAGTGATGAAGGGTGCGGCGACCGGAGTAGTTTGCCTCCACAAGGCCGGCTCGTCTCAATATGGACAGATGCCTCGACGCTGAGAACCGCGAGATCTCTGCTTCCGATGCGAGCATCGAGATCGACGATCCGCGAAGGCCATCAACCTTCGCTTCCCTCAGCAAGACACTCATCAGTGACAGTCTGTCCCGGCTGGCAAGGGCAGCGAAGAGGATCTCCAGCCCATCGGACGCGAACTCTCCGACGTCTTGCTGGTCGGTCATGGCACCGCTCCCGCCGCTCGCCCCGCTACAGCGGCGCCCCTCATGCCGCGGACGCTCGACGGACGCGGCGCGAGAGCCACACGGCGATGACGGCGGCGACGATGAACGCGGCGAGCATCACCACGATGTAGAGATTGACGCCCTGTGCGGATGGGATCGAAGAACCTGGGGTCGCGGTGGCACTCAGGACGCTCCCTCCGACGATGTTCAACACGACAGCGCCGACGCCGAGCATCACCTGCACCAGCGACGCAACAACACCCTGCTTCTCCTCGCTGACGAGCGTCGTCGAGAGGTTGAAGCCCGATGTGACGACCGCCCCCGCGGTCAGTCCAAGGAAGCCCGCGCAGATCGCTGCGGGGAGGAATGACGAGGTCGACAACATGAGCCCGATCGACGCAACGATGCCGATGAATACACCGCCCGCGAGCGTGCGGGCGGGGCCGATGCGACCGCCGAGCCATCCCGCGAAGACCCCTCCCGTTGCGGCGCCGAGAGCCGGCAGCGCGAACATGAGGCCGAGCGAGCTGGACTCGCCTGCCAGGCCGTATCCGAGGCCCTGCTCGGGAGGAGTCTGTCCGATGATGCCGACCAGTTGCAGCAGCGCTTGATAGGCACCAGCGCCAAGGACCACCACCAGCAGGGTGGCGACCACCGGGCGCGTCAGCATGCGTAGATCGACGACGGGCTCGGCGGTCTTCAAAGCGGTGAACACCCAGGCCGCCAGCAGCACGACGCCGCACAGGAGGAGAACGAGCAGCCCGACGTCGGTCCACCCCGCGGCGGGCGCCAGGCTGATGTACGCGAGGACGCCGGCGAGGCCAAGCCCCAGCAGCACCGCGCCGGCGACGTCAACCCGACCCCGTGCGTGAACGGGTGATTCGGGGAGAAACGCGCGCACGGCGATTGCCGCGGACAGGGCGAGCGCGGCCGACACCACGAAAACGGCGCGGAACCCGAACGCGTCGACCACCGCCTCGAAGAGGAACGGTGACGCGATCCCGAGGATCGCTGAGCCCGAGGTGACGATGCCCACCGAGGTCATCCCCACGCCGGCAGGGAACATCTGCCGAATGTAGACGACGGTGAGGAAGACCGAACCCACGGCGGCCCCCTGGATGACCCGGCCGAGCAGGAACACGCCGATGTTGGGGGCGATGAGGCAGATGAGCGCGCCGACACCGCCGCCGAGCAGGGCAAGCACGAGAATGCGGCGCTTGCCGTAGACATCCGCGCTCTTACCCAGCAACGGTGCCCACATCGCGCCCGCGAGGAGCGCACTGGCGTTGAGCCAGGCGCTCTGATCGGTGCCGAAGAACTCGGCCATCTGCGGCAGCACGAGCAGAGGCGCGACGATGACCGTGTCGACGAGGGTGTTCGCGACGATGAGGATCAGGACCCACCAGACGAGTTGCGCCCGCCAGCCGCCGGCCTTCAGGGTCGCAGATCGATGTGTCCGCACAGGGTTCTGAGTCATGGTTCGCTTCCAGGGATCGGGTACGACGTCATCTGCGTCGAAGGTGCGGTCATTCTTGAGCCGGGATGCAGCGGATCTCGGCATGTGCAGAAAATGAGCGCTGTCTCGCCCCTCAGCGCAGTAAATCTCGCCCATTGCGGTACCAGTGAGCGAAACAACTATCATCGGCTGGACGAGGGCCCACATCCGCAGCACTGCGATGGGTGGAGCCGCCAAGGAGAGGGCTGGGCGCATGTCGGTGAACCCCACGCGAGCACGGCGCCCGGGCGGCCGCACGCGTCAGGTCACGGAGCGGCTCTGGGCGGCGGCGATCGACATCCTCGCTGAACAGGGGGTCGAGGGCCTGCAGTACGAGGAGCTGGCTTCCCGTGCGCACGTGGGTCGCGCCACCGTCTATCGACGGTGGCCGAATCGCGAGGATCTGTTCCGTGATGTGCTCGCGCGATTCGCCGAGACGTCTGTGCCGATCGACGACACGGGTGACGTCGGGCGCGATCTCGTGGTTTTCCTGCACTCGTTCGCGGAGGCATCCGCAACTCCGGCGGGTCGGGCGGCGCTGCAGATCCTGCTGCGCCGGCGCGACGAAACCGATGGTCTGCACCGCATGGGGTCGGAGCTCCTGGATCGTCGCACCGACGATCTGCAGCGCCGCCTCGACCGGGCGACCGAGGCAGGACAGCTGCCCCCGGTGGAGGCGCCCTTCGTCAACATGATGCTCGCGGGGCCTGTGCAGTGGTTCGTCCTGCGCCGGACGCGGCCCTTCACGCAGAGCGACGCGCGCGAGGTCGTCGACGTCGTGCTGGCTGGTTTGTGGCGAGCGCACCCCGATCTGCTCCCTGAATCTTCACCGCTCGACTGATCCGCGCATATTCCCTGCGATCCGTCTGAGCATTGATCCCTGCAGCGCCTTAGAGAGATACGTTGTCTCATTAATGGGCGAGAACGGCTCGCTCCGGCGAAGGGACTCACAATGGTGGACACGTCGAGCTTCGGATGGGATGGCCATGTCGCGCCCACGCCGCTGGCGGAGTACTCGAAGCGCTATGCCGACTTCTTCGAGATGCGCCGGGAGGGCGGCATCCTCGAGCTGCGCTTGCATACGGATGGCGGCCCGTATGTGCACAACTGGGCTGCGCACAACGCCTGGAGTCGGGTGTGGCAGGACGTCGGTAACGACCCCGAGAACCACGTGCTGATCATCACGGGAACGGGCGACACCTGGTTCCAGGGAGACCCGCGTCAGACCTGGCCGAAGCCGCTGGTGGAAGAGTCACCGGACTACATCTTCCAGCAGACGATCGATGCCTGGAAGCTGATCGAGAACTTCGTGAACAACATCGACATCCCCACGATCGCAGCTGTGAACGGCCCGGGCATCCATACCGAGTTCGCGCTCATGTGCGACGTGACGCTCGCCGCTGAGGACGCCGACTTCATGGACCCGCATTTCATGGTCGGTACCTCGCCCGGTGATGGCCTCGCACTTGCGCTGCAGCATCTCATGGGCACGAAGCGCGCCGCGTACGCCGTCTATGGCGCAACCGGGATCCCTGCCCGGAAGGCACTCGAGTACGGTCTCGTCAGCGACGTGCTGCCTCGCGAGGAACTGCTCCCCAAGGCCTGGCAGCTCGCACGGGACATCATGAAGCGACCGCGGTTCGCGCGTTGGTCGACGCATAACATCCTCAACCGGCCATGGCGGAAGCTCGTGACAGAGGACTTCGGCTTCCACTTCTCGCAGCAGTCGCTGGCGACCGTGGCTTCGAAGGCGCTCATTCCCGATCCCGAGCTCGTCGCCGACGCACGCGAGCGCAGGATCTGGTGACACGGATGACGGGAGGCACGGCGTCGCTCGTCCGCACCGGCTCGGGCGTGACGTCGTACCGCGCCGAGGGCACCGGGCCTCCCCTCGTCCTCCTCCACGGGCTGCAGGTGGGGCAGGAGCTCTTTAATCAGCTTCGTCTGCACCTGGAGTCCGCCTTCACCGTGATCACCTACGATCAGCGCGATCGCGGGAATACCCGGTTCGAACCGTCCGCGTACACGACCGACGACCTCGCCGACGATCTCGCCCTGCTGCTCGAGGCGCTCGGCCTCTCGCGGGCACACGTGCTGGGAGCCTCGTTCGGAGGGATGGTGGCGCAGGCCTTCGCGTTGCGCCATGCCGACCTTCTGGACGGTCTCGTTCTCGGCGCGACGTCACAGGCGCCGTTCCGCCCGGAGCGGGTGGCCGCCCCTGTGGCTGAACTGCTGCGCGCGCTCGAGAACGGCAATGAGGAGCACGCCAGGGCTCTCCTTGCACGAATGGCGCCGGCCGCGACGTCCACGTCGGCGGACAGCGGCGCACCGCGGTCACCGGACCGCAACGAAGGACTCATCCGACGTTTTGCCGCGGCGCGCTCGTTCGACACGCGCGGCCATCTCGGGGACATCACCGCCGAGACGCTCGTCGTGCACGGGCGTCACGACGCCGTGGTGCCCGTCGTCGATGCGTTGTCGATGGCGGGTGAGGTGCCACGGGCCGAAGTGCTGGTGCTTGCCGGGTGCGGTCATACCTGGGAGAACGAGCGGCCCGCTCGTGCGGCCGCGGCAATCACCTGCTTCCTCGCCGACGCGCGCTGAGGAGAGCCGGCACCGGCCTGCGCCCGGTCTTCGTGTCACCGCACGCGCCGGCCACCGATCGTGACATATCGGATACGGTTCCGGAGCTCTCGCAGGTCGTCGAGTCCTCCGTCCACGACGACCAGGTCGGCAATCTTCCCGGGCGCGATGGTGCCGAGATCGTCCTGCCGAAGCAGCGCCGCGGCATCCGCGGTGGCAGATCGCCACGCCTCTCCTGGTGTCATCGACGATGCCTGCGTCATCAGCAGCAGCTCGTCGAGGTTGCTTGCCGAGGGATGCCCGTATGGCGGCGAATCGGTGCCCATGGCGATTTTCACGCCCGCATCGACCGCACGAGCGAAGCTCGCACGGTGCGCGTCGAGCGCCTCGCGGGCGAGGGCAAGACTCT
Source organism: Microbacterium sp. ZW CA_36 (assembly GCF_044987475.1). NCBI lineage: Bacteria > Bacillati > Actinomycetota > Actinomycetes > Micrococcales > Microbacteriaceae > Microbacterium > Microbacterium sp. ZW CA_36. Next base: position 126,123 of record NZ_JBJDRL010000001.1, read on the forward strand.
CCGCCGGGATCGGTACGCCGCGGTCGGCGGCGTCCACGATCGCCTGGGTCGCTGAGAGGGTCGGCACGAGCCAGGCGTCCCTCAACAGCAGCAGGTCTATGGCCTCGTCGTCGAGGTGGTACCCGTGCTCGATCGAGCGCGCCCCGTGGCGCAAGGCCGCCTTGATGCCCTCTGTGCCCTGGGCGTGGGCGAAGAAGTAGGTTCCCGCCGCGGCCACCTCGGCGGCGATCACCGCAAGTTCGTCGTCACGGAAGTGCGCGTGCCGCGGATCGTCGCCCGCCGACATGACGCCGCCCGTCGTCGCCACCTTGATCACGTCGGCCCCCGCCCGCAGTACCTCGCGCACGCCGCGCCGCACGTCATCCGGTCCATCGCGCACCGCTCGAGGCCGCCCCGGATGCGGCATCATCATCGACATCGAGCGGCTGCCGCCGGAGGGGAGATGCAGATCGCCGTGACCACCGGTCTGAGAGAGCATGACGAGAGCCAGCTGTAGGCGAGGCCCCTCGATGAGGTTCTGCTCGATCGCTCGTTTGACGCCTGCATCTGCTCCGGCCGCGTCGCGCGCGGATGTGATGCCCTGATCGAGCAGGAGCGACAGATTGCGCAGCGCCTCGTAGTACGCGAGGGAGAACGGTTCCTGCTCGCTGCGGGCGACATCGAGGTCGCGGACCATGACGTGGACATGGCAGTCGAACAGACCTGGGACGATCGACATCCCCGTGCAGTCGACGGCGTCGTCACCGTCCAGGCCTAGGCCCACATCGACGATGCGGTCGCCGGCCACCGCGACGTCGGCGCGTGAGGTCGACGCGCCGTCGAACACGTGCCCTCCCGTGAACACTGTGCGTCTCAGCATGCCTTCTCCCCTCGCCTCAGCACTCGACCACGTTGACGGCGAGGCCCCCCAGCGCCGTCTCTTTGTACTTGCTGCTCATGTCCGCCCCCGTTTCGCGCATCGTCGCGATCACCTGATCGAGCGAGACACGGTGGTTGCCGTCGCCCCACAGGGCCATCCGTGCGGCATTGATGGCCTTCGACGCAGCGATCGCGTTGCGTTCGATGCAAGGGACTTGCACCAGACCGCCGATGGGGTCGCAGGTGAGACCCAGATTGTGTTCCATCGCGATCTCGGCGGCGTTCTCAACCTGACGGGGGCTGCCGCCGAGGATCTCGGCCAGTCCTGCTGCTGCCATCGATGACGCCGACCCGACCTCGCCCTGGCACCCCACTTCGGCACCCGAGATCGAGGCGTTCGCCTTGTACAGGGTGCCGATCGCCGCCGCGGCGAGGAGGAACCTCTCGATGATCTCCTCCCCTACGCCCTCGCGGGCGGACTGGGCCGCAGGGGTGTAGTGCAATGCGTAGTAGAGCACCGCGGGAACGATCCCCGCTGCCCCGTTGGTCGGGGCCGTCACCACGCGCCCGCCGCTGGCGTTCTCCTCGTTCACGGCGAGCGCGATGAGATTCACCCGCTGTTGCCAGTGCTCGCGGTCGTGGTCCGGGTCCTCGGCATCCAGTCGCGCCGCCCACGCAGCCGCGCGACGCCGCACCCCCAGGCCGCCCGGAAGCACCCCTGACCGCCCGAGCGAGGAGCGCACGCTCGACTCCATCACGTCCCAGATGTGCCGAAGGCCCGACCGGATCTCGTGATCCGCACGGCGGGCGCGCTCGTTCTCGCGCATCACCTCGCTCACGGAGAGCCCGGTCTCCTCGCACCTGGCGAGCAGCTCGGCTCCTGAGCGGAACGGAAGGGGCGCGGGCGGCAGGCCGTCCGGAGCGGAGGATTGCTCAGCGCCCTCGCGCAGAATGAACCCGCCGCCGACCGAGAAATACGTCTGTGCCACGAGGTCATCGCCGGCGGAATCCACAGCCGTGAACGACAGAGCGTTGGGGTGGCGAGGGTGGACGGTCAGCGGCCGAAGGACGAAGTCCTCGATCCGGCAGGGAACGATGTGCCGTCCGCTCAGCTCGACCTGCCCCGTCCGCGTGATCTCGTCGAGCTGTGCGGTGACCTGCTCCGGGGTGATCTCGTCGGAGCGCGCTCCCGACAACCCGAGCAGCACGGCCGTGAACGTGCCGTGCCCCGCGCCCGTGGCGGCGAGAGAGCCGAAGATCTCGATGCGCAGTCTCGCCACCCGCTCCGTGGCGCCATGCACCTCAAGAGAGTCGGCGAACGCAGCGGCGGCCTTCATCGGGCCGACCGTGTGCGAACTCGATGGGCCGATCCCGACCGTGAACAGATCGAAGACCCCGACGGTCGACTGTGCATTCGTCATGTCGCGACACGTTAGGCGGCGACATCCCAAGCACTCGGCGATACGCCGTTTCAGCGCCCGAATGCGGCTATTGCCGCAGTAATGAGGCCTGAAGCGGCACGACGACGCCCGTTGCCAGACCCCGCGCCTTCAAGTAACGCCCCTCCTTCTTCAGGCTGCGCAGCACCACCGATCGATCGGCGATCGACACGCCCGGAACGCTCTCTTCGATGGCGGCTTCCAGTCGCTGTACATCGGCCAGCGTCCTCATCCATACCGACAGAACGAGGTTGTAGGGGCCGATCGTCGATACTGCCATCCGAACCTCGCTGAGTCGGGTGACGGCCGAGCCCAACCGGTCGGTCATGACTGCAGGAACCCGCAGGAAGTACCAGGCGTGCACGGGCCATCCCGAATGGCTGCGGGCGACCTCGGTGCGCACCACCAAGCGTCCCTGCGCGGTGAGTGTCGCGAACGCCTCACGAACCCGGCGTTGCCCGACGCCCAACTCTCTCGCGATGGTCGTCACGGTCGCGCGTCCGTCATGACCGAGAACCTGCAGCAGATCGTGTTCGAACTGCGGTTCCACCTGTCCGCCCTCAGCCTTCGGTGCGACGACCGTGCGCTCGACCGACGCCACCTCTTCCGCCGACAGAGACCTCAGGCGCCACTGGCCGGCATCGGTGAAGGGAGAGGAGAGGATGAGCGTGCGCGTCGCCCGCACACCGGTGAGCCGCCGCATCCTGCCCATGATGTACTCGCTCAGTGCGTCCAGGTCGGATGCGCCGACGATAACCAGCAGGTCGCGTCCTCCGGCGGTGTGATCGATCGTGAATGCCTCCGGGTCGGCAGCGAGCGCGCTCGCTATCTCTCGTGTTGCGCCGGGCTCGGTCTCGACCTCGAGAATGGCCGACGGTCCGCGCGCTCCAGCACCGGGATGCCCCGCCACCCACGCCAGGCCCTGTTCGGAGAGCCGCTCCCATCGACGCGCGAGCGTGACCGAGTCGACACCGATGACGGGAGCGATGGCGGCCCAGCGAGCTCTGGGATTGATCTGAAGTGCTTGGATCAGTCGCCGATCCGTCTCATCGAGACTCACAACCTGCGTCGAGGGGTCGTCATCACTCATGAACCTGCATTGTAGCCAGCGAGCGGGCTGTTGCGGATCAGCATGGCTCATCCCTTGAGAATCGAGTGAGGAGTACTCCGTGCAGCGAAGAGTGTCTCGAGCGCGTTCGACGTTCGGCGTCGTCGGCTTCCTGGTCGTCATGGAGTTTGGCAGTGGTGCGCTGCAAGGCTGGTTCTCGCCACTGCTCGCCGCGATCGGCCAGCAGTTCGAGGTCGGTGCGGGCGCGCTGAACTGGGTGAACGCGATGTACATGCTGATGACGGTCGCGTGCGTCCCCATCCTCGCCAAGCTCGGCGACATGTTCGGCCACAAGCGTCTCCTCGTCGTGGCATCGGCCCTCGTCGCGGTGGGCTCCGTGGTCGTCGCGTTCGCGCCGACCTTCGAGACCTTCCTCCTCGGTAGGGCGCTACAGGCGCCGCTCGCGGCGTTCCTCCCCCTGGAGTTCGCGATCGTCCGCGCCCGCGACCCGCGCTCGGCGAGCAAGAGCATCGGAGTGCTCGTCGGCGCACTCACCCTCGGCGCCGCCGTCGGAGCCTTGCTGTCCGGGCTGCTGTTCGGCGCGATCGGCAACCTCACCATCGTGCTGCTGATCCCCGCGATCTTCATCGCACTGTGCGTGCCGGTCGTCGTGTTTCTCGTGCCGGAGACCGTCGTGCGCAGCCCGGGCCGCGTCGATCTCATCGGGGCGATTCTGCTCACAGCCGGTCTGCTCGCAGTGCTGACGGGAATCTCAAACGCGGCCGCCTGGGGATGGGGCGACCCCCGCATCATCGCGCTCATCCTGGGCGGTGCCGCGCTTCTGACACTGTGGGTTTTCGTCGAGCGCAGGACCTCCCATCCGCTTGTCGACCTGACGATGCTGACGCACGGGGGCATCGGATTGCCGATCGTCGCCTCGCTGCTGTTCGGCGCACAGACCTACGGCGGCCAGACAGCGAGCTTCCTCTGGCTCCTCGGCGATCCCACGCGCGACGGATACGGTCTCGGAATCGCGCCCGCCGGCGCCGGCGCAATCATCGTGCTGTACGCGCTCGCCGCCTTCCTCGGCACCCTCCTCGGCGACCGTCTCGCCCGAAGGATCTCGGCTGCGCGGGCCATCGCGCTGGCGGGAGTGGTCGGCGCCGCGAGTTTCGCACTGATGATCGGCCTGGCGGAGTCGGCTGCGCTCTTCATCGCCGCCATGTCGCTCGGCGGCATCTCCGCCGGAGTGCTCCTCGCCGTACTGCCCGCAGTCGTCGTGCGCAACGCCCCCGCGGATTCCGTAGGCATCGCATCCGCGCTCTTCAACACTGCGCGCACTGCGGCGGGAGCAGCCGCCGGCGCGGTATTTGCCCTCGTGATGGCGCTATTCGTGGCCACGAGCCCAGGCGAGGGAGCGGCCGACGCCCGTTCCACTCCACCGTCCTTCTTCGCCGTGTGGGCCATCTGCCTGGTAATCGCTCTCTTCCTGGCCGTGGTTGGGCTGCGCATCCGGGTGGCAGCCCCCGCCGAACCGGCGCACGACGTCTCCGACCGCCCCGCCGCCCAACCGATCGAGGAACGATGACCATCGCCGCACTGAAGCAGTCGTGTCAGCCCGCGAGCCACGAGATCCGTGACGTCCTGCTCGCCTCGCGCGCGGGCTGGGCAGAGCCCGTCCTCGCCTTGAGCACCGAGATACACGCGCATCCGGAGCTCGCCTTCGCCGAGCACCACGCATCCGCTTGCGTCGCCGACGCGCTTCGCGCTGCGGGATTCGCGGTGCGCGTGGGCGCCTTCGGCCTCGACACCGCAGTCGAGGGCAGCTATGGCGACGGCGACATCACGGTCGCGATCTGCGCGGAGTACGACGCCCTTCCTGGCATCGGTCACGCGTGTGGACACAACATCATCGCCGCGGCAGGCGTCGGTGCAGCGATCGCACTGGCGAGTGTCGCCGATACCCTCGGCATCCGGGTGAAACTACTGGGGACACCGGCCGAGGAGCACGGCGGTGGCAAGATCCTCATGCTGAAGGCGGGCGCGTGGGACGACGTCGACTTCTCCCTCATGGTGCATGGCGGACCCGGCCAGGATCTGCGCTGCGCCGACGTACGGACGCAGGCTGTGGCGCGATTCGATGTGTCGTTCCAGGGTCTGCCCGGCCATGCAGGCGCCCCCAGCCCGGAGGGAGTCAACGCGGCGAACGCCGCGACGATCGGGCTCGTCGCGATGGGGCTCCTCAGGCAACATCTGCCCGACGGCGTGCGCGCCAACGCCTTCGTGGCCGAAGGAGGGGAGGCGACTAACATCATCCCGTCGTCGACCCGCGTGCGTGCCGAGGTGCGTGCCGACACCCTGGAGGCTGTGGAGACCGCACGGCGTCGCATCCTCGCCTGCTTCGAGGGGGGCGCCGTGGCGACCGGCTGCTCGTGGAGCTGGGAAGACGCCGAGCCTACGTATGCCGATGTCATGCAGCACCCCGTGCTCGCCGACGCGTGGGACCGCAACCTCGCGTTCCTCGGGCGCTCGCCGCAACCGTATGCGGGGGCACCAGGCGGCTCGACGGACATGGGCAATGTCTCTCACGTCGTCCCCTCGATCCATGCGCTCATCGCCATCGAGGGGTGCTCCTCGGCTCCGCACACACCTCAATTCACCGGCGATGCGATCGGCCCCGCAGCCGAGGGCGCGGTCGTCGACGGTGCGCTCGCGCTGGCACTCACCGCCGCTGATGCCGTAGCGCATATGCGCGCAGGTGAGGTGCTGTCTGCGGGGGATGCCACCGATGACAGCAAGCGACACACTCGTCGGTAGCGGGCGGTACCTCAGACCGAGCCGCACACACCAGCGAACTTCAAGCAGGCGCGGGACCGGAACCCGTAGATAGGGCCGCAGAGCATAATGCTCACCCTTGGCGGCCTCATCCGACTGTTGTTCAGCATTCTGCTCATTTAGGCTTCATGGCCGCAGGTTCGATTTCGACGCGCGCCCAGCTCGCATCTTGGATGGCCTACATGCTTGATTTTTCAACGATTCTTGCCCGCATTTTGCCCGCAAACCGTTTGCCGCACCCTGTTTTCGGCGGTTGCACGATGTAGGTCGGCTCCTCCTAGATCCGCGTGATTCCGCGGTTTTCGCAGGTTCACGTCGCATTGAGCATTATGCTCAGTCGTGTTCGAGTCCCTCCAGGGGCATTGCGCTTTTGGATGTGAACCGACTGCGCAATGAACGACTATTCACGCCTTTGCTGCGTCGCGCGGCACCGGCGCGCAGCCCGTCCCGACCTAGCGCGATATTGCTGGCGCCAGGTACACGCCGCGGTGCGACGGAACTGCGAGGACGCGTAGCGCACGTTCAGGGACTGCCGACTGCACGCGCTGTTCGCGCGCCGCACGCTGTAGCTCTGTCTGGGAAGCTCGGACTGAGTCGTAGATCGTAACCTCAGTGCTACCGCGGAGCACCGTGGTTACGAAGTGCTCGCGCGATGCCGCGCCCGTGCGACCGATGGTGATCGCCTCCTTGTGGTTCAACTTTCGTCGCGTCTCCACGAGACGAGTCCTCGTGGTGTCAACTCGTCGAGGCGTCACCCGATCTGCTGCCACGGCCCGTCGGAGTCGCCCGGCGCCTGGTTTCTGGTCCACCACTTCGCCTCGTAACGGTGGTCGTGATACTCCACGACATCACCGGCGATGAAGATTCTGGAGGGCCGCCACAAATCCGTGCCGTCGGCCGAGATGCCGATCTCCTGCCACGGGCCGTACGGGTCGCCCGGTTCCTGGTTCTGCGTTCGCCAGGAGGCGAACCACCACGAACCGCCCTTGGTGACCAGGTCGCCCTCCCGGTACTCGGTGGAAGCGTCCCACTGCGGGGGCGTCGGCACGGCGTCGATGGGGTCGCTGCCGCACGACCGCGCGACCGTGAGGTCCTCGAACTCCGCCTCCGTCGAGGCATAGAGTCCGACGCCACCGCTGCGGACGACGGTGTCGCGCCCTTCCATGATCTGCTCGCCGTTCAGCGTCACCGTGATGCGGTCCCCGTGGACGGCCGCGCCCAGGCGGACCGGTCCGGTAAGCCGGTCGCTGAGCGCGGTGGTCGCCACGGTGACGGGTCCCGACCGGTGCGCCTCGCGGATGATGCTCGCGTACTGGGTGCCCTGGTTTGTCCGACCGACGTGGATGCGGTACCCGTAGGCGTCCGTGGTGTCGCGCAGCGAGACGCCGGCGGTGCCGACGCCGGAGAGCGTGAGCTCGGACTCGACGACGAAGTCGCACGCCTCCGAGAACCGATCCGGCAGGGTCGACGCGGCGAGGACATGTGCCCGACCGTCGACCGGTGACAGGGTGAGGCGGCCGTTGCCGACGGACACATCGCCTCCGATTCCCCGCCAGTTCGACTGGTCGAGCGCCTCCGCGATCGTGACGTCGTCGAACGTCGCGGCCCGACCGTTCGCCACGAGGGCGGCTCCGCCGTTCGGGAGCTGGGTGTCGTTCGCCGAAACTGACACGTCACCGACGCCGGCCGACACGTGCCGTCCGACGGCGGACACCGCCATTGTGTACGCCGCGCCGGGGGCGAGCTCCAGGGCGGCCTCCGCGAGCAGGGTCGTGGTCCCGTTGTAGACCTTGACGAGCCGCAGCATCGAACCGGTCGAAGTCGGCACGACGTCAGCGCGGTAGTGGTTGAGCGGCGACTGGTAGCGGAACGCCAGGCCGGTTCGACCGGCCGACTGCTCCTCAGGCCCAGGCGCAATGTCCGCCGACACGGTCACGTCGTTCGGTACGTCCTGCTGCACCGCAAGCGCCTCGGTGTCCCCAGTCGCGGTCAGTGCGAGGTGCGCATTCGACGGCTCGCCGCCGAGCTCCCAAATGCCCTGCAGCGGCACCCAGCCCCCGAGCCCGTTCTCGAAGCCGTAGACCGCGCGGTCCAGGGTCGCGTCGTCGAAGTGCTCGTCGAGCACCGGCATCGTGGCGACCGTCGGCTCGAGCGCCACCGTGACGAGATCGCCCGCGCGGGTGAATGCGGTTGGGATGTTGTTCACGGTCACCAGCGCCGCGTCCGGCGCGGCGAACGTGAGGGTCCCTGTGAAAGGGTCTCCGAGCGACACCCTGGCGGTCCCGCCATGCAGCTCCACGCTGACGTCGGACACGACCCCGGACGCGTCGACGACGATATCCCCGTCATCGACCAACGACGTCCCGCGGGTGAGCGCAACCCGCGTGAGCCCGCCGCCCTCGGCACGCTCGAGGTACGCGGTCTCGGCGTCGGTCGTGGCAGCCCCGAACGCCCGGGACGACGGCGTCTCCTCGCGCGAGAGGTAGAACCGGCCGGTACCGTCCGGCAGGGCGATCTCGAGCGCGGTCGCGACGGAGTGGTCGACGCCGGGTAGAGCGATGCGAGTCGCCGCCACCGATGGGGCAGCGCCGGCCGGTCCCGGGAACAGGACAGTGTCCAGCCCGGTGGAGCCGGTAGCGGACCAGTCGTACGACAGGTATTCGACCTCCGTGAGGATGTCCTCGCCCACGCGCACAGCGCCGTTGTCGTGGACGCTCGGCGAGAGGTCGGCACCGGACGCGGGCACAGGCATGAGTTGCACGCCCGAGACCGGCGCGACACCGGCCGTGGTGTCGAAACCGACGGTCGCGACGTTCGTGTCCGGGTCGACAGAGACCGGATCACCCGGGAAGTGCCAGAGTTGGCGGTAGTCGTGCGCGGCCGTGTCTCCGGTGAGGTCGTCGGAGACCACCCAGAACCCGGGCTTGACGAAGTAGACGACCCGGTCGTGCGCGACCGGCTGGTAGCCCATAGCCCGGCCGCGGTAGACGTCGAGGCCCGCATTGGACCGCCAGAGCGACATCGCACGGGTGGCTCCCGCGGCCTGCGGTTCCCGGTCGACCTCGATCGTGTTGTGCGCCTCGGTCGTGCGGCGCATCCAGTCGTTCGTCGGAGTCGCGCTGTAATCGGCAGCGCCTGGGTCGACGATCAGCGGACGCCCATACGCCGCCATGACGATGCTGAGGTCGTCCGGGTGCCGGTGCGAAGCTGTGTAACTGCTGTTGTGGTTGTTGATCAGCAGATAGCGGGCGTCTGCGTCCCACCCCGAGCGCTGCACGGCGAAGCTGATGGGGTAGAGCGTCGACCCCAGAGTCGGTGTGGTCCCCTGGGCCCGGCCCGAGGCGACCCACGTGAAGTCGGGCCAGGCGTTTCGCGCACCGGTCGCCCGGATGGCGCTCGCACCGGCGTCGACGTTCGGGGTGTCGCCGATCAGCGCGGCGTTGAGGTCCGGCTGCCGGGTCGCGAACAGCACGTCCGCGATCCAGTCCGCAGCCTGGATCAGCGCCTCGGGAAGCTTCCGCCCGTTGGCATCGGCGATGCGGATCATGGTGTTGATGAGGTCCGCCACGTAGGCCTGGTAGTTGAACGTCGGCTCGCGGTAGACGCCGTCGCCCTGGAGGTACGCGCGGAGGAACCGCTCGACGGCCCTCACCGCGAACGTCTCCCAGCCGAGGGCGTCCTTGAACTCGGGCAGGTACACCCCAGCGGCGAACATCGACCGCGCCATCGACACATACCAGTTGTTCCCGACGTGCGTCTGCAGCACGGATGCAAGGAAGCCGCTCGTCGCATGAACCGCTGTCAGGTAGGCCACGAGGTCGGCCGCGTCGATGCTCGGCTCGGCGCGGAACACGGAGAACGAGCTGACGAGCTGGGCGAGCCGCTTGGCGGCCGACAGGTTGCGGTTCTGAGGCCAGCTCGGGTTGTCCGCGACGAAGTCCAGCGAGATGTCCATCCACGCCGCCGCGTACGCCGCGCGCTTGTCGGGGTCGCTCTCCCGCAGGTATGCGCTCGCCAGCGTCGGCATGAACGTGAAGTCGCTCATCAGGGTCTGCGCGCCGCCGGGGGCCGCGTCGGTCCCACCCCACAGGTCCGCCCAGTCAACGTCGATCCTGTGCTCGGACGCGTCGTAGAAGTCGCGGGTCTCGTCGCCGAACCGGAAGATGCCGGCCACGAGCTCGTCGGCGGTGGCGTCGCCGCCTCCGCCCCCCGAAGACGGGAACTCGACGCCCGTCCGCGTCGCGTAGTACTCCTTCAGCGCATCGGCAGCGCCGGCGTCGTCGCCGGCCGCCAGCTCCGCCGCGACGCCGGCCAGCTCCGGACGCGTGAGGTCCAGGAGCTGGCCGAGTTCCGACGCGTCCGACGCGGCAGCCGGCACCGACGACACGCCGGTCAACGCCAGGGCCAGCGTGACTGCCGCAACGGTGGCCGCCTGGGCGCGACGGCTGGGGCTCCGTCGGCGGGACAAGGACTGCTGCATCTCCGTGACTCCTCTGTCAATCGGCGGGCGTGGCCCCAGGCGGGCGGGCCGTCGCTTCAGCTCGTGAGCGAACATAGTCGCTGACGTATCGTTACGTCAACATGCAAGCTACGGATTGCCCACAACCAAGAGGCATGGTCGGCGCGGTCAGGAAGTCGCGCCACTGCCGCAGAACCCGCCGGCCCAGCGCTCAGCGAGCACCCGGAGACGTCAACCGGTCGGAGGCTTCACACTCTCGCGCGGAATGACGTACGGCGGCGGTTCGGAGATGACTCCACGTTGTGGAGCCTCTCCCGAGAGCAGGGCGGACACCTGCTCGACGGCCCGAATCCCCACCTCTCGCATCGGCAGGTGGACTGTCGTCAGCCGTGGCCGAACCAACTCAGCGATCTCGGCGTCGTGCACTCCGACCACCGAGAGTTCCCGGGGAACATCGATTCCTCCATCGGCTGCGGCTGCCAGCAACCCCAGCGCCGAGACGACGTTGTTGACCACGATCGCCGTCGGCATCGCATCGCCAGATTGAAGCATCGCCAGTCCTGCAGCTCCGGCCTGAGCGCCGTAGCCGGTGAACAGAGGGGGACGAGGGACCAACCCCGCGCGCGTCAAGGCGCTGACATACCCGTCATGCCGTGGGTTCACCGGATGGATGTCTTGACCCCCGACGAACGCGATGTTCGTGTGTCCAGCCTCGATGAGGTGCTCAGTCGCCACTCGTCCCGCCGCTGTCTCGTCCGCGGAGACCCACGCGCCATCGTGGTTTGACTGATACTCCACCAGCACGACCGGAGTCGGGTGTGAACGGAGCGAACTCATCACCGCCTCATCGAGCAATTCGCCTGTCCGCAGCACGATCGCATCGACAGAGCCCTGGCCCAGCAGTCGCGCGAGGAAACGGCTGCCGGACTTCATCCACATCGTGTCGCCGAGCATGATCGCCCATCCACGTTCCTCGGCGGCTTCGTAGATCCCCTCCAGCAGTTCCTTGTACACCGGATTCTCGAGGTTCTCCACGACGACTGCGATCGTCCCGGCGTGCCGACGGCGCAACGCACGGGCGGCATCGTTGGGCACATACGCCAACTCGGCAACCGCTGCTTCGACGCGGGTTCGAGTGTCGGCACTCATTCGGGTGTGAGTGGTTCCGTTGAGCACCGCAGAGACCGTGGATACAGATACCCCGGCTAGGCGGGCGATGTCCTTCTGCGTCGCCATCTTGCTCACTCTAGCGGCGATAGGAGGTCACTTTTGGCAAGGACGGCTACTTCAGACCGGTCGTGGCGATCCCGCGTACGAGGAATCGCTGGCCCAGGAGGAACATCACGAAGAGAGGGACAAGCGAAAGGATCGACATCGCGAACATCGCGCCCCACGACGATTCGCCTGTGGAGTCGAGGAAGGCACGCAGGGCGATGGGGACGGTGTAGAGGTCCGGATCGGTGAGGAAGATCAGCTGAGAGAAGAAGTCGTTCCACGTCCAGATGAACGTGAAGATCGCCGTCGTCGCGAGCGCAGGGGCTGCCAGCGGAAGCATGATGTTGACGAAGATCCGTGCATGGCCCGCGCCGTCGATTCGGGCAGCCTCGTCGAGTTCCTTGGGGACACCACGGAAGAACTGAACCATCAGGAAGATGAAGAAGGAATCGGTGGCCAGTAGCTTCGGGACGATCAAGGGCAGGAAGGTGTTAAGCCATCCCAACTGAGAGAAGAGCACGTACTGGGGCACGATGATCACGTGGATCGGCAGCATGATCGTGATCAGCATGACCGCGAACCACAACCTCCGGAGCGGGAAGTTCAGCCTCGCGAAGGCATAGGCCGCCAACGAGCAGGACACCAGATTGCCCACGATCGAGCCCGCCACTACCAAAAAGGAATTGATCAGATAGTGGCTGAACGGGTGGCTCAGGGCGTTCCAACCCTGTTCGTAATTCTCCGTCGTGAAATCGGTGGGAATCAGGCCGGGCTCGCTGAAGATGAGCGCATCAGGCTTGAACGACGAGGCCAGCATCCACAGCAGCGGATAGATCATCAATAGGCCAACCGTGATGAGGACGGCATGCTTTGTCAGCGCCCGCAGCCGCACCCATCCCTGCCGAGCACGGCCATGGCGCCGCTGCACCATGGAGCCGGTCACGGTTGCAGGGGAATCAGTCACGGTTGCAGCGGAATCGCTCACGGTTGCAGGAGACATGAGTTCAGTCATCGTGGAAGACCCAATACTTTGAGGCGAAGAAGTTGAGCGCAGTCATAGCCCCGATGATGAGCACCAAGAGCCACGCCATCGCCGAGGCGTAACCCATATTGAAGTTGGCGAAACCCTGGAGGTAGAGGTACAGCGTGTAGAACAGGGTCGAATCAACGGGTCCGCCAGTTCCCCCAGAGACAATGAATGCTTGAGTGAAGGACTGGAAGGCATTGATGGTTTGAAGAACGAGGTTGAAGAAGACCACCGGAGTCAGCATGGGGAATGTGATGCTGATGAACTGGCGGAACTTGGACGCACCGTCAAGGCTCGCCGCCTCGTAGTACATCTCCGGAATCTGGCGAAGTCCGGCGAGGAAAATCACCATGGGCGAGCCGAACGTCCAGACATTCAGGACCATCAGGGTGCCAAGCGCGTAGTCGGGGTCGGACACCCAGCCCTGCGTGCCGATCTGTATAAGTGGCTGAATACCGTTGAACCACGCAATCGCTTGATTGAGCACGCCGTCGGTGCCGAACAGCTGCCGCCACAGGATCGCGATCGCCACCGAAGCACCGAGCAGCGATGGCAGATAGAAGACCGAACGATAGAACGACAGACCGCGCACGCCCCTGTCCAGCACCATCGCCAGCCCGAGCGCGGCTGCGAGTTGCAACGGTACCGAGACGAGCACATACGTGAAGGTGACCTGAAGCGACTGCGCCAGCCGCTGATCCTGGAATAGGCGCGTGTAGTTCTCCAGCCCGATGAATTTCGGATCCTGGAACAGGTCGTAGTTCGTGAAGGACAGGTACAGCGATGCCAGCAACGGGCCGACGACGATCACCGCCAGACCGATGAACCAGGGCAAAAGGAACACGGCCGCGGCCTTGCCATCTCCTCGGCTGCGGGGTGCCTTGGCGGCCGTCGCGGCTGCCTTGCGGAGTTTCGAGGACCCACGTACGACTGCCATGTCACACCTCCTTCGATGTCGCGTCGAACATTGTCATTCCCCTAGCACCCTGAGTCATTTGCTGTCGTGGATGAGTCGCGGGATCGCGCTTCGTCAGCCGGCGTCGGAGACACTCTGGTTGAGCTCGGCCGTGAACTGCTCGGCAGCCTCGACGGGCGAGATCCGATCGAAGAGCATGTCCTCGGCATAACGCCGTAGCATCTGCTCGGCGGTGTCGGCGCCAGGCGGGGGTGCCATCGGCGCAGCCTCTGATGCGTTCTCCTGGACGATGGCCACGAAGTCCGCCATCATCTGCTGCTCGGGTGAGAGGTTGGACCTGATGTGCTCCACGACCTCCTGGTTCGCCGGAAGGCCACGCTCGGCCTGCAGGATGTCAGCGGCATCCAGGTTGCCTTGAAGACAGTTCAGCATCTGCGCCGCCTCCACCGGGTGCTCAGAATTGGAGGTGATCGCCCAGCTCATCGAACGGAAAGTCTGGCCCGTTTCGCCGTCGTCGTGGACTGGCAACTGGAGCAACTCGAATTCAGACCCGGTGGCTGCGACGAGAGCGGTGATCTCGTTGATCGGCCGCACCGCCATCAATGCCTTGCCGGTGCCGATCATGGTCTGCTCAACACCTCCGCCCTGGTGCTCGATCGAGACGGAGGCAGGCGCAGACCCCTCGGATTCCTGCAGGTCATAGCCGTACTCCAGGAACGAGGAGATCACTTCGGTGTCCACTCCCACTCCGGTCTCGCTGAAGAGTCCGTCCGAGTGCCCGAGCTGTCGTGCCCAGATGCCCAGCAGGCGGATGTCCTCGCTCGGCTGCTGCAGTCCCCAGATCGCGCCGTCGGATGCTTTGTAGACGCTGCTGGCGTACTCGAACAAGTCCTCCCACGTCCAGTTTTCGTCGTCCGGGCGCTCGAGTCCGTATTGCTCCATGAGCCCGACGTTGAGCACGATCCCCGAGGCGTTGACTGTGATCGGAACCGCGTAGTTCTTACCATCGACCGAGTCCTGGTTCAGCACGCCAGGTGCGATGGCCGAGGTGTCGATGTGCTCCTTGACGGTGGCGATGTCCACCAGCCCCCCGCGCTGGCCGTAGGACGTGACGTGTCCACTCGTCACCTGAATGATGTCGGGCGCATCGCTGGCGGCGAACTGGGTGGCGAGACGGTCGTCATAACCCTGGCTTGCGAACTCCGCTGAGGTGGTGACATTGCCGAGGGCCGATTCACACACCTTCAGAGCAGCTTGAGTCTGCTCGTGGCGCCCTTCCGCACCCCACCAGGCAACGCGGATTTCCACGGGCCCTGCCGGCGCTGCCGTATCTTCGCCCTGGGCCAGGTTCTCCGCTTGACCGCACGCGGCAAGGGTCAGCAGCACTGCTGAGCTCGCGGCGACAATCGTCATGCCACGGCGTAGACGCTCTGCCCCGCGCGGCCTCATTGGGTTTCTCATCGTGTACCTCCGGTCAGTTCGCCAACGAGTGCCGACTCAAAGGGTGGGGTCGGCTCGCCGAACAGGATTGTCTTGGCCATCTGCCGAAGTCGTCTGCGAGCAACGGCATTCACCCTCGCGGAGGTGTCACTCCACCGCTGCGGGTCGTCAATGATGCTGACGACGGTAGCTTCCGCCGCCACCTCAGCGCCGGGACGTACTTCGATGAGCAAGTCCGAGCCGCCCAGGTCGTCATACATGCGCCCCTTGACCGTCTCAGTGGGCTGGCGCAGATACACGGTCGGTACTGCATGTGCCGACGCGATGATCGGCGAATGGCATTCCATGCTGATCACCGCCCGACTAATGGAATACACGGCGCTCGCTTCCGCGAGGGACCAAAATCGGTCCAGGACTCTCACGCGAGGCGCGACATCCGCGGGCAGTAGGGGAAGGAGATCAGTGCGTGAGTAGGCGGGGACGTAGGACATCTCCGGGACGACGACGGCGATCGAGTTGGTGCGACGAACCCAGGCCACGATGGCTGCAACGATGGCGCCCAAGTCGGCCTGAGACGTCGCCGCGTTGATCGCATCCCGACGCAGGCTCTCCGGCGTAGCCGCCTCGCCGCGCATCTGAGCGTACGGCGCGTAACGCAGGCGCGGCACGAAGCATGCGAAGTCGTCATCGCCTAGACCCAGCTCCTCGCGGAATGGGTCGATCGTGCTGCGATCGGCATAGTCATAGGCGAAGGTGCAGTCGGGGCCGAACTCCAGCGTCTCAGCCTGAATCCGCTGACCACGCAGGTAAGTCAGCGAAATCGAATCCCTGGCGAAGATGAACTCGGCGGAGTCGAGAGGCTCCCGCCCCGCCTCATCGAGGAAGCCTTCGGGAAGGAGCTCGGCCACTGCCTGCAATTCAGTCAGTGTGCCCCAGGTCGGAGGGGACACCAGATCGACCGTCACGCCGGCGTATCCGTGCGGCCTTCCCGAGCTGCGCGACCAATGCGCGAACTCTGCTTGGCGATTCACCACATCAGCCGCCGAACCGTGCACCAGCACGTCGGCAGAGTTCCACGCCCTTTCGAGTTCAGGCGTCGTGAGCTCGCCACTGCTGGTGCATTCGCCGCGGGCGATCGCCACCTGAGGAAACGCCCGGCGCACCAGCGCTTCTTCTCTCGCGCCGAGCGCAACCGGCCACAAAGTGATCTCCGCGCCCGGATCCGCCTCGAGCAATGCCGCCATCGCTCCAGGCGAGTGAGCGACATCGCCGATGTTGACATCCTGCCAAGACGAGCGAAGTAGCACCCTCCGCGAGTTCGGGGAACCCATGCACACTCTCCCTTGCGGCCCCAACGCCGACTGATTCGAACGACCTCGATGACGTATCGTTGCGTCACGCTAACATCGCCCGCCGACGCAGTCAACAATGCAGCGCTCGATTGATCGCCAGAATCCCCGATTCAGCATTGCCCCAGGCATCTCGTACCACCGGGATTCCGCGAATTTCCGCTGATCTCGGCCACGCGCGACAATCACCAAATTGCCCGATGCGATTCATCGGCAACCGGGGCTGCGTCGGGGTCCGCGGGCTTTCACCTCATGGGCTTCGTCGGTTGCCGAGTCCGATGCATCACCCTTATCTCCGAGCGTGCCGCGACCGCGGGGGCGTAACGCCTTGCTTTCGCGATCCGAATCCGACCGAGGTTGTCGACAGTTGGGATGGCATCAAGATCGGACGCGCCCGCGCCCTCGGCGGTCAGCGGTTCTGCGTCCTGGACGCCGGGAAGTCGGTTCAGGTGTTCGGCCTCGCCGACACCCTCATCATCGAACACCCCCTGGCCAAACCCGGCACAACCTACGTCAGCAACCGCCGACCCCGCGGCCGCAGCACCCCCACCACCGGACTGTCAGAGATGTCCTGATACATGGAGTGTCAGAGATGTCCTGATGCAGAAACGTCAGCGATGTCCTGATGCATCACAAGCTGCGTGCGTCCCGACGCAACGCGGCTTGCCCACAGTTCGCCCACACTTCGTTCAAAACGGCCTGATTCGGGCTGATCGAACCGAAAGCTGAAGCCCCGAAGAACCGCGGAACTACGCGGAAGTTGGACCGAGACGGATCCTTCTCATTTCCGCCCCATGGATTCGATCCCTCCACGGCACCGTTCGTTTCGCGCCTGACCAGGACGTTCACTCGAAGCGGTAGAACTCCAGGTCCACGATGCCGGTGAATCGCGTGTCGAAGGGAACGACACCCTGTCCGCGACCGGAGTACAGGCGATGGAAGCGCACCCCGCTGCCGCCGCCGACCTCGTCGCCGTTGAGTACTCGGTGGACCTCGAGCTGTCGGGTTCGCTCGATCACCGAGGCCAGCCCTACGGAACCGGTCGTCGTCTCAGCGGGCTGCAGCACAAACCCCCGGCCTGCCACTCGCACCGAGCCCTCGATGCCAACGGCGATGCCGTAACCGATCTCGCCGTCATCGAGCATGCCGTGAGGATCATCCAGCGACGCGACGAGATCAAAGCCTCCGATCGTCATGTGCGAGACGGGATGGGCGCGATCGACGAAGAACCCGCGGATGTCATCGGAGTGAGCGATGGCGATTGTGGGCCGCATCGCCGACAGCAGCCCGTATGCGTCCACAATCTCGTCGTAGTCCGGCGCGCCCGGGTGCAAGGAGTCGAGACCGAAAGGTGCAACGAGCTCGGCGCCGTGTTCACCAATCGCTCGGAACATGTGAGCGATGCCCAGCTGATCCCGCCTCATCTCAGGTATGACCAGGCGATCGGAAGCTGCGGCGTATGCGCGGCACGTCGCGTCGAAGTCGCCGAAGTAGATGTCCGGCGAGAAGAAGTCGATGGATGGCGCAAGCGCCCGCCAGAGGGAAAGCAGGTGAGGGACCGGCCCGCCGCTCGGGTAGCCGCCGGGCTCCATACCGCCGGCGACAAGCTGGTCGGCCGGTGTCATCGGATTCACCGCGTCGAGCCAAGCGTTGACGTAGAGGGGAACGTCCAGTTCCGCACGTCCGCGTGCTGCGACCTCCTCGATATGCGTTGCGTACCCCCACGCCATGAGAACCTCATCCGCCTCGGATCCGAAGACTTCCCTCCAAGAGCCCGCCGTTCGCGAGCCTTCTGCCTCCCACGCCGAGAGCAGGCGCCCGCCCCCGTCGCGCGCAGCGGCAATCACGGCATCAGGCACGTCCCGGTTCCAGTGCGTCTCGGCCACATCGCTCTCGTCGCGACGAGCACCCAGAAGCCCCGGTTCGTTCTCGACTTGCACGAAGGGGACAACGTGCGCCACTCCGGATTCGCGTATATGCGCGAGGACCCGTGCGAACGCGGTGGCATCGGCCGCCGCGATCGCCCCACCGAACGGCGAGATGTGGTGCATCGCCCGCTCCGCCGATCGCGCGCGTGGAAAACGCGCGCCATCTCGCTTGACCCAGCCCGGGACGTACGTAGACGCCCCGTTCTTCCAGGCACCGAACCACAGCGGGATCCATCGCAGCCCCTCCGTCTCGGCCGCTTCCAGTGCAGTGTCGACGAGCGAGAGATCGAAGTCACCCTCGCGCGGCTCGACCGTCTCCCACGAGATCGGCGCGAGCACGGAGTCGGCGCCGATATCGCGGACACGGCGGAATGCCTCGCGGATCGAAGCAGGGCTGCTTGCGCTTGAGTTGTGTACTTCTCCACCGAGGAAAAGCTGTCGCGATGCAGTCATAGAGAGCCTCCGTCGTTCACGACCGCCGATTCCGACAGGAAGGTCCGTTCGGAGCTCCTCAGCCGACGGCGGGGTCCGGTGACGTCCACCACCGTCTCGAGCGGTCGCGACTCGGCGTCAAAGCTCACCCATACGTTCACCGGCGACGGCTCGACGACGAACTCGCCTCCGATGTCCGTGTACCCGAGTTGCGCGGCATCCAGCGTGAACGTCACCCGCCGCGCCTCCCCCGCATCGAGCGAGACCCGCGCGAATCCCGCGAGCTGCTGAGCGGGGCGCGTGGCCCCGACGGTGTTCACGCGCGCGTAGAGCTGCACGACCGTGTCTCCGCTGCGCACGCCCGCATTCTCCACGGTCGCCGCGATCCGCACCGATCCGGTGGTCGTCATCTCGGCATCCGCCACCAGGTCTGACAGCACGAACTCGGTGTAACTGAGTCCATGTCCGAACGTATAGAGAGGTGTCGCCGACATGTCGAGGTAGTGGCGGTCGACATCGGGCGGCAGCGGGTTGCGGTACCCGGTGCCGGCGCGCTGGTGGTGGTAGACGGGGATCTGACCCGTATGACGCGGGATGCTGTACGGCAGATTTCCGCTCGGGTTCACCTCTCCGAACAGCACGTCGGCTACAGCCGCCGGACCGAAGGGGCCGCCGTATGACGCCACCACGATCGCAGCGGCATCCTGGATCACCTGGGGCAGCGTGTATGCGCGACCCTGCACGAGTACGACCACGACGGGTTTGCCTGTCGCGGCGACGGCCTCAGCGAGGCGCACCTGTGCCGGGGGCAGCGCGATGTCAGCGGAGTCGCTCGCCTCGCCCTCGGTGCGCTCGCCATTGAACCAGAGACTCGCACCGCCGAGCGCGAGCACGACGACATCGGATGCCGCCGCCGCGGCCACGGCATCCGCGATCGCATCCTCTCCGAGGTCGGTCGTCAGAGTGCTGCCCGCCGCGACGTGGGTGGCGAGCGCGTGACGGTCGACCTCGTCGATGAGCGAGGTCGCGTCCAGCCTGTCGCGCACGAAGTCCTCGATCGGCATCGACGGGAACAGGCTGTTGTTCCATGCGGCCATGCCCGGATCGATCCCGACCATGTTGCCCATGCCGCCGCCCGACATGAAGGTGGTCATGTCGCGGAACGCGGGGTAGCTGTACGTAGGGAACTGCAGCTTCACGGCATCGGCGTGGGGACCGATCACCGCCACGTTCGTGGCACCGGATGCAAGAGGCAGCAACCCGTCGTTCTTGACGAGGACGACCGAGCGGCGCGCGAGCTCGCGCGAGAGCCTGCGGCCTTCGGCTGCCACCTCGGCAATCTCGATGCGCTCCGCGGGGTAAGGGTTCTCGAACAGCCCGAGCCGGAACTTCGCGGTGAGGATGCGTCGCACCGAGCGGTCGACGTATGCGATGTCGACGCGACCGGCTTCGACCTCGCCGACGAGCGCGTCGCCGTAGCCATACGGAACGGGGAACTCGGTGTCGAGTCCGGCGGCGATCGTCAGGCGACCTGCATCGGCGGGCGAGGCAGCGGCCCGCTGGCGGGTGTGGATGTGCTCCAGCGTCATGTAGTCGCTCGAGACGAACCCGTCGAAGCCGAGCGTGTCGCGCAACAAGGTGGTGAGCACGTCCGGGTTCGCCGCGGCCGGAACACTGTCCACGTCGGAGTAAGAGTTCATGACCGACCCGAGGCCGGCCAACTGGATCGCAGCCTCGAACGGGTACGCGAAGAGGTCACGCGTGCGCCGGGGACCCCCCTCGTACGAGGAGAGGTTCATGCCGCCTGTCGGCAGGCCGTAGCCGACGAAGTGCTTCGCGGTGGCGATGGCGCCCGTGCGGAGATCCTCACCCTGAAGACCGCGGGGTGTATGCGACGCTGAGCGCTGCCACGAGGTACGGATCCTCGCCGTAGGTCTCGTGCACCCGCCCCCAACGCGGATCCAGGGCGATGTCCATGTTGGGCGACAACGCCTGCCGCACGCCGACCCGGAGCATCTGCTTTCGGATCGTGTCGGCCATCTCCTGCACGAGGTCCGGGCTCCAGGTGGCCGCGAGCCCGATCGATGTGGGGAAGACCATATGTCCACCGGCGAGCAGTCCGTTCAGCGCCTCGATGTGCAGGAGCAGCGGGATGCCGAGACGCGTGCCCTCGATGGCGGTGCGCTGCAGGTCCCCGACGATGCGCGCCATCGTCGCGGGGTCGTCGACCCCGAAGTTGGAGATGTGGCCGGGCGCCTTCTCCAGCCACTCGTCGCGCACCGCCGGAGCGGAGCCGTCGGCGAGCACCAGGTACCAGGGCGGCACGGAGACGAGCTGATGCGCCTTATCACGCAACGTCATCTCGGCGAGGAGGCGGTCGGCACGCTCCGGGGCGCTGAGCGCGGTGTCGAGGTGGGCTGACTCAGGAGACACTGTGAACCTCCGTGTGGCTCGGGGACGGGTGTGGGTCGGTACCTGCGTGCGATGTCGAGGCTCGGGGCGTGAGGAGCAGCAGGATCAGTCCCGCCACGGGGAGCACGGCAGCCACCCAGGGCAGGGCACCGAGCCCCCATGCTCCGACCACGAGCGCGCCGAGGGCGGCGCCGCCGCCGATCGCGACGTTGAACGCGGTGGTCTGCAGTGCGGCTGCGGTCGCACGCTGGTTGGGTGGTGCGATTCTCATCATTCGGGCCTGCAGCAGGATGGGGACGACAGCGAACGCCATCGCCTGCAGGAGTGCGGTGACGACGAGAGCACCGATCCCCCACGCGGCCGCGAGCGGGAACAGCGCGCTCAGAACCGCGAACAACCCGACCGCCACCGGCACCGCGCCGTTCGGGAATCTGTCGGCGATCCTGCCCACGGCAGACACCGCGACAAATGCCGCGAGGCCCGTGCCGAAGAGGAAGGCAGGGATCGCCGCCGACGGGACGGCGGCGACTTCGCCGAGCCACACGACCGAGTAAGTGCCGTATGTGGTCTGTCCGATCACGACGAGCAGGATGATCGCGCACACGAGCAGGATGCCCCGGAGTGCCGACTGCGTCGAGGACTCTTGCGCTGACGCACCGCGCGGTGCCGGCGGACGCGGTGTCACGGCGGGTAGCAGCAGCGCGACCAGGACTACGACGAGCACTGCAACAGCCGCAAGGCTTCCAAAGGCGACTCGCCACCCGAACGCCTGACCCAGCGCATTGCCGAGCGGCACTCCCAGCACGCCGGCGACCGAACCACCCGCCGCCGTGATCGCCGTCGCGCGTCCCAGTTGCGACGAGGGCACGAGATCCGCCGCGTATGCCGCAGCCACCGACCAGAACAGCCCGTGCGCCACCCCGCCTGCCCCGCGAGCGATGAGGAGCATCTCGAACGTGGGTGCCAGGGCGGTCAGGCTCGTCGCCGCTGCGATCCCGACGAGGGCGATGATCGCGAGCGGCTTGCGCGGCATCCGTCGAGTGAGGACGGCGAGCGGGGTCGTGGTGAGGATCACGGCTCCGGCGAACACGGTGATGAGCTGCCCGACATCGGTGACCGGGCGGTCGAACGTCTCGGCGATGTTCGGCACGAGGCCGCCGGGCAGGAACTCGGTCGACATCGAGACGAAAATGGCGGCCGCGAGAACCAGGAGCCCGAGCCGCGGAAACGGCGAACCAGGAGTTCTGTGTGTCGGACGGGGTACGGGGTGGCGGCGATACCGCCGGCTCGCTGCCCGTTTCGTGGCACGACTGTCGTGCGACATGGCTGATGCCTTCTCAGACCCTTGCGCGCTGCCGGATATCCCAGGCGCACCAACGCCGCGAACGGTGGGGATCTCGAGACTACGAGGAGACGGCTGTCCGAGCCTTGCTCGTGGCGACTATTGCGCAACCTGGCACGGCTGATGTTGCCGGTCGGGCGGGCACGCAGTAGGCAGGACGTGAGGATCGATCCAGACGCACGGCCGCGTTTCCCGCCGATCCTGACAGTTGTAGCGTGCGGCAGGGGTCGCTCCCGCACGTGACGCGCGAACGGAGCAGCATGAACAAGTACCTGTTCAACGACGACTGGTCGGTCCGCCCAAAGGTGAGCGGTTTCGTAGACCTCATGGGCGGTGCGGCTTCCCAGAAGGTCACGCTCCCCCACGACGCCATGATCGGATTCACCCGGTCCTCCGATGTCCCCGGCGGCCCATCATCGGCGTTCTTTCCCGGCGGCGAGGTCGAATACACAAAGCGCTTTGACGTTCCGGTCGAGTGGCGCGAGCGACGGGTGACCATCGAGTTCGAAGGCGTGTACCGCGACGCCATGGTCTACGTGAACGGCGAGTTCGCGGGCCAATGGAAGTACGGGTACAGCGTCTTCCGCGTCTCCCTCGATGCCCACCTCCGCTACGGGCAGGAGAACGTCGTCCGGGTCGAGGCGCGAGCGAACCAGGACTCCCGGTGGTACACCGGTCTCGGCATCTACCGCGACGTCCATCTCGTGGTCACGCCGCTGGCTCACATCGTCGATGACGAGATCCGCATCACCACGCCGGATGTCGACGACGAGCGTGCCGTCGTCGAATCCGCCATCCTGGTGCGCAACGAGAGCGTGGTCACTCGCCGACTGTCGCTCGAGGTCGAGGTGCGCGACGACACCGGGGCTATCGTGGCGCGTGATCGCGGACCTGTCACGATCCGCCCGAATGCGACGACGACGATTCGCAATCGGCTCTACGTCGACGCCCCCCAGCGGTGGGGCGTCGATCACCCGCACCTCTACGACTTCCGCGCACGGCTGCGCGATGAAGAGAGCGACGACGCGCATGACGTGAACACGTCGTTCGGCATCCGCACGATCCGTATCGACCCGCGCCATGGACTCCGGATCAACGACGAGCCGATCAAGCTCCGCGGCGCGTGCATCCATCACGACAACGGCCCATTGGGTGCCGCCACCATCCGGCGGGCGGAGGAGCGTCGCATCGAACTTCTGAAGGCGGCCGGGTTCAACGCCATCCGCAGCTCGCACTGCCCCGCGAGTCCAGCGATGCTCGATGCATGTGACCGGCTCGGCGTGCTCGTGTTCGACGAGACATTCGATGCGTGGGCCGAGATGAACAAGCCCTACGATTACACACTCGATTTCCCGGAGTGGTGGGAACGCGACGTCGACGCGATGATCAAGAAGGACTTCAACCACCCGAGCGTGATCCTGTATTGCATCGGCAATGAGATCCACGAGTACGGGTCGGGTTTCGGGGGTTCGCTGGCGCGCGACATCGCCGAGCGGATCCGCCTCAGCGATGAGACCCGCTTCATCACCACCGCTGTGAGCAGCTTCTGGGCCGTGGCGGGTGAGGTCATCGACGACCTGAAGAACCGCCTCGCGGACGCGACGGCCCGCGGCGTCAACGACGTCATGAACGAGATGACGGAGTTCTTCGACGAGGTCACCGTGTCCGATGTCGTCACGGTCCGCACTGCAGAGGCGCACGCCGCGGCGGACATCGCCGGCCTGAACTACGCCGAGGCACGCTACGCGCCAGACGCCGTCGTCTTTCCGAATCGAGTCGTGCTCGGCACCGAGACCAACCCACGCGTGACCGCCCAGTCGTGGGCGGATACGGTCGCGCACGATCACGTGATCGGCGGGTTCACCTGGACGGGTTGGGACTACCTCGGGGAGGTCGGGCTCGGGCGCACCGACTACACCGACGATCCCGAGGTTCGCGGCGGCGGCGACCCCGATTTCCCCTGGCTCACCGCGTGGGCGGGAGATCTCGACATCACGGGCTTCCGGCGGCCCCAGTCCTACTACCGGGAGATCGTCTACGGACTGCGTCGCGAGCCCTTCATCGCGGTGCTGAGACCGCAGCACTACGGCCGTCGAAGGCTCGAGATGCAGTGGGCCTGGAGCGACGCCGTGGCGAGCTGGACCTGGGAGCTTCCGGGCGGAGCGCGTGCTGAGGTCGAGGTCTACAGCGACGCGGATGAGGTGGAGCTTGTGTTGAACGGGCGTTCCCTCGGACGGTCGGCTACGGGGCCGGCGGCCGACTTCCGCGCCCGCTTCGATGTCGGGTACGAGCCGGGAGAACTCGTCGCGATCGCCTACCGTGACGGCATCCCGAGCGAGCGCACCTCGCTGGTGACGGCATCCGACCGAGTGCTCGTCGCGTCCGCAGATCGGTCCCGCATCCAAGCCGACCCAGGCGACCTGGCCTACATCAGCATCGAGTTCCGCGACGGGCGCGATGTCTTGAACAGCTCCGAAGACGCCCTCGTCCACGTGTCGGTGGACGGCCCGGGCGAGCTCGTCGCCCTCGGCTCGGCGCGGCCGGCGACGGAGGACCGATTCGACTCGACCAGCTGCACCACCTTCGATGGGCGCGCGCTCGCCATCGTACGGCCGACCGGCGAGGGCCAGATTACGGTCACGGTACGCTCCCCCGGCCTGGCCGATGCGCATGCCGCGGTCGCCGTCGGGGAGATGTGACGGCAGCGGATCCGAGCGTGGATCCGCTGCCGGTCAGTCGGCTGCTCGCACCCGCACAGCGACGTAAGGGCGGGCGGGGAGATCGACGCGCACGTCGCTTTCGTGGATGCCGGGCAACTCCTCTATCGTCATACCCCAGGTGTCGATGATGTCGATCTTCGCCCGCATCCCCTGAGGCACCCGCACGGTGCGAAACTTCGGCCGGGCGTCGCTGAAGTACGTCAGCGCGTAGCCGTCTCCCCCGCCGGTGGCGAAGTCCCAGTCGCTCGGCAGCGGCGCGATCCGTCCATCCGGGGCGGCCTCGATCAGCTCGCGCAGGAACGCGAGTCGAGGAAGGCTCTCACCCCGGAGCGTGCCTCCCTTCGCCCAGAAGATCACCTCGTCGTCTGACCAGAAGGTCTCGCCGTGCGTGAGGAACGCGCCCTGCAGCGTCGCCTCCCAGAACCTGCGGACTACCTCCTCGGCGGTGAGGTTCCCCCACCCCTGGTCGATGTCGCCCTCGTAGCCGAACTCGTCGACGACGATCGGCTTGTCCCATCGGTTGCGCCACTTCGCCACCGACTGCGCCATCTCCCGCCCGCCGCCTTGGATGCTGGCATGCGTGGCCCACTCGGCCGTGTAGTCGAAGATCTCCACCCAGTTGTGGATCGACAGCGGATGCCCCACCGGGTCGTTGGCGACCACCAGCCCGGCGAGCCGGTCCCAGTCCTCGCGACGCATCGCGGTGAGGAGGTCGTACTCGTTCGCCATCGACCACCAGACGTTCGGGAATGCCGACAGGCGGCGTACCACGTACGACACGTATCGGTCGTCGGCGGCGGCGCCGAGCCTGGCGAATCCCCACCGGTCATAGGGGTGGAAGAGAATCACGTCCGCGTCGATCCCGAGATCCGCGAGTTCGTCGATGCGCCGTTCGAGATGACTGAAGTACTCCAGATCGAAGCGAGTCGTGTCGAAGGCGCCACCCTCGGCACGCGGGAACACGAACCGCTCGGGTTCGTTCGAGTTGAACAGGAACGACTTGGGAAACAGCCCCATTCGCAGCTTGTTGAACGGCGCGGTCGCCAGCGAGCGCAGCGTCTGCTCCTGCAGCGCCGTCGGCTGGTGCGTCCAGGCGTACGACGTTGTGCCGACGGGGACGAACGGCGTGCCATCGGCCCGCACGAACCCGCGTCCACTCACGCGGACCGGCCCCGCGGCAACTGATTCGTCGACATCGACCACGCCGCGCACACCATCGAGCGAGCGCGCCGTCGACTGCGTCGTGAAAGTCCAGCGGCCGGCACGTGGGGGCAGGAAGCGCAGTCGGTACACGCCGTCGCCGTCGTAAAAGCCCCCGATGTGGAAGGCGGTGGTGTCATCGAGCGTGAATGTCGCGGCGAGTTCGACGTCGACGAACGGATTGCCGTGCGACGGACCTCGCAGAACGATTTCGACCCGCTCGTTCCTGGCCGCGGCATTCGGCATCTCCACCGTGGCGGATCCCCGTGCGACGTTCGCACCCTCATAGTCGAGGGAAGCGGTGATCGCAGGGTCCTGTGGCGGGAGGGGACTGAGGTCCTCGAACTGGGCGACGGCCTCGAGGACCGCTGCCCTGCGTGGATCACCCTCGCCGAGGATCAACGTTGCCAGCGAGCCGAAGGGAAAATCAGCAAGCTGTGTGAGCATCGGCGATGCCAGCAGATCGGGAGCGATCACCCCGATGGCGTGTTTCGCGTCAGGCTGCTCGAGAACCGCGGAAGCTGGGGTCTGTGGGTCGATGTAGCGCATGGTTCCTCGAAGCGAGTCAATCGGGCAGTGGTTGGTAGGTCACGGACACGACACGCCCGTCACGCGACGGCGCGCCGAGTGCGAGCATCCGGCCGGTGAAACCGGCGGCGACCTCGGTGGAGAAGTAGCGGCCGTCGAGTCGGGCGATCTCGATCGCTTCGCCGTCGCGAACGACGGAGAGCACGACGTCGTCGGGGCCGGCGTAGCCGAATGGCACCGGTGCCGTCTGTGGAGGCGTCGTCGAGACGCGCAAGGTCGCCGTGTCGCCGGTGATCTCGACTGCGCCGACCCGCTGACGGATGTCGCCGATCTGCACGATCGCCTGAGCGCGGTCGTTCTCGAAGATGACCCCGCACCAGTGGCGGTCGTCCAGCCGCAGCCCGACCGTGCCGGACCGCTCCACGATGGCGTCGGCCTGCCACGCGAAGTCCGCGACGCGTGTGCACAGCACATCGGCCGCCGATCCCCACCGACGGAATCTGAGGCCGCCCTCCGGAGCCCGTTCGACGACGGCGTCGGGTTCGCTGCCCGCCGCGACCCATCGAGGGTCGAGGTCGGCGCCGATGAAGTGCTCCACGAAGCCGGAGGGCTTGTCCGGGATCTCGAATCGTGCCTCATCGAACACTGGCCACCCGTCGACCCAGTCGACGCCGGCCAGGAACGTCTCACGGCCGAGCACATGAAAGCCCGGCGTGGACCCGCGCGGGCGCGCACCCAGATAGACGGCTGCCCATCCACCGTCCGGAGTCTGAACGAGGTCGGCATGACCGACGTTCTGCACCGGATGGGAGCTGCTTCGGTGGGTGAAGACCGGATTCAGGCTGCAGGATTCGAAGGGGCCGCGCGGACTCGGTCCCCGCGCGATGGTCACGCAGTGCCCCCGCTCAGTGCCGCCCTCGGCGAGCATGATGTACCAATAGTCGCCGATGCGGTAGAGGTGAGGACCCTCTGCCATCGGCATCCCACTCCCCTGCCACACCGCATAGTGCGGCTCGAGGAGGCGACCCGTCTCCAGGTCGATCGGCGCCTGGCGGATCCCTTGGCCACCGACCGTGAAGTCGAGAACATGCCAGGTGAGGTAGCAGGCGTCGTCATCGTCCCAGCACAGATCGGGATCGATGCCGATGGCCTCAGGAACGAACACGGGGTCACTCCACGGCCCTGCGGGATCGGTCGCGTGGACGATCAACTGTCCTGACTCGAAGTCGCTGACGTTCGTGGTGATGAACCAGAAGCGCCCGTCACGGTGACGAAGCGTCGAACCATAGATTCCCGTGGAGGGTCCGGAGGTGCCGGCCCGGAACTGCGATCGTCGCGTGAGGATGTTGCCGATCTGGCTCCAGGTCACCAGGTCCCGGCTGTGAAAGATCGGGGCACCCGGGAAGTATTCGAAGCTCGAGTGCGCGAGGTAATAGTCGTCACCCACGCGGCAGATCGTGGGATCGGGATGAAACCCCGGGATGATCGGATGCAGTTCCGCGCTGAGACTCTTCGTCAGCGAAGTCGATGCGGCCACTCGTTCAGACATGAAGGGCAGCGTCTTCGAGCTGGGCGGACAGCGGCCGGATGGGCGCAGGGGCGGCTGCCGCATAGTTCGCGACGAGCCCGGCGAGCGCCGCCTTCGTCGACTCGGACGGCCAGATGCGCGTCCAAACCGCATCAGCGATCTCCGCGACGGGCCGATCACGGAACGGCGCGAGCAATCGCGCGAGCTGCGTCTCCGACGTGACGAGCCTGTTGTCGACCGCGAAGCGCGTCAACTCCTCCCACGCGTCCTCGTCATCCAGGAAGTCCCTCACCGTGTTGAGCGCCTTCTCCCCCGCGGACGGTTCCGTGAACTGCCAACGGTGACGGCCGTGCCCGACCGTCCTGACTGTGGCGTCTCCCGGAAGCTCGACCTCCGCACGGGCGCCCACTGGGACTTCCAGATCGAGCGTGACGACGCCATCCGCTCGCGACCAACTCAC
Source organism: Microbacterium sp. ZW CA_36 (assembly GCF_044987475.1). Taxonomy (NCBI): domain Bacteria; kingdom Bacillati; phylum Actinomycetota; class Actinomycetes; order Micrococcales; family Microbacteriaceae; genus Microbacterium; species Microbacterium sp. ZW CA_36. Next base: position 155,259 of record NZ_JBJDRL010000001.1, read on the forward strand.
TGCGGCATCGCCGTACGGCGTGCGGTGACGCGCTGAGCAATGATCCAGTGCTGACGGGAAGATGGGGCGAACCGAGATAGCCCGGTAGCCGGGGGCTGCCGCGGCCAGCCCCGCGACGCGGCGGTGGACCCAGTCCACCACGCTTCCGAGTGCGTAGTGATTGAACGAGGTCATCCCGTTCGAATTGATCGTGCCGTCGGGAAGCAGGCTGTCCCAGCGCTCCCAGATGGTCGTCGCGCCGACGGTGATCGGATACAGCCAGGACGGTGACTGTGTTTGCAAGAGGAGACGGACCGCCAGATCCTCGAATCCCGCGTTCGTCAGCGCGTCGCAGATGAGCGGCGTTCCGACGAATCCGGTCGCGATCCGGAAGCTGCTCGCCCGCACCAGGTCCGCCAGTCGCTCGCCGGCAGTCGCACGCTGTCGTGCGTCGGGCAGCAGGTCCCACTCCAGCGCCATTGCGTAGACGGTCTGAGCGTCCGAGACGATTCGGCCCGACGGAGCGACGAACTCGGCATTGAACGCAGCGCGTACCCGCTCGGCGAGGCGGCCGTAGCACTGCGCCGCATCCGCGTCACCCAACGCCTCGGCAGCTTGCGCGACGATGTCGGCCGAGCGGGCGAAGTGCGCAGTCGCAACGATATCCGCATCTGACTTCGCGTTGAACGGGTCGTCGGCGGGGGCGGCGGGGTCGAGCCAGTCGCCGTACTGCACCCCTCCCCGCCAGATCAGATCATCCCCGGCGATAGAGGCGACATGGTCGACCCATGCGCGCATGCTCGCGAACTGCCGCCCGAGAATCCCGCGGTCGCCGGCCTGCTGCCACAGCACCCACGGCACCACCGTCGCTGCATCACCCCAGGCCGCCGTCGGAATGGTCGTCACCTCGGATCGAAGGATGTCTGGCACGACGTGCGGTACTCGTCCTGAAGCATCCTGTTCTGCCGCGAGATCTGCGAGCCAGGATGTCAGGAACCCGCCGGTATCGAAGAGGTAGGTGGCAGTGGGTGAGAAGACTTGGATGTCGCCCGTCCACCCGAGGCGTTCGTCTCTTTGCGGGCAATCGGTCGGAACGTCGAGGAAGTTCCCTCTCATGCCCCAGACCACGTTGCGATGCAGGTGGTTCAGCATCTCGTGACTCGACTCGAACCAGCCGATGCGAGTCAGGTCACTGCCGATGACGATCGCCTCGACGTCTTCACGCCGGATCTCGTCGAGCCCGTCGACTTCGGCATAGCGGAAGCCATGAAAGGTGAGCGATGGTTCGAGGATCTCGTGACCGGTCCCCGCCAGGTAGTACGTGTCCGTCGCTTTGGCGCTGCGAAGCGGGCCCACGCCGAGTTCGCCGGCGTCGAGCACCTCGGCGTGCCGGATGACGACCTCATCGCCGGGCTTCGATGACGGCACGCGCAGCCGCACCCAGCCGACGAGGTTCTGGCCGAAGTCGATCAGAAGCTTGCCGCTGGGAGATCGCCAGATCTGTTGCGCGGGAACGGACTCTGTGACCCGCATCGGTGGTCCGTCTTCGCCCACGAGCACGGCGAGGTCCGCGTCGACGATCTCGACGGCGTGGTCGAAGGGTGCGGCAGGGTCATGTCGGAGGTCGGTCGTCTGCCCGTCGTAGATGTCGTCCATCAGAGTCCCGGACGCTCGAGCACCCCACGATTCATCGGTGGCGAGCACGTGGACGTTGCCGTCGTCGGTGGTCACTTCCAGCTGCCCGAGGAAAGCGAGCCGATGGCCGTAGTGCGCTCGCTGGCCGAGGAAGCCCAACCGGCCGCGCCACCAGCCGTTGCCGAGGGTCACGTCGATCGTGTTCTCGCCCTCTCTGATGAGCGACGTCACGTCATAGGCGCGGACGCGAAGCCGGTGCTCGTATGACGTCCATCCGGGGGCGAGCACGGTGTCGTCGATGGGGTTCCCGTTCAGGCGCGCGGAGAGCAGGCCGTGTGCGGTGGCGAAGAGCCGCGCCTTCACCACGCGCCCAGAGACCTGGAGCGCGCCCCGCAACTGCGGAGCGGGTTGCCGGAGCCCGCCGAGCCCGACCGGGCTGATGAACCGAGCCTTCCAGTCGGTCGGCGCGATCAGGCCGGCCTCCGCCTGTGCCGGCTCACTCCAGGGACTCCAGTCGCTGCCCCGCACACGGAGCCGCAGCGTCACCGATTCGCGGGCGTCGAGCGGAGCGGACGGCCAGGGCACCAGCACCTGATCCGTCGATTCCACCACCCATCGTTCGGTGTCGTCATCGCGTCGGTGGATCTCGACCTCGTATGCGGTCTGCCGGTAGTCCTCGGGCGCGTGCGGCACGGTCCAGCTCAGCCGAGGCCGGACCGTCGTGAGGCCGAGAGCCGGACCGCCGTCGGTGCGGTGCTCGAATCGAGGTGCGGTCGGCGCCGAGAGGGGAGTCATGTGTGTCCTGAGGTGTGTGAGAGAGGTGTCCGCCGTGATCAGGCGGAAGCGGCCGAGCTGCCGGCCGCATCGGAGGACAGCGCCGGGCCGAATAGCCGGAGGCGCTCATCGCGGCGCGCTCGTTGCCGCGGCGGGTCGGCGATGGGTGCCGACATCTGCAGCCGACGTGTGTACGGATGCTGAGGTTTGGTCGCGACCTGGTGTGCGTCCCCGATCTCCACGATGCGGCCGCCCTGCAGCACAGCGATGCGGTCGCTGATGGCATGGACGACGCCGAGGTCGTGACTGATGAACAGGTAGGCGACTCCCGTCTCCTTCTGCAGTTCATCGAGGAGCGCCAGCACCCGAGCCTGTGTCGTCACGTCGAGCGCGCTGGTGGGTTCATCGCACACGATCACGGATGGATCGAGCGCGAGCGCCCGTGCGATCGCGATGCGCTGACGTTGGCCGCCGGAGAACTCGCGCGGATACCGAGAACCGGCATCGGACGGAAGTCCGACGGCATCCAGCAGCTCACGAACCCGCGTACGGCCCTGGGCGACTCCGGCGGCGCGGAGCGGCTCGACGAGGATGGTCTCCACCGTCATCGAGGGATTCAGTGACGAGTAGGGGTCCTGGAAGATGACCTGGATGTCGCGGGCGACCTGGCGACGCCGCGCCCGGGAGATGTTGCTGATCTCCTGCCCGCGGAAGGAGATCGTGCCCTCCGTGACAGGGGCCAGGCCCAGGATCGCTCGGCCGATCGTCGTCTTCCCCGATCCGGACTCCCCGACGAGGCTCACCGTCTCTCCGGCATTGAGGGCCAGCGAGACGTCCTCGATCACCGTCTTCCCGCCGCGCCGGCCGCCGTAGCGGACGACCAGATTGTTGATCTCGAGCAGCGACTCACTCATCACCGGTCACCTCCATCAGCTCGACCTTGCGCGACGATTCCAGGAGGTCGCGTGTGTAGGGGTGTGCGGGGGCGGCGAAGAGCGTGTCGACGTCGTTGCTCTCGACGATCCGCCCATCCTTCATGACGCTCACCCGGTCGCAGATGTCTGCCACCACCCCGAGATTGTGCGTGACGATGATCATGGCGAGGCCCCGCTCCAGGCTCAGCTCGCGCAGCAGCTCGAGTACCTCCGCCTGCACGGTGACATCGAGCGCGGTGGTCGGTTCGTCCGCCACGATCAGTTCGGGAGACGAAGCCACGGCGCCGCAGATCAGCACGCGCTGCGCCATTCCACCCGAGATCTCGTGCGGATACAGCCGCATCACGCGGTCGGGGTCGTCGATGCCGACGCGTGTGAGCAGGTCCACGAGCGCCGTACGCGCGCGGGACTTGGAGACGCCCGTGGCCGCGCGCAGACCGTAGATGAGCTGCGCGCCGATCGTGAAGGACGGGTCGAGATTCGACATGGGCTCTTGCGGCACATAGGCGATCTGCCGTCCTCGGGCTTTTCGGATGCGAGCTTTGTCGGCGAGCAGATCCTTGCCCTGGAAGAAGACGCTGCCGCCGAGGACGACCGCTTCGCGTGGCAGGATGCCGACCACCGAGAACGCGATCTGGGACTTGCCGGAGCCGGACTCGCCGACCAGTCCGTGGATCTCGCCGCGCCTGACATCCAGATCGACTCCATGAACTACCGCACCCACGTCGTCCGCAGAGACGGGGTATCCGACCCGGAGTCCGCGCACCGCGAGGACGACATCCTGAGGCGGTGTCAGGTCGTTCACGCCAGCCACGCGCTCGTCCTGTGCGACGCGCGCCAGGGAACGACGCCGCGACGGCTTGAGCGAGGCGCTGCGGTTGGAGGCTTGCAGCGTGTCACGCAGCGCGTTGCCCAGGAGTACGAACGCGAGGATCGTCACACTGATGATTACGGCAGGGAAGAAGATGTTCGCCGGCACCAGGTAGATGTTCTCGAATGCCTCCTGAAGGACGCGGCCCCAGGATGGCTCGTTGGGGCTGCCGAGGCCGATGAAGTCGACTCCCGCGAGAAGGGCGACGGCCGTGGCGAGAACGAACGAGCTCTGCACGATGACCGGCGCGCGCACGGCCGAGAGGACGTGGCGTCCGACGATGCGTAAGTCGGAGAGCCCGACGACCTTGGCCGCATCCACGTAGAGCTCCGACCGCACGCTGATCACAACGGATCGCACCAGTCGGTAGAAGCTGGGGGTGACGATGACGCCGAACGCCGTCATTGCCGCGGGGATGTTCGGGCCGGTGAGCGAGTAGAGCGAGATGATCACCGCGATCCCGGGAAGCGACATGATCAAGTCCGAGATGAAGTTGGCGACCGCTTCCGTCTTGCCCCGGTAAAAACCGGCGACGAGCCCTGACGTGAGGCCGAGGACGAGCGAGACGCCCAGCACGAGCACGCAGGCGAGAAGCGTCGCCTGGGTGCCCCACATCAGCCGCGACAGGATGTCCCGGCCGGACTGGTCCGTACCGAAGAGATGTCCCTCGGTGAAGGGTGGCACGTTCGCCGCAGCCAGATCGGTGGCATTGGGCGGGTATGGTGCGAGCCACGGAACCGTCACTGCCACGAAGACGAGGATCGCCAGGACCACGTAGCCGAACACCGCGAACGGGTTCTTGAGCAGCGAACGGAACGTGTTGCGCCGAACGCCTTTGCGTGCGAGCACCGCCGTGCCGTCGGCGGCCGGGTCGATTTCGTGCTGGTCGACGGTCATCGGATCCTCGACTTCGGGTTGAGAACGCCGATGAGCAGGTCGGCGAGGAAGTTGATGACGAGGACGAGGATCATTGTGAAGACCACCGTGCCCATCACCATGGGGACGTCGCCGGCCTGAGCTGACGACACGATGAGCTGGCCGATGCCGGGGAGGGCGAAGACCTGCTCGATGAACAGCGCAGCGCCGAGAAGTCCGAGCGTTGTGAGGCTGAGGACCACGAGGCCGGGCCCGGCGGCATTGCGAAGGACGTGGCGGAACAGAAGCGGTCCTTCCTTGATGCCCCGCGATCGCAGCGTGCGCACGTAGTCCTGCGACAGCGCGTCGAGAACGGACCCACGGAACTGCTGCGCCGACGAGGCGATCGTGCCGACGAGGAGCGCGGTGACCGGCAGGGTGAGCGACCACAGCCACCCTTGAACACCGTCTGCGATCGGTATGTACCCGGTCGCCGGATAGAGCGGAATCGCGATGGCGAATGCGAACACGAGGCCGATCGCGAGGATGAAACCCGGAACGGCAGCACCCAGCACGGAGAGGAACTGCACGACGCGGTCGACCCAGCCACCGTAGAGAGCGGCGGTGACACCGAGCACCACGCTGAGGATGGCCGTCAGGATCATCGTGATGACGATGAGTGACAGCGTGACCGGGATGCGCGTCGAGAGAGCATCCGTCACCGACTGCCCGGTGAGGAAGGATGCCCCGAGATCGCCCCGCACTACCCCGGACAAGTAGTCGAGGTACTGGACGATAAGGGGACGCGTGAGCCCCAGCTGTTCCGCCTTGGCCGCAACCTGCTCATCGGAGGCGCTGAGCCCGAGAACCGAGCGAGCGATTCCGATGCCGTCGGTGAACGTGACCGTGAAGGTGATGAAACCGACGATGACGAACAGTCCGGCGGCGCGGACGAGGTTGATGGCGATGTAGCGAAGCATGCTGGGGCTCACCGTCTCCTAGTTCTTCTGGAAGTCCCGCAGCAGCGGGTGCAGGGCGGAGAAGTCCGACATCGTCGGGATGCTGATGTCCGAGCTGTACAGGTAGAACCCGTCCGGGTATGCCATCGGCACGAACCAGGCCTGGTCGATGACGTACTGGTTGATCTCCTTCTGCGCTGCGACACGCTCTTCGTCCGAGCCCGTCAGGATGGTCTGCCAGAGGCCATCAATGGTCTCGTCCGGCTGGTGCGACACGTTCCAGATGCCGTCGGGCAGGATGTAGTCCTTGATGTCCTGCAGCGACTCGCCATAGTTGCCGAGCTGCCAGAGCGGCACCGGGTACGTCCCGCTCAGCAGTTCCGTGATCGCGTCGGGACCGGTCAGGTTGACCTGCTCGACCGTGATGTTGAGCTGCGCGAGCTGCTCCGTCACGTACGGGAACAGCAGGTCGTGGTTCTGCCCTTCGAAGAACGGGATCTGAAGAGTGAATCCGTCGGCATATCCCGCCTCCGCCATGAGCGCCTTTGCGGCCTCGACATCGTAGGGGTACGGGTCCTCGGTGAGGTCCTCGAGGTAGGCGCTGCTGCCCGGCCGGAAGATCTGATATGCCGGGTCGGCGTAGCCCCGGTACAGATCGTTCGCGATCGAGTCGCGATCGAAGACCATGTTCATGGCCTGGCGCACCCGGACGTCCCCGAGCGCAGGGATGCTCTGCCCCAGGTGATCCGTGATGAGGAGTCGGGTGGTCGTGCCGCGAAGCGTGACCGCCTCCAGCCCCGACTTCTTCGCCTCGTCGATGGTCGCCGCGCTGCCCAGGATGCCGTCGATCTGGCCGGTCTTCAGCGCGTTCAGGCCGGCAGTGGCATCCGTGAACACCTTCAGCACGAGCGTCTCGTACGGATAGGTGTCGCTGTCGAAGTAGTCCGGGTTCTTCGTCAGTGTGTACGACGATCCCTGTGTGCTCTTGCTGGGCTCGTAGATGTACGGCCCGCTGCCGACCACGGTGGTGTCCTGCTCATCACCGGCGTAGTACTCGGCAGAGGAGATCTGGGCTTCGCACAGGATCAGGTCGAGCGTCGGGGTCGGCTGCGGCCAGGTGATAGTCATGTTGTAGTCGTCGACGACGTCGAAGGTGAGGTCGGCGAAACGGGCGTTGTTCTCACCCGCGAACTCGTAGGCCGCCTGAACGTCCTCGGTCGTGAGGTCGCTGCCATCCGAGAAGGTGATGTCGTCACGGAGGGTGATGGTGGCGGCACTCTTGTCCTCGTTGTACTCCCACTCCTCGGCGATCTGAGCGGACGGCTTGCCGAACTCGTCGCAGATCAGCAGGGTGTCCCACGCGGCGTCGGCGAACCAGCCCTGATAGGTGGGCTGGATACCGACGCTGAGGCCGGGGATATCGGAGGTCATGCCGAGGGTGAGCGTGTCGCCCGCCCCACCAGTGGCGGAACCCCCACCGCCTCCGGGGGCGCAGGCTGTGAGCGCGAGTGCCGCAACCAGCGCGGGGACCGCGACGGCTACGGCTGCGCGTCGACGTGTGAATCGCATTGCAACTCCTTTGTTGAATCTCTTGGCCCGGGCGGTGCTGCCCGTCTGACGGAAGACCATGACGTTCGGATCGTCCGCCAGCGACGTTAGGCCCGGCCATGCAGCGCAGCAATCGCGCCGCCGATTATTGCGCAACGCGGTGGACGGTAGATTTCACACCCCGCGCTACCGACTCCGAGCCTTCCGGTCCGGCAGTCGGTCGTGCAAGCCGCTCGCCGACCGGCATCCGGGCGTCGCTGCCTTGCGTCCGCCGAGGTCGCATGCGTTACGATCGGCCGCGACATGCAGTTGCGCAAAATAGGGGAATCGTGGACGACAAGCGAGGCCAGGCGGTCACTCTCCGGGACGTGGCGGAAGCCGCCGGCGTGTCTGTCGCCACCGCGTCTCGCGCCCTGACGGGACGCGGCGACCTCTCCCGGCGTACGCGGGAGCGGGTCGCTGTTGCCGCCCGCGAGTTGGGATACGACCGAGCCGACGCGACGCGCGGTCGCCCGACGACTCTCGATCCGCGCCTCATCGAATTCGTGCTGGGCAGCTTCGACGACGCGTGGACGAATGCGATGACGACGGGCGCGCGTGAAGCAGCCTTCCGGCTCGGATTCGATCTCGTACTCACCCTGGAACGCGCCGACCCGACGGACGACTGGCCAACACGGGTCGCAACACGCCGGCCATCCGGAGTGATCATCGGGATCATCCGGCCCACAACGCGCCAGCTGGACGAATTGCGGGGTCTGCGGATTCCCATCGTTCTTCTCGAGCCTCGATCTGATCCCGAGGGTGCCCTCGCGAGTGTGGGGACGACCGATTGGCAAGGCGGCTATGACGCTGGAGCGCACCTGGCCGGTGCGGGCTACGACCGCTACGTCATCGTCACGGGTGAACCGAGGTACCGATTCGGGCGGGCTCGAGAGGAAGGGTTCCGGCAGGCGATCGCGGACGCCACCGGAAAGGAAGTGACCCGAATCAATTCAGAGTGGACAGACGCACCCCTCACCGAGGGGATGCTGCGCGCGATCGCTGAGGATCGACGGTCGGTAGGCGTGTTCGCCTGCAACGACGAAATGGCCTTCGCTGTCTATCGAGCAGCGGCACAGCTCGGCCGAAGCATCCCGGACGACATCGGTGTCGTGGGCTTCAACGACGAACCCCGTGCCGCGCATGCCCATCCCCCGCTGACCTCTGTACGCCAGCCACTACGGGAGATGGCGGCGCGAGCGGTCGAACTCGTCGCCGAGCTGCGCCGACATGAGGATGATTCCTTCGAGCGGATCGAGCTCCCGAGCGAACTCATCGTGCGCAGATCCACGAGGGTTGTTCTGGGGAAGGACAATCCCGCGGAACGGTGAAGCGGCTCGGGCGCGGATGGATGCCCTGGCGTCGGGCATCCATCCGCGGACCTCTACTGAGTGACGAGCACGCGCACGCGGTCGATGTTCTGCAACAGCGCGTACTTCGCGCCAACGTTGCCGTCGCGCTCCGCCGTGACCCGGACGCTCACGAAGTAGGTACCGGGTTGGGTGAACGTGTGGGTGGTCGCGAGTGCCACGATCTGCCGCGGCGTCCGCACGACGCCGGGGACATAGGTGCCGTCGCCTTCGAAATCCCAATCGGCGGCGACGATCTTGCCGCCGCCGAGCGGGGCGCGTGCGGCTGCGACGAGACTCACCGGCTTGCCGACCTTCGCCTTGATGATCCCGTCGCCGAGCGACACGAAGTCGACGGTGGGCTGGATCCCGCCGCGAACGACCGCGAGCGGCGACACTTCGATCTGCGAGTCCTTGATGGAATAGCGTGTCGATGCGGGTGCCGGCACGCCGTCCTCGGCCCAGCGGGCGACGTCGCGCAGAGCCTGCTCGACTTCGCCGTACCAGTCCACGAGTGTGGCTGCTCGAGTGCCGGTCGGTGCAGCATCCTGGTGGTCGGCGTGGTCGGTGAAGTAGACCCGGTAGTTCCCAGATGCGGCAGACCCCAGGGCCGCCTCGACGCGCTTGCGATACCAGTCCGTGTGCAGCGGCAGGGCGTCGCTGTCATACAGGTTGGACACCACGATGACCTTGCCGTTGATCGTCCCGTCGAAGGCAGCGTTGCCTGAGACGGCACCGGAGAATCCGGGCTCCCCGACCGCACGCTGCGGGTACAGCGGTGTGCCGTCGGGCTTGCGGAACTGATCGAGCGCGATCCAGCCGGTGTTCGCAGCGGGGAGCTGGTAGCGGTACGCGAAGCGCTTGGCGATGTTCCAGCGGTGCCCGACGGTGTCACCCATCTCGGCCAATTCAGCCCGGACGCGCTCTCCAAACGGGCTGTTCTCGGCGCCGAGGTACCCGGACAAGTTCCAGAAGTCGTCGACGTACGTGGGGTCGTAGGCGAGCGGGCTATCAGAGGCGAGTCCGGCGCCGTAGTACTGCGGGTCTCGGCCGAGCAGGTAGTCGGGGTTCTCCCACGCCTTCCACGGAATGCCGAGCTTGTGCAGCTCAGTGAGCATCGCGCTCTCCGCCGCGTCCAGCGTCGCGTACGGATTGCCGCTGCCCCCGGGCAGGAGCGCGTCGCGGATCGCAGCGGCCTTGTCGCCGAGTATCAGCTCTGCCGCCGAGCGTCCGTTGAAGTTGTAGCTGGTCGGTGTCGGCACCGCCTGCACCATCGGAACGAATCCCTGCCACACCCCGTCAGTGTTCTCCGCAGCGCCCACGGTCTGGAACGACCCGCCGCTCGGGCCGTAGAGGTAGCCGAAGATCTCGCGGTCGCTGCCGTAGTAGGCGGCCGCAACGGTCTCTGCGAACTTCGCTGCCGCGGCCGCGTGTCGATAGCCCAGAGAAACGGAACCGTTCCCGGCCTGCACAGCGTAGCCGCCACTCGCCAGAGCGAACCCAATGGCGCGATCGCTCGCACGAGCCGTGCTCTGGTCTGCCGCAAACGTCGTCGGGTACGTGTACTGGAAGAACCGTCCGTCCCACTGAGCCTTGTCCGCATCTGCGTGGAGGTAGATCGTGAACTGGATGTTGGTTCCCTCGAAGTGGCCGGACACCCGGTGGTGCGGCACTGGCACGGTCTCGTCGGTCTCGGCGTCGATGACTGGATATGCGTAGGTCTGGTCGATGCAGTCGGCGGTTACCTGCATGGGCGCACTCGGCGCCGGCTGAACGCACGGCGCTGGTTCGGCGGCGGCCGGCACCGCGGGCAGTAGCACTGCGGTCAGCGCGATCGCGGCACCGAGCCCCAACGGCGCACGGCGAGCAAGAGATGGTCTGGGCACGGTGGCTCCTCCAGCGTCTTCGATGGCTGCCTTCACGACCGTCGTGGCGGCAGAGCTCGCACCTCCATCACCTCTGAGGGATGCGAACAGCGACCGACGCTAAGCCGGGCAGCACGACGGACACAACAGAGCACGCGACTATTGCGCAAGGTGGGGACTGCTGCACGAGCAGGTGACAGGTTGACCTGCCCCACCTAACCGTGCAGCAGTCCCGTCGGCCTTCCCGACGGCGCTCAGCATCACACGACGGACAGAACGCCGATAGCGGCGAGCACCACCCATGCCAGGTAGGCGAGGAGGCAGAACCTGTCCGGCCATCCGATTCGGATCTCAGGCGAACCGCCCTGCCCGTGCGCGGGGGCAGCGGCACTGAGGAACCACACCAGACCGGCCAACGGAACAACGGACGCGATCGCCAGCATCCATCCGAGCTCGGTCACCACCCCAACGCCCGCGAACAGTGCGGCAGGGGGAAAGCCGGCGAGGAGGATGATGCCCAGTACCGTGTGCGCCCTGCCCACGGGCGTGGCCTGAGCACGCGGAGTCATGATCGGATCGGCGTCGATGAACGCTGCACCGAGCGCGCCCAGTGCGACAGCGGCAAGGCCGATGGTCCACGCGCCGCCGAACGGCCACAAGGCGACGCACGTCGCGGCAGGGCTGATCGCCATCGTGACGAAGGCGAGGCGCATGACCCACCCGTATCGCCCGACGGAGTACTCGCTGATCATCCGCCAGGACGGGTCGTACTCGGGCTCGAGGACATGAAGCACCGCGATCAGCCCCACCGTGATCCCGCCGGCGACGAGCGCCGTCACGGCGGCGATGACAGCGACACTCACTATGCGACAGCCATACCTGCAGCGACCACGGGCACCCTCCCTGCGCGGCACTCTATCCCGGCAGGTGTCTCGCGGTCCCCGGCAAAGCCCGCTTGGACCTCCGGATCAATCTGGGATGACGACGGACTGTGTGCCGAGTGCGACCCCGCGCTTACGGCCGGTTCGGAACGTCAGGTGGCCGTGAGGTCGGCGATCTGGTCACGCGCGAGACCGGAGTGCCATTTCCTGGCTGGCTCGTTCTCCGTGACGCAAGCAACATCGTGGACGAGCTGACGGATGACGGCGTACTGTCGCCGTATGCCGGAGGTCGTGGTCGGCGGGGTGCACATCGCTTATCAGCGCCGCGGTCGCGGGGCACCGCTCGTCATATTCCACGGGGCGTTCGAGGACTCGCGGATGTGGGACGAGGAACTCAAGCGGCTCAGCCTACAACTTGACGTGATTGCGTGGGATGCACCGGGGTGCGGAGCATCTGGAGATATCCCCACCACGTGGCATGCCGGGGACTGGGCAGACGCCGCTTCCGGGTTCATCACGGCTCTGGGACTGACAACGCCCGCAGTCGCGGGCTTCTCTCTCGGGTCGGTGATCGCGCTGCTTCTCGCACGCGACCATCCCACCTCTGTGGGCCGGCTCGTGCTCGTCGGCGCCTACGCGGGGTGGGGCGGGTCCCTCGCCCCCGACGCGCTTGCGGAGCGCATCGCGGCGGTGCGATTCACAATGGAGCACCCCGCCGCGGAGTGGGCAGACGAGTTCCTCGATTCCGTCCTCGCGCCCGACGCGGGCCCGGAGCATCGCGCCCACGCTCGCAGCCTCCTCGAGGACTGGCGGCCCGCCACCACTGCGGCACTGCTTCCCGTGATGACGCAAGACCTGCGGCCGGGTCTGGCGAAGATCCGAACGCCGACGGTCATCGTGCGCGGCACTGCCGACGCCCGCAGTCCTCGGAGTGCCTCATTGGAGTTGTGCGAACTCCTTCCCGAAGCCCGACTCGTGGAGGTCGCCGGAGCCGGGCACGACTGCACCGGTCCTGAGCTCGATGCGGTGCTGGTGAGGGCGTCGCAGGAGGCGCATGCAACGGCGGACCCGCCCAACGGCTGATCACAGGCCGAGCAGACAGAGTCAGCGCGCGCCGAGCGCGGATACATGCCGACGGCGCCAGCGGCGGCAGCATCCCTCGCCGAAAGGGCACCGTCGATTTCGGAGCCGATGTCGATCTCGAGCCCGCCCGTTCGACGCACGAAGTGAAGGCGGCGCTGAAGCCGCCCACGACGAAAGGATCCAGCATGACGCAGTACTTCCTGACCGTGCCCCACGACTCGGCGAGCGAGCCGACGATGGAGTCGATGCAGGAGTTCGATCCTGCTGAGCTCGCCGCCGTCATGGTGGCGGTCGACGGCTTCAACACCGCACTGAAAGACGCGGGCGCGCTCTTGTTCGCCGGCGGACTCAACCCGCCATCCACTGCGAAGACCGTCGACGTGAGCTCAGGCGAGCCGCGGGTACTCGACGAGCCGTTCGTCGTGGCGCCGTCGTATGTCGGCGGGTTCTGGGTGATCGACGCAGCCGACGACGCCGCCGCCGTCGAATGGGCGACGAAGGCCGCGACCGCCTTGCAGTCCCGCATCGAGGTGCGAGCACTTCAGGAGGCACCCGACGCGTAGAGCCCGGTCGGCAGCCCTGACACGTCGCGGTCCGCCACCTCCGAACCGGAGGCGGCGGACCCTTCGCGTTCGGCGAGCACAGCCCTCGACCGGCTTGTGAGTGCGCTGGATGGTTGAGAATACTGGGGCGATGCTCCCCCACTTCTCCGATGGCGCCACGGCGGACGAGGCGCGGGCAATACTCCTCGCTGCCGGCTGGAACGAGGTCGGCGTGGGCGACTGGGCGTGGGTGCACGCCTCGCCCGACGACAGTGTGGTTGCACGAGTGACCCCCTTCGACCCGGCCTTCCACCTCTTCGCGGAGGCCTGCCTGGAAGGGTGGACGAACCCGTTCCTCGTCCGCGTGGACGAACTGGTTCCGCTTCGCCACAAGGGGTACGTCGTGGTCATGGAGCGGCTTCACGCGGCGGACGAAGATCGCGCGCAACGACTCGCGGCGGCTCTGACCATCGATCAGGAGGGCCCATCGGCGCAGCCGGCGACTTCGGACGCCGGGCTTGCTGCCGACTCGGACGTCATTGCTCTCCGGACTCGCGTCGAGGAGCTCGTCGCCGAGGGCGACCGTCGCTTTCGTCTCTGGGGAGGTGCAGACATCCGACCCGCGAACATCCTGCAGACCCTCGACGGTCAGCTTCGCGTCACCGATCCTGTCTTCGTCCGGGGCCTGGACATCTTCGAAGCCATCCGCGACGGCCACGCCGACCGGCTCGGGGACTTCTCGCGCGCTGACCTCCACGATTTTCTGTCCATTCCGGTGTTTCCTCCCGGCCCGGAGACGGACACCCTCCATCACAAAGTCGATGCCCTCCTGAGCTAGCCACGTTCCGCAATCGAGCTGCCACGCGTCACGCGAAAAGGGTGATGGCCTTTCGCATTCGTCCTGCCACACTCGCGGCATGACGACTCACGAGGGGGATTTGGCGAGCATGACGATCGAGGCGACAACAGGACTGGGCCTGACGACGGAAGAACTCGCGGAGGAATTGGCGCACGTCTCCACGCCCGACGTGCTTTCGACGCCCTTCGGAGAATTCGAGTTCTTCGACGGGGTTCCGAAACCCCAATCGGTGCAATCGATCTTCGACGGACTCGACCTCGTCCGCGGCATCACCGCATTCCTGAACACCGTTCCCGGCGCATCGCTGGTGGCGATGCGGCGCGGACTGCGCACGGCCGGGGTCGACTCCCCCGACAAGATCGGCTACACCGATCCGCGGTGCACTTCTACGCCGATCTTCCTCACCCCGAACACCGAGACCACGTACGGCGTCACATTCCTCGACCTGAAGGCGTGGGGGCCGACGGTCATCGAAGCACCGCCGCAGTCGCTGTGCGTCGTCGACGACTTCTGGTTCCGGTACGTCGCCGACATGGGGATCGCCGGCCCCGACCGGGGCGCGGGCGGCAAGTTCCTCTTCCTGCCCCCGGGCTACGACGGCGAGCGACCCGACGGCTACTACACGTACGAGTCGCCGACGTTCACGAACTTCGTCGTGATCCGCGCGCTCGGCGGGGTGCCGGCCATCAAGCAGTCCCGCATCTACCGGCTCAGCGACGCCGCGGCTGCGCCCGAGAACACGTTCGTGAACATCGGCGAGCAGGCCATCAACACGGTCCACGCCAACGACTTCTCTTTCTTCGAAGAGGTCGCCCAGCTCGTCGCCGAAGAGCCGACGACGGCACTCGACCCGGAGCGCGCGGGCACGCTCGCCTCGCTCGGCATCCATCACGGCACGCCGTTCGCACCCGACGACCGTCTTCGCGGCATCCTCGACAACGCGGCCCAGATCGGCGCGGCGATGGCGCGAGCCACTCTCTACGCGGCCCGCGACCCCCAGTCGTTCCGCTGGGAGGGGTCGTCGTGGAAGGAGGGCTTCGTGGGCGGCAGTTACGAGTTCCTGAACGACGGCGCCCGCAACCTCAACGCCCGCACGCTCTTCCACTACGCCGCCACGGTGATCACACCGGCTATGGCGCACGCGCAGGTCGGCGCGGGCTCGGCCTACATCTACACCGCCGAAGACGCCGACGGCGCCCTGCTCGATGGCGGCGCGACCTACACGCTGACCATCCCGGCGAACGCGCCGGCCAAGAACTTCTGGGCGATCGACGCGTACGACACCCAGACCCGGTCGCTGCTGCAGTCCACCGCCTACCCGGCCGTCTCGAGCCTGGCGGAGGACATCCAGGCGGAGGATGACGGATCCCACGTGCTCTGGTTCGGGCCGACGGCTCCGGAGGGCAAGGAGTCCAACTGGATCCCGACACTGCCGGGCAAGTCGTGGTGGCCGCTCCTGCGGCTCTACGGCCCGCTCGAGCCGTGGTTCGACATGACGTGGCGCTTGCCCGAGATCACCCGCGTGCAGGGCTGAGGCGGTCGCCGCTCCCACCTGACCCGTCCCGCTCGCGACACGACGCTCGGCCGTCACATATCGCGAGCGGGACGGCTGCCCACCACACGCCCTGGCTAGGATGCACCCGTGTCCGAATCGAGCCTTGAGGCCCCGTCATCCGTGCGAAGCCTCAGCAGCCACCTGCTGTCGACGAAGACATCGATCAGACCGCGACGCGCGGGCGCGGTCAGCCGGCGCGACGTGATCGACCGCGCGCGCGAGAGCGGCGCGAGCGTCGTCGCCGTCACCGCACCGGCCGGCTATGGCAAGTCGACGATGCTCGCGGAATGGGCGGCCGTCGAGAGCCGGCCCGTGGCCTGGGCGACCGTCGACGACTTCGACGACGACCCGGTGGCGCTGCTCACGCTGCTCGCCACGGCGGGCGGCCAGATCTCCCCGCGAGCGCGCGAGGTCTCGGAGGCGATGGGCGCCATGGGCGTAGGGGTTCTCGGCCGGTCCGCGCCAATGCTGGCGGAGGCGCTCGCCCAGGCGCCGGCACCGTTCGTGCTGTTCGTCGACGACGTGCATGCCGCGTCATCCGACGCGTGCCATGATGCGCTCGAACTCGTGCTGGCCGGCATCCCGGCGGGATCGCAGATCGTGCTCGCGAGCCGGCGCGAGCAGCCGTACCTGGCGCGGCTTCGCGCAGACGGCGCGATGTTCGAGCTCGGCTCCGACGACCTCCGCATCGATGAGGAGGGCGCTCGTCGCATCTTCAAGGGCGCGAGCGTCACCGTGTCCGACGAGGCGCTGGCTGTCGCCGTCGATCGCTGTGAGGGATGGGCGACCGGCCTCTACCTCTGTGCGCTGGCGACACGGGCCGGCTCGGATGTCGTGGCGATCACCGGCGGCGAGCGCTTCGTGGCGGACTACCTGTACGGCGAGGGTCTCGCCGGCCTCTCCGACGAGCTGCGGGACTTCCTCCGGCGCACGGCGGTGCTCGACCAGATGTCGGGCCGGCTGTGCGATGCGATGCTGCAGACAGATGACTCGCACGCTCTCCTGCGCGATCTCGAGGCCCGGGGCGTCTTCCTCGTCGCGCTCGACGGCGAGCGCCGCTGGTTCCGCTATCACGCGCTGTTCCGCGAGTTCCTGCTGACGGAGCTGTCTCGGGTCGAGGCATCCCGCATCGTCGGGCTGCACCTCCGCGCGGCGGAGTGGTTCGAACAGGCGGGACTGCCCGAGCGTGCCATCGAGCACCTGCTGGCCGCCGGTGAACGCACGCGCGCCGGCGTGCTGGTCGCCCAGCTGGCGATGCCGGCCTACCAGAGCGGCCGCATCGCCGTGCTCGACCGATGGCTCGCCGCGCTCGGGCCGGCGACGATCGAAGCCTCGTCGGGCCTGATGGGCATCGCCGCGTGGACGGCCCTCCTTGCCGGTCAGTCCCCCGCCGCCGAGGAGCGCGCTGGCACGCTCGAACGCGCGCGGCTGGATTTCGCTACCGCGGACGAGGCGCTCGCGTTCGAGTCGTCGCGCGCGATGATCCGGATCGCGATGTGTCTCAGCGGTCCCTCTCGGCTTCTCACGGATGCCGAGCTCGCCGTGGCCAGTGAGCCCCTGTGGAGCCCGTGGCGGGCGCCGGCGCTGTACCTGCTCGGCACGGCGCTCGTGCTCGTCGGCGACACGCCCGGCGCGGAGCGCGCGTTCACGGCATCCGTCGAGCGGGCGGCGCAGGCGGGCAACACCGCCGCCCACCTTCTCAGCGAATCGGAGCTGGCGGTGATCGCCCTGGACGGCGGGACGATCGAGGATGCTGCGCACCATGCCCGCGCCGCGATGAGCGTGGTCGACGACAACCACCTCGACGGCTATCCGACCGCGACCCTCGCCCTGGCGGTCAGTGCACGTGTCGCGCTGCGGCGGGGCGATGCCGCGGCATCCCATCGCCTGCTCGCCCGCGCGATGCGGGCGCGCATCCACTGCAACCATGTGATGCCGTTCGTCGCCGTACGTGCCCGGCTGCAGCTGGCCAAGGTGTTCGCAGGGCTGGGCGATGCTGCTGCGGCGCGCCAGCTGCTCAAAGAGGCCGACGACCTGCTGCAGCGCTGCCCGCAGGTCGCGGCACTCGGCGCCGAGGTGACGGAGTTCCGGCAGTCCCTGGGCGACGGCTCCGGCACCGTGCTGGGACTCCCGCTCACGCCCGCGGAGATGCGGCTCCTCCCCTACCTGCAGACGCACCTCATGATCGCCGAGATCGGCCAGCGCCTCTTCATCTCGCGGAACACGGCCAGCACCGAGGTGAAGTCGATCTACCGCAAGCTCGGCGCGACCACACGTTCGGCGGCCGTGGAGCGCGCGATCGAGCTGGGGCTGCTGGGCGGCTGATCAGGACACGCGTGCCCGCTCAGTAGAGGTCCAACTCGACGCCCAGCGCCGAGGCGACCTTCGACGACGCCTTGACGATGCATGCACGCCCGACGAGCGGCATGACGCTGTCCAGCACTCCGACGACCTCCGATGCCTGCGCGCCGGCCGCGATGGCCTCATCGACTTCGCGGTGGATCGATGCCTCGGCCGCCGACACGGCGATGAGCGCACCGAGCCGCACGAGCGCCCGGGTCTTCGCGTCCACCAGGGAATCACTGGTCGCGGCGCGATCCTCCGGACCGGGGGCATCGATGCTCAGTCGCCGGAGGTGCTCCGCGTAGTCCATATCGACCCTCTCGGTCGCGTCCTTCGTGCCGCCGCCGTGGAGCGGCGCGGCATCCATGTCCAGTGAAGCAACGGGCGGTCGGCACGGCGTCACACGATCCGTGTGATCTCTGACGGATGCCGTAAGGCGTCGTCGCCGCGCCGGTCACCGCCGTCGCGCGACCGCGCCTGCCGAAGATCACTCACCGTGGGTGAGTCGGTCGGCCGCGGCATCCGTCACCGTGGAGACTCCAGAGGAAGGACATCCCATGACCGACCGCACCCTCGATGAACTCGGCCCCGTCGACTTCATCGTCGTCGAGTTCCCACCCGGACATGCCAGCTTCACCGGCGAGATGGCGGCGGAGCTGCTCGCCCTCGTCGACGCCGGAACCATCCGCGTCATCGACATCCTCGTGCTCACGAAGGACGCCGACGGCTCCATCGAAGCGCTGGAGCTGTCGGAGCTCGACGATCTCGGACCACTGGTGCGCCTCGAGGCGGAACTCGCCGAACTCCTCGCCGCGGACGACGTCGCGCATCTCGCGGCCGCCATGGACCCGGGCACGGTCGCCGGCGTACTCGTCTACGAGAACCTGTGGAGCGCGGGCTTCGCGTCGGCCGCCCGCCGCGCGGGCGGCCAGCTCATCGCCGACGGCCGCATCCCGATCCAGTCCATCATCGCCTCGATCGAGGCCGACGATACCGCCATCCAGATAGGAGCCTGACATGCTCGGACGAAGAGTAGGACGCGTGGGAGTCATCGGGGCTCCGGTCGCCAAGGCGGCCGTCGTCGGCGCGGCTGTCACGCCCGGTCCCTCGCCGGTCGCGAAGGCCGCGGTCGTCGGGGCGGCCGTCACTCCCGGCCGCTCGCCCGTCGCCACGGCGGCTGTCGTGGGCGCCGTCGCGACGCCCCGGCGACGCCGGATCTGAAACAACCCGGGCGCCTCGTAGCGAGACGCCCGGGCTCACCCCGATGCTGAGCGTCGCCGTCACCGCTCCGCGATGTGGGCGTGAGCGGCGCCGGCAGCGACATCCGCCGTGTCGTAGGTGAAGACGAGCCGCGCCGGAACGGTGCCGGCAAGGACCTCGTCGACGGACGCGTTGACCTCGTCGAGCTCGCGTGTCTGCGTGATCACACGCGTGCGACCGGCCGCGTGGAGGTCGAACACCTCGACGAGGTCCTGTCGCGTTCCCACGATGGAGCCGATCACGCTGATGCCCTTGAGCACCGTGTCGAAGATCGGAATCGTCAACGTGCCGTCGGCCGGCAGCGACACCAGCACCAATCGGCCGCCGCGGTTGAGGGCGTCGAACGCCTGCCGGAAGACGGTCGGTGCGACCGCAAGCATCACGGCGGCGTCTGCTCCGCCGAGGTCACGGATCGCCTGCACTGGATCGGTGGTCTTCGCATTCACGACGTGGTCGGCGCCCAGCTCGGACGCGAGCGCGAGCTTCTCCTCGGTGACATCGACCGCGATCACCTTCGCGCCGACGAGGCGCGCGTACTGCACGGCGAGATGACCGAGGCCGCCGACACCGAAGACCGCGACGGTCTCTCCCGGAATGATCCGGGCGTTCTTGATCGCCGCATACGTCGTGACGCCCGCGCACGTCAGCGGAGCGGCATCCAGTGGAGTGACGGCATCGGGAACCGGAACCGCGAAGCGCGCATCGGCCAGCATGTACTCGGCATAGCCGCCGTCCACGCCGTAGCCGTTGTTGTACTGCTGCTCGCAGAGGTTCTCGCGACCGTCGATGCAGTAGCGGCACTCGCCGCACGCGTGACCGAGCCACGGCATCGCCACGCGCTGTCCGAGCGTTCGACTGGTGACGCCGTCACCGAGCTGCTCGATGATGCCCACGCCCTCGTGCCCCGGCACGAGCGGCAGCGGCGGCTTGACCGGCCAGTCTCCATGCATCGCATGGATGTCGGTGTGGCAGAGCCCGCAGGCCTCGAGCCGCACCAGGACCTGTCCGTGCCCTGGCTCGGGAATCGGCCGCTCCTCGATCTGCGCGGCTGCTCCGAACTCTCGGACGACTGCTGCCCTCATGACTGTCTCCTCCATCGAATCGGTACGTCCTCCAGTCTTCGCCGCCGCATCGGACGCTGCCGGGACGTAAGTCCCGCAGGCTCGCCAGGCGCGAGAGGCGACAAGCACCACGATGCGTGGCCGACGACGAGCTACAGCCGGGAGATGCCCATCCCGACGATGAGAAGGCCGATCACGACGAGGATGGCGCTGGTCAGCAGGCCGCCGTTGGTCTCCATCCACAGATGCGCCGCAACCAGGCGCGGCTGCATCCGGGTCGGTGAGGCGGCCGTCACGATGATCGGAAAGGCGACGGTGGATGCCGCGACCACGGTGTAGATGATCACCGGGATGATCGCGACACGGACCGAGCCGGCGTCGGCATAAAGGGTCAGGCCGGCGGCCAGGGCGAGCACGACGCCCTTGGGGCGGAGATTGAGGATGAAGCCCAGCCCCAGCGCCGACCAGGCGCCCATCTTCGCCTCGGCGCGCATCCACTTCGGAGTCGTCGCCGCCACCCCGCTCCGGCGCCGACGGAACCACGAGAGCACGCCGAGCAGCATCGCCGCGACCCCCAGCACGATCTCCACGATGGCGACGGCGGTGTCGGGCTGCCGGTCGGTGCGCGAGGTGGGGAGCACGCTCGCGAACAGCGCCGCAATGGAGACCGTCAGCACGATGCCGACGACCCAGCCGATGAGAAACGGCACCGCCGCGCGGGACCGGTTCGGAGACAGCAGGATGAGGATCGTCGTCACGATGGGGACGGAGCTGATGGCGACCGCGGTCGCGATGATCAGCAGGTGACCGATAGTCGACACGACCGCCCTTCCCAGCCCTGGTCCGTGAGACAGGCCCCTCACCGAAGTGAAGCACAGATGGACAATGAAATGCCGCCTGGGAATTGTCATCACCCGTTCGTGGTGAAGTGTCACGACTATCCGAGAGCATTTCTCATCGCCCCGAATTGCCTCGCGCAGTTTCATTGACAGCGGATCAAAGCCGGGATAGGCATGGTCCGTACCGTCGTCGACGAACCTCGCCAAGAGTCCGCCGCCGACTGAATCGGACCCTGGGGGGTCCACGACGGCAGGGGAACCTGAAGATGGCTAACGGCGGAGAGCACGAAGATGCTGCATAAGAAGGATGACGTCCGCGACGAGCTGCTCGACGAGGTCTTCGCCTCAGGAGACCTCTCGGTGTCGCTGCCGAAGTATCGGATGCCCGAGAAGGAGCACCTCGCACGCCACGCGTACCAGGTCGTCGTCGACGAACTGATGCTCGACGGGAACTCGCGTCAGAACCTCGCGACGTTCTGCCAGACCTGGCTCGAGCCCGAGATCCGGTCGATCATGGCCGACACCCTCGACAAGAACATGGTCGACAAGGACGAGTATCCGCAGACGGCCGAGATCGAGGCGCGCTGCGTCCACATCCTCGCCGATCTCTGGAACTCGCCCGAGGCGCAGAACACGCTCGGCACGTCGACCACCGGCTCGAGCGAGGCCGCGATGCTCGGCGGCATGGCGCTGCTGTGGAATTGGCGCGCCCGGCGGCGCGAGGCCGGCAAGCCGACCGACAAGCCCAACCTCATCTGCGGACCGGTGCAGGTCTGCTGGCACAAGTTCGCCCGGTACTGGGATGTCGAGCTGCGGGAGATCCCCATGGAGGGCGACCGCTTCATCATGAACGCCGACGAGGTGATCAAGCGGGTCGACGAGAACACCATCGGCGTCGTCCCGACGCTCGGCGTCACGTTCACCGGCCAGTACGAGCCCGTGCACGACGTGAGCGACGCACTCGACAAGCTGCAGGCGGACACCGGGCTCGACATCCCGATCCACGTCGACGGCGCGAGCGGGGGCTTCATCGCCCCGTTCACCGTGCCCGAGCTGGTGTGGGACTTCCGCCTGCCGCGGGTGAAGTCCATCAACACGTCGGGACACAAGTTCGGCCTGGCCCCGCTCGGAGTGGGATGGATCGTCTGGCGGGATGCCGCGGAGCTGCCCGAGGACCTGATCTTCAACGTCAACTACCTCGGTGGCAACATGCCGACGTTCGCCCTGAACTTCTCGCGTCCCGGCGGTCAGATCGTCGCGCAGTACTACAACTTCCTGCGGCTCGGACGCGAGGGCTACCGCAAGGTGCACGAGTCGTGCCACGACACGTCGATGTACCTCGCGGAGGAGATCCGCAAGCTCGGCCACTTCGACATCATCAACAACGGCGGCGCCGAGTCCGGTATCCCGGCCGTGTCGTGGAAGCTCAAGGAGGGCGTCGATCATCCGTTCACGCTGTTCGACCTCGCCGACCGGCTGCGCACGCGCGGCTGGCAGGTGCCCGCGTACACCATGCCGGCCGATCGACAGGACCTTCCCGTGCAGCGGATCCTGGTGCGGCAGGGCTTCGGGCGTGATGAGGCGTCGCTTCTCATGGCCGACTACCGTGCGGCGATCGAGCACTTCGACAAGCACCCGATCGTCAACTCCATGACCGAAGAGGAAGCCGGCAGCTTCCACCACTGACGGACGTCGTGCCTGGCGGACGCCCGAGCGCGTCCGCCAGGCGACCACCCCGACTCCACAATCCGCGGGACCTTGGGCCCCCTCGTCCGCGGCGGCATGGGATTCGCTGGGGCTGGGGCCGCGATGCGGCGATCAGACCGGTGGAGGTGACGTCATGGGCGGGACGAGCAACGACGCGATTTCGACGCTGACCGAAGAGGAGTGCTGGGACCTGCTGGCACGGCACGAACTGGGCCGGCTTGCCGTGGCGGTGAACAGCGAGCCGGACATCTTCCCCATCAACTATGTGGTCGACGGGCCCCGCGTGCTTTTTCGCACTGCTCCCGGCTCGAAGCTCGCCGAGCTCTCGGCCAACCCTCGCGTCGCGTTCGAAGTCGACGAGCACGACGACACCTTCGGCGCGAGCGTCGTGCTGAAGGGCGTCGCCACGCGACTCGAGCTGCAGCGTGAGATCGACCTCGCCGATGCTCTCCCCCTCACCCCCTGGACGCCTACGCTCAAGTACCGCTGGGTGCGGATCACGCCGGTCTCGATCACAGGTCGACGTTTCGATCGCGGACCCGAGCCGGACCGCTACGCCGCGTCAGCGGGCGACGCCTGGACCTGACGCTGGAGAGCGGCTGAGATCACCGAGGGAAGCTTCGACCGCTCACGGACTCCGGCACGAGCCGGATGAAGTCGTCCTTCTCCGTCGGACTGTTGGAGGCGAGCTCGAGAACACCGCTCGCCTCGATGTCGGCATCCGTGTCCATCCGGTGGGCGTCGGCATGAACGACCACACTCCAATGGGCACTCGCCGTCTCGCCGTCGATCTCGAAGGCGACCGAGGGATGCTTCGCGATGCTTCTGAGCTTCGATCCGGGCGCGGACCTGATGAAGACACTGCCGTCATGGACGAGGTAGTTCACGGGGAAGACGTCCGGACGTCCGTCACGGCCTTCGATCGCGAGCCTGCCGATCTGCGTCGTCTCCAGCAGTCGCCAGCAGTGCGCGGCCTCAAGATGCTCCACCTTCTCCGCACCGCTCGCCGGCTCCGCCGGCCGGCTGGCGAGGTACGGATTGGGGACACCGGAGCCGGGCCCCTCCGGGCCGTCCGCGGGCGGCTGGACATGGCGCGCATGCCCGGGCGCGCGGGGATCGATGACCGGGGGCTCATTGCCGACCATAGTGTCGGTCCTTCCTGATTCTGTCTCCAGTGAATCGCGGCCCACGCGCTCCCACAGGGCCGAAGGTCCCGGGCACGCGTATGGTCCCGTCGACGCAGATCCTCCTGGTCGCGCGCACGGGCACTGGCGGCCTGGCGCGCCCGGCCCTACGTTGGCCGTAACGGCAGTGGAGGAGGACCACGGTGGCCGAGCCCGGCTCGCTGTCATTTCCCGACGGACCCCGCACTGAGCTCGAAGGCGCGATCAGCGCCTTGGTCGCGCAGAGCGCGAAGGTGATGAGGACGCAGGGCCGCCTGCGGGCCCTGCTGCGCGCCAATCAAGCCGTCGTCGAGCAGAGCGACCTCACGCTCGTGCTCCGCAGCATCGTCGAGGCCGCCGTCGAGCTGGTCGATGCGCAGTACGGAGCGATGGGCGTCATCAATCCCGAGCGCGACGCGCTGGAGCAGTTCATCTATGTCGGCCTGCCTGATGAGGATGCCGCGGCGATCGGGCATCTGCCTGAGGGGCGCGGCCTCCTCGGTGCGCTGATCACCGACTCCCGGCCGATCCTTCTGGCCGAGATGGAGGGCGATCCCCGAGCCGCCGGCTTCCCTCCCCATCATCCCCCGATGCATTCGTTCCTCGGTGTGGCCGTCCGCGTCGGCGACGAGGTCTTCGGAAATCTCTACCTGACGAATCACCGCGACGGCGGCTTCAGCGAAGAGGATGAACAGCTGCTGGAAGCACTCGCAGCGACGGCGGGGTTCGCGATCGGGAACGCGCGGCTCCTCGCGGAAGCAAAAGTCCGCGCGCACTGGATGACGGCGGCGGCCGAGCTGTCCGCCGCCATCCTGTCGACCTCGACAACCACCGCTCTGGATCTCCTCGTGACACGGGTGCGCGAGGTCTCCGGGGCCGAGCAGGTCACCATCCTCCTGCCGAGTGAGGACGATGGCCGGTTCCGTGTCGCCGCGACGAACGGCGAGGCGGAAGCCGTCCTGCGCGCCACGGAGATCGACCCCAGCACGGTGTTCGCCGGCCGGGTGCTCGACGACCCTCGGCCGCACACGCAGCCGCGACGGCCCATCGACGCAGACGACCCGCTTCTCATCGTCCGGGAGGGAGTGAGTGGTCCGGTGATGGCGATCCCGTTGCAGAACGGGCCGCTGTTCTGGGGAGTGATGTGCATCTCTCGCAGTCCCGACGACAGCCGGTTCTCACCGGCTGAGACAGAGGGGGCCGTCGACCTCAGCTCGCGAGCGATCCTCGCGCTCGAGCTCGCGCGCGCCGGCGAGGAGGCCCAGCGCGCGCTCCTCGCCGACGATCGACGGCGGATCGCGCGCGACCTGCACGATCACGTCATCCAGCAGCTCTTCGGTGCCGGACTCGGCCTACAGGCCCTCGCCAGCAGCGTCGGTCCGGGCCCAGCGGCGGACGGAATCAGCGACACGATCGACCAGTTGGACGACGCGATCGCCCAGATCAGAACCGTCATCTTCGCGCTCTCGCACCGCGACGACACGTCCGTTCGCCATCGCGTCCTCGATGTGGTCGGCGAGGTCTCGAGCGGGGCGCGCCGGCCGCCCGCCATCCGATTCAACGGTCCGGTCGACCTCCTCGTCCGCGACGAGCTGGCAACCGACGTCGTCGCCGTCGCCCGCGAGCTCCTCTGCAACTCGATCCGCCATGCTCAGGCGGACCACGTTTCGCTCGACGTCACGGCGTCCGACGACAAGGTCACCGTCGTCGTCGAAGACGACGGTGGAGGAATCCCCGCGGACGCCGCACTCAGCGGACTGGACAACCTCCGCCAGCGCGCAGAGCAGCGGCGGGGCGCCTTCGCCGTGGAGTCCTCGCCCGTGGGTACGACGGTTCGCTGGATCGCCCCGACCGGGGCGGCATCCGGCACCAGCCTGAAGGAGAGCGGATGATCACCGTCTTCCTCGTCGACGACCACGAGATCGTCCGCCGCGGACTTGCGGGGCTCGTCGGCGCGCAGCCCGACATGGAAGTGATCGGCGAAGCCGGCACCGCGCGTCAATCCCTGGGCAGGATCGAAGCGACCCAGCCCGACGTGGCGGTGCTCGATGTGCGGCTGCCCGACGGCAGCGGCATCGACGTCTGCCGGGACGTGCGCTCGCGCCTGCCGTCGGTGGCGTGCCTGATCCTTACGGCCTACGACGACGACACCGCCGTCTCGGCCGCGGTGCTGGCGGGTGCAGCCGGCTATGTACTGAAGAACATCGGCGGATCCGGCCTGGTGGATGCGATCCGCGCGGTGGCCGGCGGGCGCACTCTGCTCGACCCGGACGCCGTGACCCGTGCGAAGGCCGGCATGCATGATCGAGCGGACGAGGATCCGCGTCTGGGCTCACTGGGGCTGCGGGAGCGGCAGACGCTCAAGCTGATCGCCGACGGTCTGACGAACCGGCAGATCGGCGAACGGCTCGGCATCGCGGAGAAGACGGTGAAGAACTACGTCTCGTCGATGCTGAGCAAGCTCGGTCTGGAGCGCAGGACCCAGGCCGCGATCTTCCAGCTCGAGCACCCCGATCCGGACTAGCGCCGTATTCCGCCCCGTGTGCCGGACACCGCGATGAGCTTAGAGCGCCTGTTGCGATCCTGAGCCCGGACCGTCCGCCGAGGCGGCAGACGGCGTGAGATCCCGCTCGATCCTCCCCGCCCGCACCGGCGGCACGACGCACACCGGGCAGTCCGCCCTCCACAGCACCTCCTGCGCGACCGAGCCGAGCAGCGTTCCGGCCAGCACTCCTCTGCGATGCGTTCCGATGAGCAGCAGAGACGATCTCGAGGCGAATCTGAGAAGGGCGGCAGATCGGCTGTCGCGGATCAGCTCCTTCGTGACCGAGAGGGTGGGGCGCCGGCGCGCCACCTCTCGGGCGGTGTCGTCGAGTATCCGACGGTGTCCATCGATCACCACCGCCGGGTCCACCGTGAGCGCGGTGCCGTAGTCGAAGGTGGGGCTGGGCATCAGCCACGAATGCACCAGGCGCAGCCCCGTCCCTGTCGTGCTCGCTTCCCCGATGCCGAAGTCCAGTGCAGCGTCCGAGGAATAGTCGTCCGCGATGCCCACCGTCACGGGATCACCGCCCTCGGTCCACCCGGCAGGAACGATGCACACCGGCGTCTGGACACGCAGGCTCAGACGCAGCGGTGTCCAGCCGTTCGCGGCGGCTCGTATCGGGTGCCCGGTGTGGATCCCGATCACGACGAGGTCCGCTCCTTGCGCGGCCTCCGCGAGCGACGCGGTCACCTCCCCGTCGAGGCGATGCAGTTCGACCTCGAGGCCGGGAATGCGCTCTCGCAGGGCGGCCTCCGCCTCCGCGAGGCGCTCGACGCCCGGAGTGCGGTCCTTCGTCGAAGGCGAGGCCACCAGGACGACATCGACCTTGGTCATCCCGCGAGCCGAACGCGCCGCCGTCCAGTTGAGCGCCGAGACCGCCGCGGGGCTGCCGTCATAGCCGAGGACGATGCGTTCCATGGGAGTCTCCCTTCCCCGGTGCCGGAGTGGCTCCTCTCTTGAACGTAGCCAGGCCGATCTCGCGGGGCCGGGACGTAGGTCCCGCCGTGCGGACGCCCGCCGCCGCCACGCAGGACCAAAGCCCCGCGAATGGTCCTGCGGACGCGGTCGACTGTGGGGACAGGGAGAGGACGACATCATGTCTCATGTGGCGAACCGTTTCACCGGATGCACCATCATCGTCACGGGCGGAGGGGCGGGCATCGGCAGGGCCACGGTCGAGCGACTCGTCGCAGAGGGTGGTCGAGTCGTCGCGGTCGACGTGTCGGCGGACCGCCTGACCGCCCTGACCGACGAGGTCCAGGGCGACGTCACGACCGTCGCCGCCGACATCACCGATCCGGCGTCGACCGCTCGGATCCTGGATGCCGCCGGACCGAGGATCGACGGGCTTGCGAACGTCGCGGGGATCATGGACGGCTTCGAACCGACCGCCGAGATCGCCGACGCGACATGGGATCGTGTGCTGGCCGTGAATCTGACGGCCATGATGCGGCTGACGCGCGCCGTGCTCCCTCCGATGCTCGTGCGGGGCATGGGAAGCATCGTCAACGTCGGCTCCGAGGCGGGTCAGCGCGGCTCCGCCGCCGGCACGCCGTACACGACGTCGAAGCACGCCGTGAACGGATTCACCAAGAGCACCGCTTTCTTCTACACGCCGAAGGGCATCCGCTGCAACGCCGTCGCGCCCGGACCCGTCGCGACCAGCATCGAGGCGCCGTTCCACTCCGAGTGGGCCGGGGAGCGTCTCGGACCGCTGTTCCAGACCAATATCCCGCGCGTCGCTCGTCCTGAGGAGCTCGCCGCCGCCATCACCTGGCTGCTGAGCGACGACGCGTCGAATGTGTCGGGCGCCATCCTCTCGGTCGACGGCGGCTGGGCCTCGATCTGACCACCCGCCTCCGGGCGATCACGACCACGACCACGACCACGAGTGCGGCCGTGGTCGTGGTCGGCTGCGTGTCAGACCTTGACCGCGGAGAGTTCCGCCAGCCGCAGCCATGTCTCGACGATGGCGTCGGCGTTGAGCGACATCGAATCGATGCCGCGTGCCAGCAGCCACTCGGCCAGGTCGGGGTGGTCCGAGGGACCTTGGCCGCAGATCCCGATGTACTTGCCCCGCCGTGTGCACGCTTCGATGGCGCGTTCCAGCAGATCGAGCACCGCCGGGTCGCGCTCGTCGAAGGACGCGGCGACCAGGGCGGAGTCACGGTCGACGCCGAGGGTCAGCTGGGTCAGGTCGTTCGAGCCGATGGAGAACCCGTCGAAGTGATCGAGGAAGGCATCCGCCAGCAGCGCGTTGGAGGGGATCTCGCACATCATCACGACCTCGAGCCCGTTCTCGCCACGGCGAAGGCCGTTCTCCGCGAGGAGGGCGACGGTCGCCGCAGCCTCGTCGACGGTGCGGACGAACGGGATCATGATCTTGAGATTCGTGAGCCCCATCCGATCGCGGACGTGGCGCAGCGCCTCGCATTCCATGTCGAAGCAGGCCCGGAAGCTCGGGGTGGTGTAGCGGGAGGCCCCGCGCCATCCGAGCATCGGATTCTCTTCATGGGGTTCGAAGAGGTCACCGCCGAGAAGACCGGCGTACTCGTTGGTCTTGAAGTCGCTCATCCGGACGATGACAGGCTTGGGCGCGAAGGCGGCGGTGATGGTCGAGACGCCCTCCGCCACCCTCTGGACGAAGAAGTCACGGGGTGAGGGGTAGGCAGCCGTCCGCTGCGCGACCTCGCTCTTCAGCGGCTCCGCCAGCGAATCGAACTCGGCGAGCGCGCGCGGGTGGATGCCGATCGCGCGGTTGATGATGAACTCCAGCCGCGCGAGGCCGACGCCGCGGTTGGGCAGCTGCGCGAGAGTGAACGCCTGGTCGGGCACGCCGACGTTCAGCATGAGGTCCACCGCGAGCTCTGGGATCCGATCCAGCGGGGTCTCTTCGATGGCGTAATCGAGGATGCCTCGGTACACGAGCCCGTCATCGCCCTCCGAACAGGCCACGGTCACGCCGGTCCCGTCGGTCAGCGTCTCGGTTCCCGTCCCCGTTCCCACGACGGCGGGGATCCCCAGCTCGCGCGCGACGATGGCGGCGTGACAGGTCCGGCCGCCGCTGTCGGTGACGATCGCCGAAGCCATCCTCATGATCGGCTCCCAGTCGGGGTCGGTGCGGTCGGCCACCAGCACGTCGCCGGTTTGGAAGAGATGCATCAGGCTGAGGTCGTGCATCACCCGCACCGGGCCGTGGCCGATCTTCTCACCGACGGCACGACCGGATGCGAGCACATCGCCACGCGCTCGCAACACGTAGCGGCGCAGCACACTGCTGTCTCTCCGGGTGACGACGGTCTCAGGCCGGGCCTGAACGATGTACAGCGAGCCGTCCACGCCGTCGAGCGCCCATTCGATATCCATCGGGTGGCCATAGTGGGATTCGATGGCGAGGGCGCCGCGCGCCAGCTCCTCGACCTGCTCGTCCGTGAGGCTGAATCGCGAACGGTCGCCGGCGGCGACGTCGGTGAGGACCGTGCTGTCGCCGACTCGCGTGCCTGCCGCATATCGGAGCGCGACCGCCTTGGTCCCCAGCTCACGGCGGAGGATCGACGGCCGCGCCGCGCGGAGAGCCGGCTTGTAGACGTAGAACTCGTCGGGATTCACGGCCCCCTGCACCACGGTCTCGCCCAGACCGTAGGCGCCCGTGATGAAGACGACATCGTCGAAGCCGGACTCGGTGTCGATCGTGAACATCACGCCCGAAGCCCCGACATCGGATCGAACCATGAGCTGCACGCCGGCGGAGATCGCGATGTCGTCCTCGTCGAATCCCCGTTGCGCCCGATAGACCAGCGCACGATCGGTGTAGAGCGAGGCGAAGACGCCTCGGATGGCCTCGAGCACGTTCTCGATGCCGTCGATGTTGAGGAACGTCTCCTGCTGTCCTGCGAAGGAGGCGTCGGGCAGGTCTTCCGCCGTCGCAGAGGATCGCACCGCCCAGGTGACCTGGTCGGGATGGGCCTGCTCGGCGACCAGCGTCGCGTACGCCGCGCGGATGTCGTCGTTCAGGCCGGCCGGGAACGGCTGACCCTCGATCCAGGTGCGGATGCGCGCCGCCACCACCGCGAGTTCACGCACGTCGCTGGTATCCAGGTCCGCCAGCTGGGTGCGGATCCGTGCCGAGAGGTCGCCGTGCGCGAGGAAGGCGCGGTACGCGTCAGCAGTGGTCGCAAAGCCCCCTGGGACACGGACGCCCGCACTGTGGATACGCGAGACCATCTCGCCGAGCGATGCGTTCTTGCCGCCGACGCGTGGCAGGTCCGACATCGTGATGTCTCGGAACCAGAGCAGATTGGACATGTCGTGCGTCTCCTATGACTAGAGCCGTGAGCCGAGCGCGGGAGGGGCGGCCCGAAGCCGAACCCGACCGCGGCGCGATCACAGCGTGTGCGCTCCTGAGGCCATGCTCTTCACGCGTGCACGGCAGCGCAGGGTCGAAGGTCCCGCCGCGGACGGCGGGACGTTCGGCCCAGTCATCGCCGAGCCGATCCCGGAGTCTGGGTGCATCAACGACGGAAGGAGCGGACGGTGAACGCACTGATCGTGTACGAGTCGATGTTCGGGAACACGCGCAAGCTCGCGGAGGCGATGGCAGGGGCGCTGGAGACGACGGGGGCCGACGTCACCGTCTCACCCGCCTGCGAGGCACCGGCCGACCTGAGCGACTACACGCTGGTCATCGTCGGAGCCCCCACCCACGCGCACAGCCTCCCCCGGCCGAAGTCTCGTGCCGAGGCCGTGGAGTGGGCGGTCGATCCGACGAAGAAGCTGAGCCTCGAGGAAACGGCCCGCTCAACGGGAGTGCGCGAGTGGCTCGAAGGGATCATGCTCGTCGGCAACCCCCGATTCGCCGTGTTCTCGACGCGAGCCGACTTACCTCGGATCTTCTCGGGGGATGCGACCGCGGCGATCACGAAGGGGCTCCGCCGCCGTCTCGCCGACGCCGACGCCCACGCCGACTTCCTCGTCGGTCTGGACAACCGGCTCCTCGAGGGCGAGGAGAGTCGGGCGAGCGAGTGGGCCGGCGGACTGGTCGCCGTCCCCAGCGCATAGCGGCGGCGCCATCATGAGCACCCTGCGTGCACTCGGCATCCTGCGTCCCCCTGCCCTCCCCACGCGGTGAGGGACGCCGGATGAGCGCGTACGGCACGATCGAGCGCGGTGCGGCCGCGCGAACGGTCGCATTCGTGACCATCGCGTTCGGGATCTCGTGGAGCCTGTGGTTCCTGCATCCGGTCGTCGCTCACGACCAGAGCCTCGCACTCACTCTGGACCAGCTCGCGACCTTCGGGCCGGCGGTCGCGGCACTGCTGGTGGCAGGCCGCTCGGCCGCCACCCGCGGCACGGACGATCAGCCCCCGCGAGTACGCGTCGTCGTCGCGGCGCTCGCAACCCTGACCGTCACCGTGCTGCTCCTCGCCCCGCGATGGGCGGATGTGTCATCCCCGATGGCGGCCGCGCTGCTGGTCGTGCTGATCACGATTCCCGCAGCGCTGGTCTGGATCTCGGGAAGCCGCAACCCTCGTTTCGCGAAGCTGCTGTCCAGCATCCTGTCGCCGCGTTCGCCGTGGTGGACATACCTCGTCGCCATCCTGCTGTTCCCCGTGGCGAGCGCGCTGGGCAGTGGCCTGGTCACCCTGCTCGGCGCGGACGTCGGCTCGCAGCCGCTGGTGCTCGCGGAGGGGTCGTGGACCGGCATCCTGATCGTCTTCGGTGTCACTCTGCTCTTCGGCGGGCCGCTCGGCGAGGAGATCGGATGGCGCGGATGGTTGCTTCCGACGTTGCAGGCGCGCCTGAGCCCGCTCCTCGCCAGCCTGATCGTGGGTGTCGTCTGGGGACTCTGGCACCTACCGCTTCACCTGCGAGGCGTGTACGACGCCGGCATGGGCACAGGTCCGGCAGGCTTCGCCCTCCGCGTCGCCAGCAGCTGCCTGCTCGCTGTGATCTTCACCTGGCTGTACAACCGGTCGCGCGGCGGCCTGCTCGTCGTGATCCTGCTGCACACCTCGGTGAACAACACCTCGGGATACTGGCTGCCGGTGAATATCGGTCTTACAGCCGTGCTGCTCGTCATCGCCACCCTCATGGTGGTCACCGACCGGATGTACGTCCGTCCCCCGCAGGCGTCGCAACGCCGCAGCACCTGGATCCCGGCATGACCGGGCACGAGCATCACGGCCCTCACGAAGGGCGAAGGCCTGCGGCGGAGGCTTCGACGCGGCGAGGCCGGACTCGCGCTGCGCAGACGCGATCGCCGTGCGCGCGCTGACGTCGACTCACCCACGGCAGGCCCGAGCATGCGGCCCGCGAGGTTCGACCGGCCAGGATCGCGTTGTGGGATCGGGCGGATGGCGGCTCGGAGGATCGGGACCTTCGACCCTGTTCGCCGGCGGGATCCGGGAGTGGAATGGGATCGACGGAACGAGGTTGGACAGGTCGACAGACGACAAGCACGGTGTGGAGCGGGGTCAGAGGTGGACGCCATGCGCGACCTCCCCCGTTCTCTCCGAGGGCGTCGAGGGCTTCGGTGTCCTGGACGCGGCGCTATGCGCACCTCGACGACCTGTGCGGCATCCGGGGGGATGCCGCACAGGTCGCAACTCCGGCATGAACGCGCGGCTGAGGCGACCCGGCTGTACTGGCGGCCGCTGAGGACGCCGGCCGATCGCGTCACGCCAGGCGGGTGGTCGCCTCTGGCCGCGCTGCGAGGGCGGCGGCGGTGCGGACGATCGTCTGCTGCATGACATCGACGGCCGGCGTGGGGGCGATGTCGGTGACACGCGCGATGCTGATCGTGCGCGTCAGCGTCGGCTCCGCGAGACGCACCGCCCGCAGCCCCTTGCGCTCGATCATCACCATCGCCGGGACGATCGCGACGCCGATCCCGCGCTCCACGAACCGGAGCACGGCATCCATCTCCGCGCCCTCGATGACCGCGCGGGGCGACAGTCCCGCCGCCTCGAAGGCGGCATCGGTGGTGCTGCGGAGATCGTACGTCGAGCTGAAAGCGACCTGCGGCAGATCGGCGACCTCACGGAGCGTGATGCTGTCGCGCGCGGTCAGCGGCGGTGCGTCGCCGGACGAGATGACGACGAGCTCCTCGAGCAGAAGGGGGGTCACGGTGAATCTCTCGGTGGATGCACCACCCGACGTCGTGACCAGCGCGAGGTCCAGCTCGCCGCCGGCGAGAGCGTCGAGCAGCCCGCGCGAACCCCGTTCGGTGATGTGCAGCTCGATCGCGGGGTGCGCGGCGTGGAACGCCCCCAGCACCTCGGCGACCAGGCTGATGCAGAGCGTCGGCGTGGCGCCGAGGCGCACGCGCCCGCGCCGCAGCCCGGCCAGCGCATTGAGCTCCCGGCGGACGGAATCCGCGTCGGCGAGCATGCGGCGCGCCAACGGCAGGAGCGACTCACCGGCCGAGGTGAGCGTGCTGCCCGCACGCGCACGGTGGAACAGCTCCGCGCCGAGATCCTGCTCGAGCGTGCCGATCTGACGGCTGAGGGACGGCTGAGCAAGGTGCAGCTGCTCGGCGGCCCGCGTGAAGTTGCCGAGCTGGGCCACGGTGACGAAGGCGCGGAGCTGCTCGAGATTCACAGTTCATAGCATACCGCTATTGATATGAGCAGAAAGATGCATTGGAGTAATCGTCGCGATGTTCTTACCGTGGAGGGGTGAGTACTTCAGAGCGCCAGCTTTCCACCACCGTCCTCGTCATCGGCACCGGGGGCTCCGGACTCCGCGCTGCCATCGAACTCGCCGAGGCAGGCGTCGACATCATCACCCTCGGCAAGCGTCCCAAATCGGACGCCCACACCTCGCTGGCCGCCGGTGGCATCAACGCCGCCCTCGGCACCATGGATGCCGACGACAGCTGGCAGCAGCATGCGGCCGACACCCTGAAGGAGAGCTATCTGCTCGCCAACCCCCACACCGTCGAGGTCGTCACCTCGGGCGCCGCCCGCGGCATCGAAGACCTCGAGCGGTACGGCATGCCGTTCGCCCGCGAGGACGACGGACGCATCTCGCAGCGATTCTTCGGCGCGCACACGTACCGTCGCACCGCCTTCGCGGGCGACTACACCGGACTGGAGATCCAGCGCACCCTGATCAACCGGGCGGCTCAGCTGCAGGTGCCCATCCTCGACACCGTGTACGTCACGCGCATCCTCGTCAACGACGACGGCGCCGTCTTCGGCGCATACGGGTTCGACCTCGAGGACGGCACGCGCTACCTCATCCACGCGGATGCCGTGATCCTCGCGGCGGGGGGACACAACCGGATCTGGCGGCGCACCTCCTCGCGACGCGACGAGAACACCGGCGACTCGTTCCGTCTCGCCGTCGAAGCCGGCGGCCGCCTGCGCGACCCGGAGCTCGTCCAGTTCCACCCGAGCGGCATCATCGAACCCGAGAACGCGGCGGGCACCCTCATCTCGGAGGCGGCACGCGGCGAGGGCGGCATCCTGCGCAACGGCCTCGGCGAGCGCTTCATGCACCGCTACGACCCGGAGCGGCTCGAGCTCTCCACACGCGACCGTGTCGCACTGGCCTGCTACACCGAGATCAAGGAGGGGCGCGGCACCCCGAACGGCGGCGTGTGGCTGGATGTCTCGCACCTGCCGCGCGAGACGATCATGACCCGTCTGCCTCGCGTGTACCAGACGATGCTCGAGCTGCAGATGCTCGACATCACCCAGGAGCCGATCGAGATCGCGCCGACCGCCCACTACTCGATGGGCGGCGTCTGGGTGCGGTCCTCGGATCACTCCACCGACGTCCCCGGTCTCTACGCCATCGGCGAGGCCTCCTCGGGCCTGCACGGCGCGAACCGCCTGGGCGGCAACTCGCTCATCGAGCTTCTCGTGTTCGGGCGCATCGTCGGGCAGGCCGCCGCGGACTACTCCGCGTCGCTGCCGGCACAGCGTCGTTCCGCGTCCGCGGTCGCCGCGGCTCGCTCGGAGATCGCCGACCTGCTCGCCGCGTCGGGGACCGAGAACGTGCGGGCGCTGCAGCGTGCCATCCGCGACACGATGACCGAGCACGCCGGGGTGGTGCGTGACGAGCAGGGCCTTCTGACCGGTCTCGCGGAACTCGACGCCATCGAGGCACGCATGGCCGACATCGGCGTGCACCCCGACATCGCGGGCTACCACGACCTCGCCCACGCGTTCGACCTGAAGTCGGCGGCTCTCGCCGCACGCGCGACCCTCGAAGCGGCGCTCGAACGCCGGGAGACCCGCGGCTGCCACAACCGCAGTGACTACCCCGACATCGACCCGGAGCTGCAGGTCAACCTCGTCTGGTCGCCGACGACCGGTGTCGTCCGCGAGCCGATTCCCCCGATCCCGGCCGAGATCGCGGCGCTCATGCGCGAGGTGTCGGTCGCCGGGAAGCTCGTCGAGTAGCGCCGTACGGCGGCCACCGCGGCACGCCTCCACTCTTCACACCCGCAGGGTCAGGGGAACTCTCGGTCAGCTGTAGCCCGTTCGCCGACATGCTGCAACCCCCAGAGGCGTCTGGGGGGCATGCGAGTAGAAAGGCAGAGTGAAGAGAGTGACGTACGCGGGAAGCGAGTTCGTGACCGGGGATGACATCGCGTCGGCACTGATCAGCTGCGGCCGGGCGCTGGCGGAGGCCGGCGAGGCCGAGGCCGTGACAGTTCCGTCATGGGAGCAGGACGGCACGATCACCGGGGTGATGGTGCTCATCGGCCCGGCGAGCCAGATCGTCGTCCAGGACGCCCATGTCGACGCAGATGAACTCGTCGACGCCACCGCCATAGCGCGGTTGAACGCGATCGAGCGCCGTCTGAGGCCGGTCGCGGCCTTCGACGTCGACGGCCGGAGTGACGGCTGGGACGGCGACAGTCGCGGTCAGGCCTGGGACGGCGAGATCTGACGACCGGAGATCTGACGACCGGAGATCTGACGGCTTGAGCATCCCGCTCCCGCAGCGAGCGGGATGCCGACGCGTGCGAAGGCACGGACGTTGTGGTGCGCCGTCGACCACACGCTACTGCAGACAGAATTCGTTGCCCTCGGGGTCCCTCATCTGGAAGTAGGTCTCGGGCCACGGACCCCAGGTCTGGTCGACAAGGCGCACGACCTCGGCCCCCAGGGCGACGAGTCGATCCTTCTCGGCGTCGAGCTCTTCGCGCGTCGGATGCCGGCCGGGTGTGGCACTGATGTCGAGATGCAGCCGGTTGCGCCCGCGTTTCGCGTCGTCGGCGTGGTGGAAGAACAGCCTCGGTCCCACACCTTCGGGATCCTCGGCCAAGCCGCGCTTGGCGAGGTCCGTCTCCGTCAGTCCGGCGGCGAGCAGCTCGTCCTTCAGCGGGTCGTCCCAGGTGGCCTCGGGATAGCCGAACACGGCGGCCCAGAAGCGGGCGAGCGCCGGAGGATCGTCGGCGTAGAACGTGATGTTCCCGAGTTTGCCGGCCATGACGACCTTCTCTCCCGCGGCGTCGGCGCCGCGACATCCGTCACCCTAGACCTCCCCGCTGACACGCCTCAGCGGAAGTCCCTCGCGCGGTGCTGCACGCCCACACGGAGGTCTTCGAACCGGTCGGCGATGAGGTTCGTCACCCCCTCGGCCGAACGCTCCAGAATGCCGCGGGCGATGAGCGCCGGCGAATCGCGCACGACCCGGCGATACCTGTTCCAGACCCCGAGCGAGCACACGACGTTCACAAGGCCATGCTCGTCCTCGAGGTTGAGGAAGGTGATTCCGGATGCCGTGGCCGGCCGCTGCCGGTGGGTCACGAGTCCGGCGACCTCGACGCGGCGACCGACCTCGTGGCTGCGCAGTTCGCGAGACGTCAGGACGCCGCGACCGTCGAGGCCGGACCGGTAGTGCGTCAGCGGGTGGTCGTCGGTCGAGATGCCGGTGGCCCAGAGGTCGGCGGCCAGCCGCTCGTAGCTGGTGGGATCGGTGAACAGCGGCGGCTGCACCGCGATGAGGGAGTCCGGCAGGAACTCCGGGCGATCCTGCGCTGCGGATCCGGCCAGCCAGATCGCCTCGCGCCGGCTGAGACCGAGGCACTCGAACGCCCCCGCGGTGGCGAGCGCCTCGACCTGCGTCGCCGTGATACTGGTGCGCCGCACCAGGTCGCGCTGGTCGCGGAACAGGCCACCGGCCTCGCGCGCCGCGACGATACGCTGCGCGACGGTCGCGCCGATCCCCTTGACCCCGGCGAGGCCGAGTCGCACCGCGTACCCGCCGTCGCGCCGATGCGCCGCCGACTCGTCGGGCGCGTCGAGGTCGAAGAGCCCGACCGGCGGCTGGTCGCGTTCGAGGCAGGAGTCCAGGCCGGTGGGCTCCGCTCGTTGAGCGGAGGGCGCTCTAGCGCCCGCAGACGAAGCGCCCCGGGCATCCGCAGACCTCGGGTCGGTGGATTCCGGTCGTTGAGCGAAGGGCGCTCTGGCGCCCGCAGACGAAACGCCCTGGACACCCGCAGACCTCGGGTCGAGGTCGTCCGCGTGCTCGCTGCGTTTCGTCTCGCTCGTTCCTCGCTCGCTCAACGACCGGGGGGAGGATGGCGCTCCTTGGCTCGACGACCGGGGGGAGGGTGGCGCTCCTTCGCTCGACGACCGGGAGGAGGGTGGCGCTCCATCGCTCAACGACCGGGAGGCGGGCTCCACGCCCTCGAGCACGGCCTCGGCGCCCGACAGGTGCAGGTCGGGGCGACGCACCTCGACCCCGTGGTGGCGTGCGTCGCCCACGAGGGTCGCCGGCGAGTAGAAGCCCATCGGCTGCGCCCGCAGCAGCCCGGCGAGGAACGCCGCCGGGTAGTGCAGCTTGATCCACGAGCTGGCGTACACGAGCAGCGCGAACGACAGCGAGTGCGACTCGGCGAATCCGAAGTTCGCGAACGCCTGGATCTTGGCGTAGATCGCGTCGGCCTCCTCCCCCACGAGTCCGTTCTCGGCCATGCCCGCGTACAGCTTCTCTTTCAGCGAATCGATGCGCTCCACTCCGCGCTTCGATCCCATAGCCCGTCGCAGCAGGTCGGCGTCCTCGCCGGTGAGCCCGCCGACGGCCATGCCCATCTGCATGAGCTGCTCCTGGAACACCGGGATGCCGAGCGTGCGCTCGAGCACCGGCACGAGCTTGGGGTGGGCGTAGGTCACCTTCTCCTGCCCGAGCTTGCGCTTGACGAACGGATGCACGGCCCCGCCCTGGATGGGCCCGGGGCGGATGAGCGCGATCTCGATGACGAGGTCGTAGAACCGCCGCGGCTGCAGGCGCGGCAGGAGTCCCATCTGCGCACGCGACTCGACCTGGAAGACGCCGATCGAGTCGGCGCGGCACAGCATGTCGTAGACCGCCTTCTCCTCCTTCGGGATCGTCGACAGCTCCCAGTCCTCCCCCGTCGAGGCGCGGATCATGTCGAAGCAGTACTGCAGGGCCGCCAGCATCCCGAGCCCCAGCAGGTCGAACTTCACGAGACCCATCCAGGCGGCGTCGTCCTTGTCCCACTGGATCACCGTGCGGTTCTCCATGCGGGCGTGCTCGATCGGCACGACCTCGCCCACCGGCCGGTCGGTGAGCACCATGCCACCGGAGTGGATGCCGAGATGCCGCGGCGCCTTGAGGAGCTCGGACGCGAACTCGAGCACCTGATCGGGGATGTCGTGGCCGGCGCCCGTCTCCAGGAGTGCCCCCCACCCTTCGATCTGCTTCGACCAGGCGTCCTGCTGCCCCGGCGAATGCCCCAGCGCCTTGGCCATGTCGCGCACGGCGTTCTTGGGCCGGTACTGGATGACGTTCGCGACCTGCGCGGCGCGGTCGCGCCCGTACTCCTGGTAGACCCACTGGATGATCTCTTCCCGACGATCGGAGTCGAAGTCGACGTCGATGTCGGGCTCCTCCTCGCGCAGGCTCGACAGGAACCGCTCGAAGGGCAGGTCGTAGCCGATCGCGTCGACCGCCGTGATGTCGAGCAGATAGCAGATCGCACTGTTGGCCGCCGATCCCCGCCCTTGACACAGGATGCCGCGGCGCCGCGCCTCCTGGACGATGCCGTGCACGATCAGGAAGTAACCGGGGAAGTCCTTCAGCTCGATGACACCGAGCTCCTTCTCGATTCGCGCCCGGTTCTCCTCGGTCAGGTGGGGGTACTTGCGCGGCACGGCATCCCACACGAGCTTGCGCAGCCACGACATCGGCGTGTGCCCCTCGGGCACCTTCTGCTTCGGCAGCGCGGGCTTGGCCTTGCGCAGCGGAAAGGCGAGCTCGTCGGCGAGCGTCACGGTGCGGGCGACGGCATCCGGGAACCTCACGAACCGCTCCGCCATCTCGGCGCCCGACCGCAGGTGCGCCCCGGCGTGGGCCGGAAGCCAGCCGTCGAGCTCGTCGAGTCCGCGGTTGGCACGCACCGCCGCGACGGCCGCGGCGAGCAGCTGCCGCTTCGGGACGGCGTAGTGCACGTTGTTCGTCGCCAGCAGCGGCAGCCCGCGCTCGCGCGCGAGCCCCGCGAGCACGTCATTGTCGCGGGAGTCGAGCGGGTTGCCGTGGTCGATGAGCTCGACGTGGACGGCGTCGCGCCCGAACAGCGTCACGAGGCGGTCGAGCTCGTGAGCCGCGGCATCCGCCCCCGCCTTCCCCGGCGCGGATGCCAGCGCGCGGCGCACGGCGCCCTTGCGACAGCCGGTGAGCACCGCCCACTCCCCCGCCGCCTGCGCGGCGAGCTCGTCGAGGCCGTAGACCGGACGCCCCTTCTCGGCCCCCTGCAGCTGGGCGTGCGTGATCGCGCCGGCCAGCCGGTGGTAGCCCTCCTCGCCGCGGGCGAGCACGAGCAGATGCGCGCCGGCCGGGTCGGGCTCACCGTTCTGCGGCTTCGGCAGCTCGAGCGACAGCTCGGCGCCGAACACGGTCTTCAGCTGCAGCGCCTCGGCGGCCTCGGCGAACCGGACGATGCCGTAGAAGCCGTCGTGGTCGGTGATCGCGAGGGCGTGCAGTCCCAGGCGCTCAGCCTCTTCGGCGAGCTCCTCCGGAGAGGAGGCGCCATCGAGGAACGAGTACGACGAGTGCGCGTGCAGCTCGGCGTACGGGATGGCGTCCGCCGGACGCTCGATCTCGGGTGCGACATACGGCCCGCGCTTATGCGACCACGCCGGGCTGTCACCGCCGTCCGCACCGACCGGCGGTGCCTCGGGCCTGCGACGGCCGCTCAGCACGCGCTCCATCTCGGACCACGGAACGCCCGGGTTGTTGAAGCCCATCAGCCCTCACCACGATCCCGGTCGTTGAGCGAGGGAGCGCCAGCGACCGAGACGAAACGCCTCGAGCCCCACCGCCACACCCGGCCCGGAGCGTTTCGTCTCTGCGTTTCGACTCGCAAGCTCGCTCAACGACCGAGGGCCCGGCACCGGTCGTTGAGCGAGGGAGCGCCAGCGACCGAGACGAAACGCCTCGAGCCTCACTGCCACGCCCGGTCCGGAGCCTTTCGTCTCGGCGTTTCGACTCGCAAGCTCGCTCAACGACCGGGACAACGATCTCGGTCGTTGAGCGAGGGAGCGCCAGCAACCGAGACGAAACGCCTCGAGCCTCACTGCGACGCCCGGCCCGGAGCGTTTCGTCTCTGCGTTTCGACTCGCAAGCTCGCTCAACGACCGGGACAACGATCTCGGTCGTTGAGCGAGGGAGCGCCAGCGACCGAGACGAAACGCCTCGAGCCCCACCGCCACACCCGGCCCGGAGCGTTTCGTCTCTGCGTTTCGACTCGCAAGCTCGCTCAACGACCGAGGGCCCGGCACCGGTCGTTGAGCGAGGGAGCGCCAGCGACCGAGACGAAACGCCTCAAGCCTCACTGCGACGCCCGGCCCGGAGCCTTTCGTCTCTGCGTTTCGACTCGCAAGCTCGCTCAACGACCGGGAGCCAAGCTCCCTAGTCATAGGTGGCCTCCGCGGTCCACGCGTCGCCGTCGCACACCAGCAGCCACGCCGATCCGTCGGCGTCGACGACCTGGAACCGGTACGCACGCCGCGAGCGCGCGGCATCCCATCCCCGCTCGACCACGGGCCACGGCCCCGCCCAGGCCTCGATCGCCCGCCGGCGCCCGCTCTCGATGAAGAACGCGGGGACGGCTGCGACGTTGCCCCGCTCGTCGACATCGACCAGCTCGCCCCCGAGCGCGCGCACGTCGACCGGCACCGGATCGGCGAACACCGTCGTCGGCAGCGGATCGGGCAGGCTCCCCGGCCATGGTCGCGCACGCTGCGCCGCGAGGCCGCCGGCGCCTGTCGCCTGCCGGTCGCGCTCGTCGCGGTCGCCCCAGGGCACGAGCACCTGGCGCTCCGCCAGCCATCGCCCGCCGCCGATCGCGGGGGTCAGCACACCCCGGTGCCCGAGCATCGCCTGCACGCGCGACAGCGCATGGTGCACCCGCTCCTCGGGGCCGCCCCCGAACAGCGCGGGGGCGTGATGGGATGCCGCGTCCACAGTCTCGGGCGAGATCCGCACCAGGGCGACCCCGCTGCGCAGCCCGCGCCCCGCGGCGTCCCCGGTGCCGACGTCTTCGGCGAGCTGCCACCGCACGCGGTCGACGACCGCGGCGGCATCGAACGAGCCGGGATGCAGCCACACCCGCTCGCTGCGCTCCCCGCGGTCGCCGACGAGTTCGACCCGCAGCTCGGTGCACACGAGGTCCACCGCGCCCAGACCTGCGATGAAGTCGTCGGCGGTGACGCGCATGGCGAACGCCACCTGATCGGCGATCTCGAGCGGCGGCTCGAACGCGACCTCGCGCTGCAGCTCGGGCGGCGGCGTGCGCGGCTGCACCGGCCGCGAGTCGTGCCCCGCGGCGAGGGCGTGCAGCCGGACGCCCCGCTCGCCGAACCG
This sequence comes from Microbacterium sp. ZW CA_36, assembly GCF_044987475.1. Lineage (NCBI taxonomy): Bacteria > Bacillati > Actinomycetota > Actinomycetes > Micrococcales > Microbacteriaceae > Microbacterium > Microbacterium sp. ZW CA_36. The sequence goes on from NZ_JBJDRL010000001.1 coordinate 197,752, forward strand.
CTCGCGCACGCGGTCAGGCTCCATCGCGGCGAACCCGCCGAGCGTCTGCACGCCCAGCCGCGCGAGGAGTCCCACGAGGTCCGCTGCATCCTTCGTCCCGGCTGCGCCCGCACCGATCATCGCCGACGCGTCGAGCACGGCGACCGACAGCGGCGCGAGGAACCCCGCCGCCCCACCGGCGGGCACGACGAAGACCGGGTCGTCGGCGCTCGTGCCGCCGCGCGCCGCCTGCTCCGCGGTGAACGGGCCGTCGGCGATCCCCGCCCGGACTCCGTCGAGGCCGGCATCGCGCAGCGCGCCGATCAGCATGCGGGCGGCCTCGGTCTCGCCGCCGTAGTACCGCGCCGGGCCGCGGGCGCGCAGTGCGCACAGCCCCGGCCGCACCAGCTGGACGCCGGGCGCCCGCTCCTCGATCAGCGACACGATGGGCGCGAACGCGCGGTGATCGCGCGCGGCATCCGCGTCCACCAGCGTCAGCCCCGGGCATCGCGCCTGCGCGTCGCGCCGTCGCTGCCCCCGGCGCACCCCCTCGGCACGCGCGGACGCCGAGCATGCGACGACGAGATTGCGCTCAACGACGGCGATCGGATGCCGCGACCTGTGCTCCGCACCCGACGGCGACCCGCCAGACGCGGCCGCTCCAGAACCGGCCGCACCCGACGGCGACCCACCAGACGCGGCCGCTCCAGAACCGGCCGCGCCCGGCAGCGCCGCGCCAGACACTGCCCGCCCAGACGACGCCGCGCCAGACGACGCCGCGCCAGGCAGCGCCGCGCCAGACAGCGCCCCGCCCGACGGCGACCTGCCGGACCGAGCGCCCCGCCTTGTACCTGCCCGCGCCTCCGGACCCGCGCCCGGCCGATCCCCCGTGTCGCGCTGCTCCGCGACCTCGTCCGACTCGGAGCCCGGACGCTTCCCGGACGCGGCCGACTGCGTGCCCGGCCGCTGCGCGGCCGCACCCGCCTCCCGCTCGAGAGCCGTGACCGGCCAGTCGGGAAACCACAGCACGAGGCTCCGAACGGGCGTTCCCGGCGTCATGTCACCCCACCGCCCTGACCCGATGACCGAGCGAGACCTCGTACGCCGAGGCGGCGGCCGGATGCAGCGACTCGACAGGACGCATCCGCTCGGGCGCGGCGGAGACGTGGCCCGCCGCATCCGGGAGCATCACGCGAGCTCGCCGGGATCGCGGCCAGCGGCGGCTCGAGGAGGTGAGCGTCACCTCGCGACCCGAGAGATAGCCGTACCCGCGGCCGACGCCCTCCCATGCCGGCTCACCCACCTCGATCACGGCCTCTGCCTGCGGCCACGGCCCCTGCACGAGCAGCACCGCACCGCGATCGCGCAGCCGCGCCGCCAAGCGGGAGATCTCGCCGTCGGCGGCGCGCCCGGACGGACGCACCGCGACCACCGGCAGCACCTCGGCGACGGTCGAGGTCACCGCGAGCCAGCGCGCCCCCGGATCGGGGATGAGCACGAGCCGCGACAGATCGACCCCCAGCCCCTCGGCCGCCTCGGCGCCGAGCCGCGGCATCCCGACCACACCGCACCAGGACCCGGACTGCGACGGCTGGGCGAGCAGCGCCAGCAGCACCGACGTCGACCGCGGGAGGGAGTAGGCCGATCCGGGACGCAGGCCGCCCCCGGGAAGCAGCGAGGCGAGGGCGGGATGCACCGGCAGCACCGGCGCGTCGAGCCGGCGTCCCTGCACCCGCTCGAGCTGAGCGCGCAGCTGTGCGACGGTGTTGGTCGATCCTTGGCCCATGCCCGCGTCTGCCGAAGCCGTTCTCCCCGCGCGGAGGGCGGCAGGTTCGGGGGCCGTCGGCTCATGCCCGACGGTCTCGTGCACGTGCTGTGCCGTGAGCTGCACGATCGCCCCCATTCCCACATTCTAGAACAGATGTTCTAGTCATTCAACCGCTGGGAACGAGCGTACCTTCCACTTCCGACAGTTATGTTCGATTCCACCACCCGTTCCACCGCGAATGCAGCGTGTAGCCTCAGGGCCATGAGCGAACCGAGGATCCCACGGAAGGCCTACGAACAAGAGCTCCGTCGCCTGCAGGCTCGACTGGTCGACATGCAGGCATGGGTGCAATCCAGCGGAGCGCGCATCGTGGTGATCTTCGAGGGGCGCGATGCCGCCGGCAAGGGATCCACGATCAAACGCGTATCGGAGTATCTCAACCCGCGCGTCACCCGCATCGTCGCTCTGCCGACGCCGACCGAACGCGAGCGAACCCAGTGGTACTTCCAGCGCTATGTGCCTCACCTGCCGGCCGCTGGCGAGATCGTGCTGATGGATCGCTCCTGGTACAACCGCGCCGGCGTGGAACACGTCATGGGCTACTGCACGAACGCCGAGTACCACCGCTTCCTCCACCAGGCGCCCATCTTCGAGCGCATGCTCGTCGAAGACGGCATCCTTCTCCTCAAGTACTGGTTCAGCGTGTCGGCCGCCGAACAGCTGCGACGGTTCCGCTCTCGCGCCGACGACCCGACACGACGGTGGAAACTCAGCCCCAACGACGTGCTGTCGATCACGAAATGGGAGGACTACTCCCGCGCGAAAGACAGCATGTTCGTGCACACCGACATCCCGGAGGCGCCCTGGCACGAAGTGCCATCGGTGGACAAGCGCCGCAGCCGGATCAACATGATGTCGCATCTGCTCTCGCGCATACCGTACGAGGTCGTCGAGCGCGACGAGGTCATCATCCCGCCGCAGGCCCCCTCGCACGGATACGAACGACCGCCGCGCAATCTCGAGAACTACGTTCCCGACGTCGCGTCCACACTCCTCGACGAGAGTTGACCCGCCGGGGCATCCAGCGGCGCGCTCTTGCCCGCGCGCTCCGCCCTAGGATCACGCCGCCAGTGCGAGATACGGCTCCCACCGCGGATCGGTCCGCTCGGTGCCCCGCACGGTCCACTGCCCTCCACGCGGCGGGCGCGGGAGGAAGCGCAGCTCCCAGTTCATCTCCTGCGGTGTGCGATCGCCCTTGACGTTGTTGCAGCGCAGGCAGCATGCGACGAGGTTCTCCCACGAGTCCGCTCCGCCGCGCGAGCGCGGAAGCACGTGGTCGATCGTCGACGCCGCCTTGCCGCAGTAGCCGCAGCGGTGGTTGTCACGCCGCAGCACGCCGCGCCGCGTCACCGGCACATGGCGACCTCCTGGTACCCGCACATAGCGGGTCAGGATGATCACGGCGGGGCGCTCGTACGAGCGTCTGGTGCCCCACACCGGATCTGTCTCGGTGTGTTCCACGACGGTGGCCTTCTCGTTCATCACGAGCACGAGCGCCCGTTTGAACGACACGACCGCGAGCGGTTCGTAGCCCGCATTCAGCACCAGAGTGCGCATTGATCATCCTCTCGAATGGCCGGGACGGCTTCTCGGTTATTCGACATGCGACGATCAAGGGCGCAGGGGCATGAAAAAAGGCGCTGTCTTATAGACAGCGCCTTGGCGCCACGGCAATGCCGCGGCATCCACTCGTGCAATGCCGAAGGACGAGGCGTCCAAGCGCATCCATGGTTCGGATGCGTGGTGTGCAGCCCATCGGCTCCCTCCGCTCTCTCAGCGTCGGGATTCAGGCTAACGCACCCAGCGGACACCGGGGCGGTGAAGCCGGTGAACGATGGCGGGCGTGTCGAACAACGAATGCCCACTCCCCTGAAGGGCAGTGGGCATTCGCGGTGATGCGACCGCAGGGATCAGCGTCAGCCGGCGTTGGCCTGCAGCCACGCCCAGGGATCGACGACCGAGCCGTTGATGTGGACCTCGAAGTGCAGGTGGTTCGCCGTGGAGCTTCCGGTGCTGCCGACGAGGCCGATCAGCTGGCCCGCTTCGACGGTCTGGCCGACCGAGACCTGACGGCTGCCGTACGTCATGTGCCCGTAGAGGGTGTTCACCTGCTGACCGCCGATGACGTGGTCGATCGAGATTCCGACGCCGTAGCCGCCGTAGCTCTCCTGCGACACCTTGACGACGCCGGCAGCAGCCGCATAGATCGGGGTGCCCTGGGGCGCGAGCAGGTCGACGCCCTGGTGGTAGCCCGAGTCCCAAAGGCCGCGACCCTTGGTGAAGTTGAGGATCGGCCAGCGCACTTCGCCGGTTCCGGGCGAGGTGAGGGCGATGTTGATCGGAACGGACGAGCGCGATGAGGTCGACGCGAGCTTCGCGACCTGGCGGGCGCGTTCGGCCGCAGCCTCTTCGGCCTTCTTCTTGTCGATCTCTTCGGCGGTGGTGGCCGCGTAGCTCTCGCGCGACAGCTCGCTCGCGTTCGCATCGGATGCCGCGACGAACGTCTGCGCGTCATCGACCGCCATCTGCTGAAGGGTGACGGCCTCTTCAGGGCCGGCTCCGGCAGTCGCGGCGAACGCGGGGATGGCCACCGTCGCGACGAGTCCGCCCACCATCGTCAGCACGACAAGGCTGCGCAGCGGCTTGGCCACGCGGCCCTTGGTCGACGGTGCGGACGATGAGGTCGCGCGCGCGGTCGTCGGCTTGGACTTCGCGGGTGGCACGGCTCGGGAGCGTCGCACGGGGGTCTTCCGGTTGCGCTCACGACGGTTGGGGTCCGTCGCCGCATGCTCGGGCACGATCGCGTGCGAATCTATCTCTTCAGCCAAACTTGGTCCTCCGGCGCCTCTGCGCCGAGGCGCCTGGCTCGTCAGCACTCGATGTCGGGGCACGATGTGCGGGCTGCACCGCGTGGACGACGAGCCGGTGAGGCAATCCATGCGGGGTCCGGTCGGCGGGCTTCTCGCCTGGTGGACTTCTTGAGGCTACCCGAAGGTCACGTTTATGTCACGCTCCACGCCTGGCAATCTCCGCACAGTGCGTTTACGGATGCCGCGGGCCAGGAAGCGCCGTCATTCCGCAAGGGGCTCGGCCCGGCATCCGTTTTCCGTCAGCAGGGTGCTCGGTCCGGCATCCGCTTTCCCTCAGCGAGGCGCTCGGCCCGGCATCCGCTTTCCTCAGCGGGTCTCGTCGACGAGGAAGATGTGCGACGCGATCTCGACCGGAAGCTCGAGGCCCTCGTCGTTGCCCTGCATCTGCACGAGCACGTAGCCCTCGTTGTAACGGTAGTCGCCCACGGCGCCCGGCACGACGCCGGCACCCTTGAGCTGCTGCAGCAGCTCGGGGTCGACCTGCGCGGGCTCGGCGAGGCGGCGCACCGTGCCGGTGATCGGCTCGCCGGCGTCATTCAGCCGGCGCACCAGGCCCACAACACCCTGCTCGAAGCCGTTCGTCGGCACATCGCCGAGCTGGTCGAGCCCGGGGATGGGGTTGCCGTACGGCGACTCGGTGGGGTGGCCGAGCAGCTCGACGAGCCGGCGCTCCACCTGCTCGCTCATGACGTGCTCCCAGCGGCAGGCCTCTTCGTGCACGTAGGCCCAGTCCAGCCCGATGACATCGGACAGCAGGCGCTCGGCGAGCCGATGCTTGCGCATGACGTCGACGGCCTTCTGCCGGCCGGCAGCGGTGAGCTCAAGGGAACGGTCCTCAGAGACGACGACGAGCCCGTCGCGCTCCATACGGCCGATGGTCTGCGACACCGTGGGGCCCGAGTGCCCGAGGCGCTCCGAGATTCGTGCCCGCAACGGCACGATGTTCTCCTCTTCGAGCTCGAGGATCGTGCGCAGGTACATCTCAGTGGTGTCGATCAGATCGGTCATCGCGGTGTCCTCAGTGTTGTCAAGGGGCTGAGGACAGCCTATCCTCTGCCCCCGACGCTCAGGCCGGCCCCCGGGGAGTCCTCCGCCGAGCTCGAGCTGCCAGCGCTGGAGAACCGGGACCGTCGGAATAGTGTTGCGCCATGACTCAGCCGATGCCCGGGGAAGAGTTCTTCGCCCCCGACGAGAAGGCGGTCTCGATCTACCGCGCGCTCGCCCGGCCGCTCGTCGGACTCGAAGGCGTCGAGGTCGTGGTGTCGAAGAGTCAGGTGGCATTCCGAGCCCGTCGAGGGTTCGCCTACGCGTGGGCACCCGGACGTTACGTGAAGAGTGACGTGCCAGTAGTCGTGTCCATCGCGCTTGGGGAGGAACTGCGCTCGCCTCGATTCAAGGAGGTCTCTCATCCGTCGTCGACGTGGATGCACCATCTGGAACTGCGCATGGTGAAGGATGTCGATCGCGAGCTGATCACCTGGATCGAGCGCGCCTATGAAGAGGCTCGCTAGCGTTCTTGCGCATCTCCACTGATCGACACCCGCACCGCGGCGGGCCTGTTGGGCGATGCGTGAGCGCGCCGCCGCGGCCGGACGCACTCGTCGCGGCATCCAGTCCCCGTCCGGTCCCCACGCCCTTCCACAGGTCAACCGCCCTTCCACAGGTCAACCGCCCTTCCACAGGTCAACCGCCCTTCCACAGGAGGTTCAGCCGTCCGTTCTCCTGTAGAGGCGCGGTTGACCTGTTGACGGAAGCACGCACACGCCCCCGTTCGCTGCCATCGGGTCAATCCAGACGCGAAGCAGGTGCAGCGTCCCACTTGATCCCGCGAAACAGGTCGATCACGCTTCTACAGGAAACTCGCGCACCCGCCTCGTGTAAAGGCGCGGTTGACCTGCCTGCGGCGGATGACGGAGCTCGGTCGTGCGTGCCTCACACCGCCCGATGAAGCCCCTGCGCGACCGCACGCATGATGAGGTCCTGCACCTCATGCCAGCGTTCGATCACCTGCACGTAGGTCACTCGGATCACGTGATAGCCGAGCAGCATCAGCGCAGCGTCGTGCGCGACATCCTCGGCTCGCTGCAGACCGACGTGGTGCCCGCCGTCGATCTGCACGACGAGACGGTCACCGATCAGGAAGTCGACGTGGTGCCCCTGGATCCAGATCTGGCAGCGAACCGGATGCCGCAGCCATCTGAGACGCACGGCGAAGAGCGTCTCCAGCCCCGAGTCCGAGAACGGGCCCGCCGCATTGAGCACCCGGCGCGCCGCGGGTCGCAGGCTCACGCGCGCGAGTTCGCCCTTCGCCACCAGCCCGTTGTTGAGCGCGGACTCCCACACTGCCAGTGCCCGCTCGAATGGCTGACAGCTCGCCACGATGACGAGCGTGTTCAGGATGCTGTCCTCCAGCGCACCCGGGGCGCGTGGCTCGGCGGGAACCGACCAGTGCACCGTGGCCTTGCCGTCAGGCAGGTTCAGCCGCGACGCGGTGGGAGGAGCACCGACGTGCGCCCCGAGCTCCCCCAGCACCCAGAGACCGAGCCGCTTCGCGCGGGTGACACACGTCAGCACGACACCTGCTCGGGCCGCCGCGAGGAGATACGGGTCGGCATCCCCCACTGCCACCCATCCGCGCCGAGGACTCGTGAGCCGTCCGTCAGCCAGCGCCGCGGCGATCGCGTACCGGCTCGTCCCTGCGTCCACGAGCGCGGTCGTGCGGACGACCCCGCCGAGGTCTTTCACTTCGTCCCGGAGATCTGCCATCCCCGCAGATTCTCGGATCCTCAAAGGCTCGACCGTCGGCCACGGCTGTTCTCGGGACAACTCGGCCCGACAGCATCCTTTCGCCCCTCTGTGGAGGCGGCGGCGAACAGGTCAACCGCGCTTCCACAGGAGGTCTGCGGCGCAGTTCTCCTGTCGCGGGCCGGTTGGCCTGCTGCACGCAGGTGCCGGGCCCTCGGAGGTCGCGCCGCGCCAGATGCCGCCGGTTCACACGTGAGTGGCGACAACGCAACCCCGTTCGACAGGTCAACCGCGCGTCCACAGGACATCTGCGGCCCCGGTTCTCCTGGAGAAGGCCGGTTGACCTGTGGGACGACGGGTGCCGACAACACCCGCGACGACGGATGCCGAAACGCTCGACCACGGATGCCGACACCCGCGACGACGGATGCCGACACGCTCGACGACGGATGCCGACACCCGCGACGAGATGCCGACACCGCTCCGCAACCCGCCCCCTCGCCGCGACTGGCGACACCTCCCGCTCGCCGTTCAACAGGTCAACCGCGCTTCCGCAGGAGATCCGCGCCCCCGGTTCTCCTGTGGAGGGCCGGTTGACCTGTTGAAGACGTGGCGGAGGCCCGGCGGGCGCCGCGCGATCCCGAGCCGCAGCGTCACAGGCTGTCACGGGGGCGGGGCCCCGGCGCGCGGCTCTCTAGAATCGACGCATGGCCCACGTCCTCCTGCCCCGCGAGATCCTTCCCACCGATGGACGCTTCGGGTGCGGCCCGTCGAAGATCGCGCCCGCCCACATCGAGGCGCTCGCAGGACCCGGAGCGGCGCTGCTGGGCACGTCGCACCGTCAGGCGCCCGTCAAGGACCTGGTGGGCCAGGTGCGCGCCGAGCTGAGCCAGCTGTTCCGTCTGCCGCACGGCTACGAGGTCATCCTCGGCAACGGCGGCTCGACCGCATTCTGGGATGCCGCGGCCTTCGGCCTGATCGAAAAGCGCAGCCAGAACCTCGTGTTCGGCGAGTTCGGCGGGAAGTTCGCCGCCGCGGCGAAGACGCCGTGGCTCGATGCTCCCGACGTCCGCAAGGCCGAGCCGGGCACCCGCACCGTCGCTGAGGCGGTCGAGGGCGTCGACGTCTACGCCTGGCCGCACAATGAGACCTCCACCGGCGTCTCGACCCCGGTCACGCGCGTGCACGGCGACGAGGGCGCCCTCACCGTCATCGACGCGACCAGCGCCGCGGGCGGCATCGACTTCTCGGTGCACGAGGCCGACGTGTACTACTTCGCGCCGCAGAAGAACCTCGGCTCCGACGGCGGCCTGTGGTTCGCGCTCGTCTCGCCGGCGGCGATCGAGCGCATCGAGCGCATCGCGGCGTCGGGCCGCTACATCCCCGAGTTCCTGAGCCTCAAGAACGCCCTCGACAACTCGCGCCTCAACCAGACCCTCAACACCCCGGCGCTCGCGACGCTGTTCCTCCTCGACAAGCAGCTCGACTGGATCCTCTCGTCGGGCGGCCTGCAGTGGGCGGACGCCCGCACGCGCGAGTCGTCGCAGGCGCTGTACGACTGGGCCGAGGCATCCGCCTTCGCGACGCCGTTCGTCGCCGATGCGGCCGACCGCTCCCCCGTCGTCGTGACCATCGACTTCGACGAGTCGGTGGATGCCGCGGCCGTGGCCAAGAGCCTCCGAGCGAACGGCATCGTCGACACCGAGCCCTACCGCAAGCTCGGTCGCAACCAGCTGCGCGTCGCGACGTTCGTGTCGATCGAGCCCGACGACGTGCGTCAGCTCATCCGCTGCATCGACTACACGGTCGAGCGACTGGGCTGATCCGCGTCCTCGCCGGCGGCGTCGGCGAGCGGTGACGGTGACGGCGACAGCACCGCGGAGACGATCGCCTCGATGGCGAACTCCGAGGCGTGCGCCAGGTCGACGGCGTCGGGGTCGAGCAGCCACTGCACCTGGAGCCCGTCCATGACGGCGAGGATGCTCGTCGACGCGAAGCCGACGGTGTCGGGCGCTGTGATGCCGCGCTCGGCGCACACGACCGCGAACGCGTGCGCGACCTCGGCCCGCAGCGTCCGGTAGCGCTTCTCGAAGAAGTCGCGACCGGGGTGGTCGTCGGTCACCGACTCGGCCGAGAGCACGACGTAGGCCTGCACGATGCCGGCCCGGTGCGCATTGACGAATGCCGTGCGCACGAGGTGGCGGAAGAGCGCCAGCCCGTCAGGGATGTGCTGTTCATCGAGGTCTGCGACATCGGTCTCGTCCCGGTGCTGCAGCACTTCGAGGAGCAGTTCGTGCTTCGAGCCGAAGTGGTGGAGGATGCCCGCGTGGGTCATGCCGACCTGGTCGGCGATCTCCTGGAGCGTGCCTCCGGTGAAACCCTTGCTGCCGAAGATCTCGACGGCGGCATCGAGGATGTCGCGTCGCTTGGCGAGTGTCTCGGGCCGCGAGCGCGGCTGCCGACGCTGTCCTGCCATCGGTCGGCACCCCCTTCTTCGCCGGTGTCCCGAGTGCGATTTCGCCGGCGCTGTGAGTCTACGCACGGCCTTCCCATGCGCTGCGGACCACCCTAGTTGCAAAAGTTACTTACTTGATTGTAAGTTGATCCGGCAATCACCCTGACGCCGTCGTCACTTGCGGGAGACACGACGTCGTGCTCACACATCAAGGAGAAGCAATGAGGCTCAGAACAACGTTCGCCGCCGTCGGTGTCGCCGCGGCGCTGGTGCTCACCGGCTGCGCCGGTGGGGGTGGCAACGACGCCGACTCCGCCGGAGCGGCGCTCACGATCGCCAAGCCCGACGGCGCGATCACCACCGAGTCGAACAACCCGTACCTGGGCGACTCGTCCGCCTCGAAGTACGCCTACGGCAAGGTCATCTTCGAATCCCTCGCACTCGTCAACCCGACCGGCGACCTCGGCACCACACCGTGGCTGGCCGAGTCCGTGACGTGGAACGACGACTACACCCAGCTCACCGCGGTCGCCCGCAGCGGCGTGACCTGGAGCGACGGCGAGGAGTTCACCGCCGACGACATCGCGTTCTCCTTCAACCAGGTTCTCGACGGCAAGCTCAACGACACCAACGCACTCGACATCAAGAGTGTGAACGTCGACGGCGACACCGTCACCATCGACTTCAACAGCTCGAAGTACACCCAGCAGGCCCGCGTGCTGCACTTCCAGATCGTGCCCGAGCACATCTGGAGCGAGATCGAGGACCCGAACACCGACCCTCTCACCGGCGAGGGCCAGGTCGTGGGCACCGGACCGTACGTGCTCGACTCGTGGACGACCGAGTCGGTCACCCTCACCGCGAACCCCGACTACTGGGGTGGCGAGCCGGCCGTGCCCGAGCTGCACTACGTCTCCTACGGCGACAACGCGGCCCTCACGACCGCGCTCGCCACCGGCGAGGCGGACTGGGCGCAGGCGTTCATCCCGCAGATCGAAGACAGCTACCTGTCGGCCGATCCCGACAACAAGTTCCTCGCGTCGCCCACCGCGGGCGCCGGAACGCTGTTCATGAACCTGCAGACCAAGCCGTTCAACGACCCGGCACTCCGTCAGGCGCTCGCCTGGACGATCGACCGTCAAGCCTACGTCGACATCGCGCGCGAAGGCGCGAGCGAGGTGGTCTGGAGCGTCACCGGTCTCGGCACGCTGCTGGATGACGAGGTCCTTCCCGAGTACGCCGGACAGAACTACTCGGTCGACGTCGACAAGGCCCGCGCGATCCTCACCGACGCCGGCTACACCTGGGACGGCGACGCGCTCATCGACCCGGACGGAGAGCCGGTCTCGTTCTCCATCTCGGTCCCCGCGGGCTGGAGCGACTGGAACACCGAGCAGGCGCTCCTCGCCGAGGAGCTCAACGAAGGCCTCGGCATCGACGTCAAGGTCGACCAGCCCGACTGGGGCGGCTGGGATGCTGCACGCCAGGAGGGCACATTCCAGGCGATCATCCACTGGCTCGAGGACACCGGCAACGCGTACGGCCTGTACACCTCCACGATGGACCCGAAGTGGATCGTCGACGGCAAGGCTGCGTTCAACTTCGGCCGCTTCGACGACCCCGCGGTCACCGACGCGCTGAACACCTACGCGAACGCGTCGTCGGACGCCGATCGTGAAGCCGCTCTCGCGGTGATGCAGACGGCGTTCGTCGAGAACGTGCCGGCGATCCCGCTCGGCGCGCACCCGCTCCTGGGCGAGTTCAACACGCGCAACTACGTCGGATGGCCGTCGGAGGACGACCAGTACGCCTCGGCCGACCCGACGCAGCCCGCGATCGTGCAGATCCTCACGCAGCTGCAGCCCGCCGAATGACACACCGCAGGCGGGGCGGATGCGCAGCATCCGTCCCGCCTGCACGTCAGCCCTCACGAAAGCGAACCAGCACCGATGAGCGAATCGCTGCTCTCCGTCCACGACTTCTCGATCGTCTACGACGTCGATCCCCCGGTACGGGCGGTCAAGAACGTCACCCTCGAACTCCAGCGCGGTGAGATCCTCGGACTCGCCGGCGAGAGCGGATGCGGCAAGACGACCCTCGCCTACGGCGTCCAGCGCCTGCTCAAGCCCCCGGCCGTGATCACGAGCGGCTCCGTCGTCTTCCACGACGCGACCGGCGAGGACGTCGACATCAACAGCCTCGAGGCCGAGGAGATGCGCCGCTTCCGCTGGGACAAGATCTCGATGGTCTTCCAGGGCGCGATGAACTCGCTGAACCCGGTCGCGACCATCGGCTCCCAGCTGGAGGACGTCTTCGAGGTCCACCGCCCCGCTCTCTCCCGCTCGCAGCGGCGCGAGGCCGTCGTCGAACTGCTCGATATCGTCAAGGTCGGCGCGCAGCGCTACCGCTCGTACCCGCACGAGCTGTCCGGCGGCATGCGACAGCGCGTCATGATCGCGATGGCGCTCGCGCTTCGCCCCCAGCTCATGGTCATGGACGAGCCGACCACCGCCCTCGACGTGCTCGTGCAGCGCGAGATCCTGCGTCAGATCTCGCACCTGCGTCACGAGTTCGGATTCTCGGTGATCTTCATCACCCACGACCTGCCGTTGCTGCTCGAGATCAGCGACCGCATCGCGATCATGCGCGACGGCGAGATCGTCGAGCTCGACACCGCGGAGCGGATCTGGACCGACCCCCAGGACGAGTACACCCGTACGTTGCTGGCCTCGTTCCCCAGACTCACCGGAGAGAGAGGGGTGGTCCACCGATGACCGTCCTCGAGTTCGACGGCGTCACGAAGGTGTACTCCGTGCGCGGCGCCGGCCAGATGAAAGCGCTCGACGACGTGAGCTTCACGCTCCGCTCCGGCCAGACGATCGGCCTCGTCGGCCAGTCCGGAAGCGGCAAGTCGACCATCGCGAAGATCCTCACCCAGCTCGAGACGCCTACGAGCGGCGAGGTGCGTCTCGACGGCGAGCCGATCCCCCGTCGGGGCAAGGGCCTGCGCGCGTACCGTCAGCAGCTGCGGATGGTGTTCCAGGACCCCTTCGCGTCGCTGAATCCGTACCACTCGATCCGCTACGCCATCCAGCGGCCCCTCCAGCTCGACGACGTCGTCCCGAAGGGCCAGCTCGACGACGAGGTGCGTCGGCTCCTCAGCCGCGTGCGGCTCGACGCCGACGCAGTGATCGACCGCCGGCCGCACGAGCTCTCGGGGGGTCAGCGCCAGCGCGTCGCGATCGCCCGGGCCCTGGCATCCCGCCCGAAGCTGCTCGTGGCAGACGAGCCCGTCTCCATGCTCGACGTGTCGATCCGCCTCGGGGTGCTCAACCTGCTCGCGGATCTGCAGCGCGAGGAGGGGCTGGGAGTGCTCTACATCACGCACGACCTCGCCACCGCCCGGCACTTCAGCGACGAGATCCTCGTGCTCAACCAGGGGCGGGTCGTCGAACGCGGACCCGCCGACGACGTGATCCTGCGTCCCGACAACCCGTACACCCAAGAGCTGCGCGCCGCATCTCCCGATCCCGACACCTACTTCGCGCACGCAGCCGGCATCCTCGGAGGTGAGAAGTGAGCGCCGTCGCCCCCCAGCTGCCGACTCCGGGCTTCGACGCGATCGAGGAGGGCACGACCGCGACCAGTGCCGTCAAGGGCCGCACCCGCGTCCCCTGGCGCTTCCTCGGCAACCGCGCCCTGTTCTACCTGTTCACGCTCTGGGCTGCCATCACGATCAACTTCTTCCTGCCGCGCCTGATGAAGGGCGACGCGGTGAGCGCGTACCTCGCGCGCAACCGCAACGTCACGCCCGAGGCGGCGGAGGCTCTGCGCGCCCTGCTCGGAATGGATACCGACACCTCGCTCTGGCAGCAGTACGTCGATTACTGGGGCCTCCTTCTCCGCGGCGACCTCGGCATCTCGCTGCTGCACGGCATGCGGCCGGTGACCGAGGTGGTCGGCCAGTCCCTGATCTGGACGGTCGGCCTCGTCGGCTTCGCGACGCTCCTCGCATTCGCGATCGACACCATCGGCGGCGCCATCGTCGGCTGGCGCCGAGGCAGCCGACTCGACGTCCTCATCCCCATCACCACCTTCTTCAGCACCATCCCCTACTTCTGGCTGGGTCTGCTGGCGATCTCGGTCTTCTCGGTCGCGCTCGGGTGGTTCCCGATCGGCAAGGCCTACGGCGTCGGCGTGGCGCCGGAGTGGTCGTGGGAGTTCATCGGCGACGTGCTCCATCACGGCTTCCTCCCCGCGGCGACGATCGTCATCGCCTCGCTCGGCGGCTGGATGCTGGGCATGCGGAACATGATGCTCACGGTGCTCGACGAGGACTACGTCACCGTCGCGCAGGCCAAGGGCATGCCCAACGACCGGGTGCTCTGGCGCTATGCCGCTCGCAACGCCGTGCTCCCTCAGATCCAGAGCTTCGCGCTGGCGCTCGGCTTCATCGTCGGCGGCACGATCGTGATGGAAGTGGTGTTCAGCTATCCCGGCGTCGGCAAGCTCCTGCTGGACGCCACCAACGCGAAGGACTACGCCCTGATGCAGGGGGTGTTCCTCGTGCTCACGATCTCGGTGCTGCTGGCGAACCTCCTCGCCGACGTCGCCTACGCGTTCCTCGACCCGCGCACGCGCCAGACGGAGGCCTGAGCATGAACACGATCGTCAACGACACGACAGCGCAGCGTCCGGCGAACACGCCGGCGACGGCCACCGTCCGCAGCCCCGCCCCGGCCGGCAAGGTGCCGGGCAAGCCGACCTTCTGGTCCAAGCTGGGCGCCGCATTCGCGATGTTCCGCAACAGGAAGTCGATCACGGGCCTGTCGATCCTCGGGTTCTTCGTGCTCGTCGCGATCTTCGCCGATGTGCTGGCCCCGTACTCCCCCACGAAGGTCGACAACACGGCGCGCTTCCAGCCGCCGTCGGCGGAGCACTGGCTGGGCACGACGCACATCGGCGAGGACGTGTTGAGCCAAGTCATCCACGGCACCCGCGGTGTCATCGTGGTGGGCTTCCTGGCAGCGATCATCGCCACGGTCATCGCGATCGTCGTCGGTGTGCTGTCGGGCTACCTGCGCGGGTGGCGCAGCGAGGGCCTGTCAGCTCTCACGAACGTCTTCCTCGTGATCCCCGGCATCCCGTTGATCATCATCGTGGCGTCGATGTTCGAGGATCCGCCCCTCATCCTCGTCGCGGGAGTACTGGGCCTCATCGGCTGGGCCTGGGGCGCGCGCGTGCTGCGCGCCCAGACGATGTCGCTGCGCAGTCGGGACTTCGTGCAGGCCGCCCGGGCCAACGGCGAACCCCTGCGACGGATCATCGCCGTCGAGATGCTCCCGAACCTCATGGCGCTGATCGCCGCGAGCTTCGTGGGCACCGTGACCGCAGCGATCATCGGCCTCACGACCCTGTCGTACATCGGCATCATCCCGGTGACGACCTACAACTGGGGCACGATCCTCAACTGGGCGAGCGCGCAGGGCGCCTTCCGCCAGGGCCAGTGGTGGTGGTTCCTGCCTCCGGGTCTGTGCATCGCCGCCATCGGCGTGGCTCTCTCGCTGATCAACTTCGGCATCGACGAGTACGTCAACCCGCGCCTGCGGTCCGCCGGTGAGCGCGCCCGCGCCATGAAGAAGAAGGGCATGAACGTGAACGACACCGTCACCGTCGTGCGCACCGACATGAAGACGCAGGAGGACGCGTGACCACCGCGACCAGTCCCGCGTACCTCGACGTTTCGCTCCCGGTCGCCGACCGCATCGCCGATCTCCTGGGCCGCATGACGGCAGAGGAGAAGATCGGCCAGATGCTGCAGCTCGACGCGCGCGAAGATCTCGAGGATCAGGTCGTGCGCATGCACGCCGGGTCGATCCTGCACGCCTCGCCCGAGAAGGTGCTGCGCGCCCGCGAGCTCACCCTGCAGACGCGCCTGCGGATCCCGCTCCTCGTCGCCGAGGACTGCATCCACGGCCATTCCTTCTGGGAGGGCGCGACGATCTATCCGACCCAGCTCGGCATGGCGGCGTCGTGGGATGCCGGACTGGCCGAGCGCGTCGCACGCGCGACCGCGGTCGAGGTGTCGGCCACCGGCATCCACTGGACCTTCTCGCCGGTGCTCTGCATCGCGCGGGATCTCCGCTGGGGCCGGGTCGACGAGACATTCGGCGAGGATCCGTTCCTCATCGGCGAGCTCGCATCGGCGATGGTGCGCGGCTATCAGGGCGGTGGCCTCGACGACCCCACCGCGATCCTCGCGACGGCCAAGCACTTCGCCGGCTACTCCGAGACCCAGGGCGGCCGCGATGCGAGCGAGGCCGACATCTCGCAGCGCAAGCTCCGCTCGTGGTTCCTGCCGCCATTCGAGCGGGTGGCGAAAGAGGGATGCCGCACCTTCATGCTCGGATACCAGAGCATCGACGGCGTGCCCATCACGGTCAACGACTGGCTGCTCAACGACGTGCTGCGCGGCGAGTGGGGATACACCGGAACCCTCATCACCGACTGGGACAACGTCGGGCGCATGGTGTGGGAGCAGAAGGTGCAGCCCGATTACGCGCACGCCGCCGCCGCCGCCGTGCTCGCCGGCAACGACATGATCATGACCACGCCCGGCTTCTTCCAGGGCGCACTCGATGCGCTGCGGCACGGCCTCATGACCGAGGAAGCCCTCGACCGCGCGGTGACCCGCATCCTGCTGCTCAAGTTCGAGTTCGGCCTCTTCGAAGACCCGCGTCTGCCCGACCGCGAGCGCATCGCGGCGGCGGTCGGCTCGGCCGAGCACACCGCGCTCAACCTCGAGGCGGCACGTCGATCCCTCGTGCTGCTGCGCAACGACGGCACGCTGCCGCTCGCCGGCGGCGTGACGGCGGACGAATCCGGACGCGTCCGGGTCGCGGCATCCGGCCCCCGCCGCATCGCTGTCGTCGGCTCCCTCGCCGACGATGCGCAGACGCAGCTGGGCGACTGGGCCGGATCATCCGGCCAGGTGGACTGGATCCCCGACGGCCACCCCCGCGGGATGATCACGACGGTGCTCGACGGCCTGCGCGCGCATGCCCCCGCGGACTGGGAGATCCGGCACGCGCGCGGTGCCGACATCCTCACCCTCGAAGAGGACCCCGAGGGCGCGTTCTTCCCCGACGGGCAGCCTCGGCCCCAGGTCATCGTGCCGAGCCCGCCGGACGCGGCGCTCATCGCGGAGGCGGTGGCCGCGGCCGAGGGTGCCGACTACGTCGTCGCCGTGGTCGGGGATCGCATCGAGCTGGTCGGCGAAGGCCGATCGACCGCGACGCTCGAGCTCGTCGGCGGCCAGCTCGCCCTGCTCGAGGCGCTCGCCGCCACCGGCACCCCGCTGGTGGTGGTGCTGCTCGCATCGAAGCCGCACGTCCTGCCGCAGACGGTGATGGATGCCGCAGCCCTGATGTGGGCTGCGAACCCCGGAATGCAGGGCGGTCAGGCTGTGGCGGAGTTGCTGCTGGGGCTCATCGAGCCGACCGGTCGCCTGCCGATCTCGTTCGCCCGCCACGCCGGCCAGTTGCCGATCTACTACAACCGGATCCGCGGCCAGCACGGCGACCGCTACGCCGATCTGACGCAGAGTCCCGCCTTCGCGTTCGGCGAGGGCCTGTCGTACTCGACGGTGGAGTACTCGGGCCTGCGGATGGTGGATCCCGCACCGGACCGCGAGGGCACGGTGCGCGCGCTGGTCGAGCTGCGCAACAGGGGCGAACGCCCCGCGCACGAGATCGTGCAGGTCTACGTGCGCGACAGCGTGGCCTCTGTCAGCTGGGCCGACAAGGAGCTCAAGGCTTATCGCCACGTCGATCTGCAGCCCGGCGAGACCGCCAAGGTCGAGCTGTCGCTGCCGGTGGCCGACTGCACGATCGTGGATGCCGCCGGCAGGCGCCTCGTCGAGGCCGGGGAGTTCGAGCTGCTGGTCGGCCCGTCCTCACGCGACGATGCCCTCCTCAGCGCCCGATTCCAGGTCGCGGACGCCGCGGCACCGTCGACCTCGTCCGACCGACGCGCCGTCGAGCACCGCTGACGCCGACGCGAGAGGGTGGATCACCGCTGCGCTGCGGGCAGCGGTGATCCACCCTGTCGTCGTGCTCCGAGGAGCCGGGCCTCAGGACTCGTCGGCGTCGTCGTCCTCTTCTGAGTCCTCGTCGTCCGAGTCGTCGTCCGAGTCGTCGTCCGAGTCGTCCTCGTCGGACTCCTCGTCGTCGTCGAGGTCGTCGGACTCGTCGTCATCATCGCGGTCGTCGTCGAAGTCGTCGTCCTCTTCGTCGTCCTCGTCGTCGTCCTCGTCGAAGTCGTCATCCTCGTCGGCGTCGTCCTCGTCGGAGTCGTCGGCGTCCTCGTCCTCGTCGGCACCGGCCTCGGCGAGCTCGTCGATGTCGACCCCGTCGACGTCGCCGGCGTGGAGGATGGACGATCCGTCGTCGTCGAAGTCCGACGCATCGAGGTCATCGACGTCGTCGAGGTCTTCGTCCTCGTCGTCCTCGTCATCCTCGGCGTGGGCGGCCTCGGCCAGCGCCGCCTGCGCGGCGTGGTAGTCGGCGAGGCGCACGGCCCACGGCACCCAGTCCGGCGCGAGCAGCGCGCCGTCGCCCGGCAGCAGCTCGACCTCGAGCACGGTGGGCTCGGCATCGTCGACGCGCGCGAGACTCACGGTCCAGAACCACCCCGGGTAGCCCGAGAGGCGGTTCGCGAACCGGAGCGAGACGACTCCTCCGGCTTCCACGCGATAGTCCGCGGGCTCGCCGATCGACGTCTCGGGAGTGATCTCGCGCAGCGCCGCGAGCGCGAGGTCGTGCGCGGCGAGCAGTTGCGGATCGGGCTCGACGACGGCAGCCTCGTCCGGCTCGACGACGTCGGCCTCGTCGGGCTCGACGACGGCAGCCTCGTCCGAGGCAGCGGATGCGGCATCCGTCACTGCGGACTCGTCAGATGGCGCGTCAGAGGCGGCGTCCGCTGCGGCGACGACGTCGGCAGGATCGGCCGGATCAGGCGTCGAGCTCATCAGCCACCTTGCGCAGCACGGCGGCGACCTTCTTGGCGTGCGCGCCGCTCGGGTATCGGCCGTGGCGGAGGTCGCCGCCGATGCCGTCGAGCAGCTTCACGAGGTCCTCGATGATGATCGCCATGTCGTCGGCGGGCTTGCGGGAGCGCTTGGCGAGGCTCACCGGGGCCTCGAGCACGCGCACCGACAGCGCCTGCGGGCCGCGCTTGCCGTCGGCGATGCCGTACTCGAGCCGCGTGCCGGCCTTGGGTGCGGGCGTGCCGGGAGGCAGGGCGGTGGCGTGCAGGAAGACGTCCTGACCGTCTTCAGAGGTGATGAAGCCGAACCCCTTCTCCTCGTCGTAGAACCTGACCTTGCCGGTGGGCATCGAAACCTCGCTGGATCGGTCGCCGCGAACACCGCGGCGAAACAGAGCATGACAAAAGCGGGGTCTTCCAACCCCGGTACCCAGCCTAACGGACCGGTGCACATTCGGATCGTGGCGCCGACGCCAGCGAGTAGGCTGGAGCGGATGAGCACAAACCCTGCCGGCGACGTTCCCGTCCGCCGCATCGACCGCATCCTGGCCTTCATGTCGCTGGGCCTGCTCGTGCTCTCGATCCTGAGCTTCTTCGCGATCATGATCGCGTCCGCCGCCGGCGCCGACATGAGCACCGGCGTCTGGCCCCTCGTGGGCGTGCTGGTGTACGTCGCTCCTCTCGTGGCGTTCGCACTGCTGCTCGCGGTCTTGATCATGAGCTTCGTGCGGAGGGCTCGAGCCAACCGAGGAGGCTGACACGCTTGGTCTCCGACGCGCGCGCTCTTGCGACGCGGCTCGCCGAACTCGGTGACGCCGCGCTCGCCCGGACGCTCGCGGCGCGCGGCGTCTCGGCACAGAGCGGCTGGCACGACTTCTTCGACGCGGCCGAGGGGCTCCTCGATCCCACGTCGGTCGACCGCGCGCTGACGCATCTCGACCGGCGCGACCTCATCGCCCTGCACACCGGAGCGGGTCCGCTCGACGGCGCGCCCGCGCGTCTCGCGCTCGTCGATGCGGAGGGCATCGCCTACACGGCGGTCGTCGAGCGGGTCGCTGCGGCCGCCGACGCGACTCCGAACGCCTTCCGCCCCGCCCTCGCACCGGCCGACCCGGTGCCGGCCGAGCCACGCGCCGCCGCGGCCGCCGCCGAGCGTGCGTTCACGACCGCCGGCTCGCTCGCCGACATCCTGCTGGCGTGCCTGCACGCTCCGCTCGCACGAACGGGGGCCGGACCGATCAGCGCAGTGGACCGCCGGCGGCTGACGGATGCCGGCGCCATCGAGTTCGCCGAGGACCTCGAAGACCTGCTCGCCTCCGCCGCCGACGCGGGACTCGCGGACGCCCGCGAACGCGAGTGGACCGTCACCGACGCGGGCGAGCAATGGCTCGAGGCCCCGACGCCGGAGCGCTGGGAGACCATCGCCGAGGGATTCCGCTCCGCGCTGCCCGACGGGCTGCGCACCCCGGCGCACGGCTTCCTCGTCCCCGACGCGTGGCCCGACATCTACCCGCTCGACCCGGAGTGGCCCGCACGCGCCGACAGGCTGCGCCGCATCGGCGTGCGCTGGGGGTTGTTCGGCAGGGACGACCCCGCCGCCGAGTTCGCGTGGACCACGGCGCTGCGGGCCGGCGAGCCCGCGGATGCCGGCACCATGGCCGCCTACCTCCCCGCCGAGATCGACCGTGTCTATCTGCAGGCCGACCTCACGGCGATCGCGCCGGGCCCGCTCGCGCCCGCCCTCGACCTGCGCCTGCGTTCCATCGCCGTGCGCGAGTCCCGCGCGCAGGCGTCGACGTACCGGTTCACCGCGGCGTCGGTGGGCGCTGGCATGACCGAGGGCGAGACCGCCGATTCGATGCGCGCCTTCCTCGCCGAACTGTCGCTGACCGGCATCCCTCAGCCGCTCGACTACCTCATCGAGAGCACGGCCGCACGCCACGGGCTCGTGCGCGTGAGCACGGACCACCTCACCGGGCGCACGCGCGTGGAGAGCTCCGACCCCGGCCTCCTCGACGCGATCGCGATCGACCAGGCGCTGCGCCCGCTGGGCCTCATCGCCGACAGCGGCCTGCTCACGTCGCGGGTGGCTCGCGACGCCGTCTACTGGAGCCTCGCCGACGCGCGCTACCCGGTGGTCGCGCTCGACGCGGACGGTGCGGCCGAGTCGGTCCACCGCCGGGCCGCGGTCGCGCCGTCCGTGCCCCCGGCGGCTCCGGAGGCGACGTATGCCCGCCTGATCCGCACGCTGCGGGGCGGGCACGGCACTCAGGGCGAGGCGGGCTGGCTCGAACGCGAGCTCGAGCAGGCCGTGCGCGCCCGCGCCGAGATCCTGGTGGTCGTGCGGATGCCGGACGGCTCGGAGCGCTCGTTCGTGCTGGAGGCGGCCGGCCTCGGCGGCGGACGCCTGCGCGGGCGGGATCGCGCCGCGGACATCGAGCGCACCCTCCCGGTGTCGAGCATCGTGAGCGTCGGCGCGGCGTGAGTCCATCCAGGGTGCGCCGGTCGCCGGCGAGCCCCGGTAGACTGGCACGTTATGGCTGACGGCCCCCTCATCGTCCAGAGCGACCGCACGGTTCTCCTCGAGGTCGCGCACCCCGATGCGGAGAGCGCGCGGCACGAACTCGCGATCTTCGCCGAGCTCGAACGCGCCCCCGAGCACATCCACACGTACCGCATCACCCGGCTCGGGCTGTGGAACGCACGGGCGGCCGGTCACGACGCCGGAGACATGCTCGCAACGCTCGATCGCTGGTCGCGCTTCCCGGTGCCGCCGTCGGTGTCGATCGACATCTCCGAGACGGTGGGCCGCTACGGGCGCTTGGTGATCGAACGCAACGAGGAGGGCGAGCTCATCCTCCGGTCGACGGATGCCGCGGTCCTGGCCGAGGTGTCCAAGAACAAGCGCATCCAGCCGCTGCTGATCGGCCGCCCCTCCCCCGACGCCTTCGTCATCGACGCGTGGGCGCGCGGCCACATCAAGCAGGAGCTGCTGAAGATCGGCTGGCCCGCCGAGGACCTCGCGGGGTACACGCCGGGCACGCCGCACCCGATCGACCTCGCGGAGGACGGCTGGCACCTGCGGCCGTACCAGCGGCAGGCCGTCGACATCTTCACGCAGGGCGGGTCGGGCGTCGTCGTGCTGCCCTGTGGCGCCGGCAAGACTCTCGTCGGCGCGGCGGCGATGGCCGACACCAAGACCACGACGCTCATCCTCGTGACGAACACCGTCAGCGCCCGGCAGTGGCGCGACGAGCTGCTCAAGCGCACGTCGCTCACCGCCGAGGAGATCGGCGAGTACTCCGGTCAGGCCAAGGAGATCAAGCCGGTCACGATCGCGACGTACCAGATCCTCACCGCCAAGCGGAAGGGACAGTACGCCCACCTCGCCCTCCTCGACGCCCTCGACTGGGGCCTCATCGTGTACGACGAGGTGCACCTGCTGCCTGCGCCCGTGTTCAAGCTCACCGCCGACCTGCAGGCGCGGCGGCGGCTCGGGCTCACCGCGACGCTCGTGCGCGAGGACGGCCGCGAGGGCGACGTGTTCAGCCTCATCGGCCCCAAGCGGTTCGACGCGCCATGGAAGGAGATCGAGGCTCAGGGCTTCATCTCGCCGGCCGTCTGCTACGAGGTGCGGGTCGACCTGCCCGCCGGGGACCGCCTCGAGTACGCCGCGGCCGCCGACGACGAGCGGTACCGCCTCGCAGCAACCGCACCCGCGAAGATCGGCGTCGTGCGCGACCTGGTGGCGCGCCACGAGGGCGAGCGCATCCTGATCATCGGCCAGTACCTCGATCAGATCGACGTGCTCGCCGAGGCGCTGAACGCCCCCAAGATCACGGGCCAGACCCCGATCGACGAGCGGGAGCAGCTGTACCAGGCGTTCCGCGTCGGCGAGATCTCGGTGCTGGTGGTGTCGAAGGTCGCGAACTTCTCGATCGACCTCCCCGAGGCATCCGTCGCCATCCAGGTGTCCGGGTCGTTCGGCTCACGCCAGGAGGAGGCGCAGCGGCTCGGACGCCTGCTGCGTCCCAAGCAGTCGAACCACACCGCCAGCTTCTATACGCTGATCGCCCGCGACACCGTCGATCAGGACTTCGCTCAGAACCGGCAGCGGTTCCTCGCCGAGCAGGGCTACGCCTACACGATCCTCGACGCGCACTCACTCGCGGCCTGAGCCCCAGAGAACGCCGAACGGCCCGGCGGTGCGATGCAGCGCCGGGCCGTTCGTCCGCGTTTACTGCTTGATGATGCGGTCGAGCGTTCCGGGCGCGTACGGGCTGTTCGCGCTGAGGTACGCAGCGAACGCGTCGATGTCGAGCCCGCCGTAGTACACGTTGCCCGCCGCCAGGAACGTCGGGAACCCGTCGCCGCCGCCCGCGAGGAAGTTGTTCGTCACGACGCGATACACCGTCGTGTCGACCAACGGCTCGCCGTTCAGCGTGACCGTGCCGAGCGTGGTGCCGGAGTACGTGTAGGCGAAGCCCTCGCTCACCTGCAGGATCTTCGGCTGGGCGGTGTTCGGGCCGCTCCACTGCTGCACCAGCAGCTCCTTGATCTGGGCACCGGTGAGGTCCAGCGACACGAGGTAGTTGTTGAACGGCTGCACGTTGAACGCCTCCTCGTAGGTGACGTCACCCGGCGCTTCGCCCCACGCCGACGCGCTGTAGGTGAGGTCGGTGCGGATCCCGCCGGGGTTCATCAGCGCGATCTGCGGTGCGGCGTACGGCCCGATGACGCTCGGGTCGGCCAGCTGGGCGTCGGCGATCAGATCTCCGAGCGCCGACTCGCCGCCCGCGTTGGGCACGCGGTTGATGTCCGAGGCGATCGAACCGATCACCTCGCTCGCGATCGGCGCGACCAGTTCCTTGTACTTTGCGATCAGATCGGTCTCGGCCGGGTCCTTGTCCACGTTGCGCGTCACGAGCATGTTCTCGCTCGTGACAGACGTGCGCACGATGTCCTGCGTGCGGCGGTCGTACGAGAGATTCGTCTCGGTGTACAGGCGCCCGAACGAGGAGGCGGACGTGACCATGCGGCTCTGGCCCGCGGGGTCCGGGATGTTGCAGACGTACGGCGCGTGGGTGTGCCCCGACACGATCAGGTCGATCGCCGGATCGAGGTTCTGAGCGATGGGGATGATCGGGCTGTTCGCCGCGATCTCCGCCCCGTTGCCGCAGGCCGCGTTGTAGGCGGCGCTCGACGGAGGTGTGCCGCCCTGGTGGATCAGCACGACGATCGCGTTCACGCCTTGGGCCCGGAGCACCGGCACCAGGGCGTTCGCGGTCTCCACCTCGTCCTTGAAGTCCAGGCCGGCCACGCCGGAAGCGGTGACGATGTCGGGGGTCTCCTCGAGCGTCATGCCGATGAAGCCGATCTTGGCTCCTCGCACATTCTCGATGGAGTACGCGGGGAGGATCGTCTCGTTCGTCCCGTCGTAGACGACGTTCGCCGCGAGGAAGTCGAAATCGGCCCCGGCGAAGGAGCCGTCCGGGCACGAGTTCTGGTTGTTCGCGCCGTCGCCGTCGTCGATGCAGCCGCCGTTCGCCATGCGCAGCAGCTCGACATAGCCCTCGTCGAACTCGTGGTTGCCGACGGCCGAGACGTCGAGGTGGAGCGCATTGAGCGCCTCGATCGACGGTTCGTCGTGGAAGGCGCCGGACAGCAGCGGCGAGGCCCCGATGAGGTCGCCTGCCGCGACGGTGAGGGAGGTCTTCTCGTGCCCCTCCCGCGCCTGCGCGAGGTGGGTCGCGAGGTATTCGACGCCGCCGACCCCGGGAGGGGCGAGAGTGTCGGTGGTCACGCCGCCGGGCAGGTTCAGCCGGCCGCTGGAGCCAGCGGGGGGCTCGAGGTTGCCGTGGAAGTCGTTGAACGACAGCAGCTGGATCTCGATCTCCGGGCCGTTCGGCTTGTTCTTCTCGCCCGGAGCGGCGCTGGCGGCTCCGGGACCGGCCAGTGCGAGCGCCACGGCAGTCGCGGCGATGACCGCTCCTCCAGTCAGGCGCGAGATGGATGTCGTGCGCGTGTGCACAGGGCCCTCCCCTTCTCTGGCGGACGCCTCCGCCCGCCGTATGCACGCGTCCTCGTGGGCGCGATCAGGATGAACCTAATACAGAGCACGCGGGTGCGACAGAGCCGGTGCCAGGATGCCGTGCACCTGTTAACGGAGACGTCACGGCGAAGTCGCCGAATCGCACGGGCGCGCAGAGCTATCGAGCCATGGCGAACCTCTTGCACTACATAAATAGTACGTCTACACTACGTTCGTAGTAGGCGATGATTCAGGCGCCCACGACGGGGACGGAGGGACGACATGCCGACAGCACTCGTCACCGGAACGAGGCGCGGGATCGGAAGAGCGGTCGCCCGTCGGCTCGCGGGGTCGGGATGGACGGTCTTCGCGGGGGTCCGCGACCTCGCCGATTGGAACGACGTCACGGTGGCGGACGAGCACATCACCCCCGTCAGCCTCGACGTCACCGACCAGGCGCGTATCGAGGCCCTCGCCGACGCCCTGCCCGATCGTCTGGACGCGCTCGTCAACAACGCCGCATTCGCCGTTCTGGGACCGGTCGAGACGCTCACCACCGCGGATCTTCGGCGACAGTTCGAGGTCAACGTCGTGGGCACGGTCGCCGTCACCCGGGCGGTGCTCCCCCGACTGCGCGCGGCAGCGGGCAGGATCGTCTTCGTCTCGTCGGTCGGCAGTCGGTCTGTCATCCCCATGGAGGGCGCCTACTGCGCCTCGAAGTGCGCCGTGGAGGGGATCGCCGATGCTCTCCGGGTGGAACTGCGCCCCTGGAACATCGCCGTGTCCGTGGTCGAACCCGGGCCTACCGACACCGAGACCTGGCGCGAGGTCGACACCATGATCGACGACATGGAGACGCGGATGTCGCCGCGGGATCGCGACCTCTACGCGCGGCACGTCGTCGGGCTGCGGAACAACATTGCGCGAATGGGATCCGCTGCGGCACCACCCGACGCCGTCGTTCGCGCCATAGAACTTGCGTTGACCGTGCGGCGGCCACGCGCGCGCTATGTGGTCGGGGCTCCGGCACGGGCGATGGTCGCCATGCACGCACTTCTTCCGACCCGCACCGGAGACGCGATCGGCGCCCGCATCGCGGGTCTGACGTGAGCCACTGAGCCCGGCCGACGCGATGGCGCTCTGCGCCCAGCCGTCGCCTATGGTCAGAACATGGCTTCAACGAGAGATCGCGCTCTGGAAGCCGCGGTCGCGCTCGTGGGTGAGCAGGGCATAAGGGCGTTGACGCACGCCCGGGTCGACGAGCGGGCGGGGCTGCCGAGGGGGTCTACCTCGAACTGGTTCCGCACGCGCGACGCACTCATGGCCGGGGTCGTGGCGTGGATCGCCGAGAGCGAGCGAGCCGACCTCGCCTCGGACGGGAGGCCGCCGATCGAGACGCCCGAGCAGCTCGTCGACGCGCTCAGCGGCGCGATCGCGCTCCAGACCGGGCCGCTCGCGTCGCGGACGAAGACGCGCTATGCGATCTTCCTCGAGTGCGCCGGCGATGCCGAGCTGCTCGCTCCCCTGCTCGCCCAGCGTCGCGTCTTCGTGGACTGGACCATCGCCCTGCTGACAGCCGTCGGCGCGCGCTCTCCCCGGGACGCGGCCCGCACGCTGATGGCAACCGGCGAGGGGCTCGTCCTCCATCGCATGACCGTGGATCCGGATGCCGAGATCCGGCCCGTCATCGAGCGCGCCGTGCGCGCCGCGCTCGACTGAGGCAGGCCCGCGCCCGCCCGGCGGCGTCACACCACGACGTAGCGCAGGAAGACGAATCCGTCCTCGTCCGTCACGACTCCGGCGAGCGCGAACCGGCGATCGGACTCGGCCGCACCCTGTGCGATGCGTCCCGCGTCGCCGCCCACGAATCGGGGTGCCACGGTGAGGCAGACCTCATCGACCAGGCCGGCGTCGAGCAGCGCGCCGAAGAGGTGCGGGCCACCCTCGCACAGCACCTGATTCCATCCCCGGCGGGCGAAGGCGTCGAGCGCGGCGACGAGATCGACCGACGCCGCGCCGCACGGCAGCACCTCGGCCACCGCTGCGAAGAGATCGCCGCGGGCGTCGGCGGCGGCATCCGTCGTGACGATCAGCGGGCGCCCCGTCGCCTCGGCGAACACGGAATCGTCTGGCTCGAGGTGCAGGCCGCCGCTGACCACGGCGAGGGCCGGCTGATCGGCGAGGCCGTGCGCACGCCGCCACTCGACGTGGTCGGCGTCGACCTGCAGTCCGCCGTAGCCCTCGGCGCGCACGGTCCCGGCGCCGACCACCACGACGTCGGCCATCGCGCGCAGCACCTGCATGAGCGTGCGATCGGTGTCGCCGCCGAGGGCGCCGCTCTGCCCCCCGAGCGTGACGGCGCCGTCAGCGCTCGAGACGAAGTTCATGCGCACCCGCGGCTCGGCCCGGTCGGGCAGCTCATATGCGACGAAGAGCTCGTGGCGGGTCGGCATCAGGCGTTCCCTTCGGCGCGGGCGTTGTGCAGTTCGAGAACCGGCTCGCGCCAGCCCAGGATCGCCTCGACCATGCGCATCGCGTCCACGGTCTCGCGCACGTTGTGGGCGCGGACGATCCGGGCGCCGTGGAGCACGCAGTACACCGCCGCGGCGAGCGAACCCGAGAGACGGTCGCCGCGGTCACGATCGAGCGTCTCGCCGACGAAGTCCTTGTTCGAGAGAGCGACGAGGAGCGTGGATCCCAGCGCGGTCAGCTCGTCGAGCCGCCGCGTCAGCTCGAGCGAATGACGCGTGCTCTTGTTGAGGTCGTGGCCCGGATCGAGCACGATCCGCGCGTCGGGCACGCCACGTTCGCGCGCGAGCTCGCGCCGGTCGGCCAGGAAGCCGGCGATGTCGCCGATCACGTCGTGATAGCGAGGCAGCGGATGCGGGGTCCGGGGCGCGGCAAGGCTGTGGGCGATGACGACGCCCGCGCCGCCCTCCGCGATGACGTCGGCCATCGCCGGGTCGTGCAGGCCCGTCGTGTCGTTGATGATCGCGGCACCGGCCTCGATGGCGGCGCGTGCCACCTCGGGCTGGAACGTGTCGACGCTCACGCGCGCGATCGGCGCCAGCTCGCGCACCACGGGCACGACGCGTGCGATCTCCTCCTCGACCGGCACCGGGGGTCCGGGCGCGAACTTCACCCCGCCGACGTCGACGATCTCCGCTCCCGCCTCGGCGGCGGCGACACCGGCTGCCACCGCGGCGTCGAGGGCGAAAGTCGCACCACGGTCGTAGAAGGAGTCCGGCGTGCGGTTCACGATCGCCATGACCGCGACGTGCCGCGCGAGGTCGAGAGGGCCGCCGGGAAGATCGAGCACTCCCGTGAGCAGCGCGGGGGCCGAATCGGGAGCGAGGGTCACGGGAGAAGGCTAGTCAGTGGCACGTCCGCATTCCGCAGGCGCTCCGCGTCGAGCCGTTCGCCCGATCGGATCAGCGCCTGCACGGTCTCGTTCACGTCCCAGACGTTGACGTTCATACCCGCGACCACGCGACCCCTGCCTGTGGAATCGGGGGCGTCGACCCAGAACGCGATGAACTCCCGGCCCGCGAGATCCCCGCGGACGACGAGCTCGGCATCCGTCATGAGCGGCGCGTAGCCGGACAGCTCCATGCCGAGGTCGAACTGATCCGTGTAGAAGTACGGGATGTCGTCGAAGGATGCCGGCTTGCCGAGCATCGACCGCGCCGCGACCTTGCCGGCGTTCAGCGCATTCGCCCAATGCTCGCTGCGCAGATGCCGCTGCAGCACCGGGTGGAACGGGTTGGCGACGTCCCCCGCCGCGTACACGTCGGGTGCGCTGGTGCGCAGTGCCGCATCGGTGAGGACGCCGTTCAGGATGTCGAGGCCGGCCGCCTCGGCGAGCGCGGTGTCGGGTGCGGCGCCGACGCCGACCAGCACCAGATCTGCGGGGAGCGTCTCACCGTCGACGACGACGCCTTCCGCTCGGTCGGATCCGGCGATGCGCTCCACCGCGACCGACGTGCGCAGGTCCACGCCGTGCTCCAGGTGCAGACCCCGGAAGACCTCCCCCATCTCGGGGCCGAGCGCGGCCGCGAGCGGCACGTCGTCGCGCTCGAGGATCGCCACGTCGTTGCCGAAGCCACGCGCGGTGGCGGCGACCTCCATGCCGATCCACCCCGCACCGATGACCACCAGCCGCCGGCCCCCGTCGCGCAGCTGCGCGGCGAGCGCGTCCGAGTCGTCGAGGCGACGCAGCGTCACGACGCCGGGCAGCTCGTGGCCGGGCAGCGGGATCATGCGCGGCGTCGCACCGGTCGCCAGCAGCACGGCGTCGTAGCCCAGTCGTGTCCCGTCCTCGAGCTCCGCCGTGTGAGCGGCGGCGTCGAGCGCACGCACGGCCACGCCGGTGATCAGCCGGATGCCCCGCTCGGCGTACCACTCGGCGGGGTGCAGGATGACGGCATCCGTCCCCTCGCTCCCCGCGAGGTACCCCTTCGACAGCGGGGGTCGCTGGTAGGGCGGATGCGGCTCTGCGGCGACGACCGTGATGTCGCCGTCGAAGCCCTCGTCGCGCAGGGCCTCGGCCGCCGTACCGCCGGCGAGGCCCCCTCCGATGATCAGCATGTGGCTCATGACGGCTCCTCTCGTCGACGTGCGGGCGTCAGGGGAAGCGCGCGGACGGCAGACGTCACCTCGATCCATCGCGCAACAGCGAACGGCTCGCCTGGCCCTGACGCTACCCTTCCTCGCCCCCGCAGTGGCCGCTCGAGGTTCGAGATCCGCCGCACCGACGCGTGGACGAATTCGGGGCCGCGTCGCAGATATCCAGACGCCGCATGGATTCCGCCGACATAATGAGGGCATGACCGCACCGCGCATCCTCGTCGTGGACGACGAACCGAACATTCGCGATCTGCTGATCACGAGCCTGCGATTCGCCGGATTCCAGGTACGGGCCGTCTCCAACGGCGCTCAGACGATCTCGGCCGTCCTCGAAGAGGAACCGGACCTCATCATCCTCGACGTGATGCTGCCCGACATGAACGGGTTCAGCGTCACCAAGCGCCTCCGCGGCGCCGGCTACACGGCGCCCATCCTCTTCCTGACCGCGAAGGACGAGACCGAGGACAAGATCACCGGCCTCAACGCCGGCGGTGACGACTACGTCACCAAGCCCTTCAGCCTCGACGAGATCGTGGCCCGCATCCAGGCGATCCTGCGCCGCACGATGCAGGCGGACGAGGAGTCCGTGATCCGCGCAGGCGAGATCACGATGGACCAGGACACGCACGACGTGCAGGTCGGCGAGGCCTCCATCGACCTCAGCCCCACCGAGTTCAAGCTGCTGCGCTACCTCATGCTGAACCCCAACCGCGTGCTGTCGAAGGCGCAGATCCTGGACCACGTCTGGGAGTACGACTTCAACGGCGACGCCGGCATCGTCGAGAGCTACATCTCGTACCTCCGCCGCAAGATCGATCCGCACTCGTCGGAGCCGCTCATCCAGACCAAGCGCGGCTTCGGCTACATGCTGAAGGCCGGCAAGACCGCCTAGCGGCGGCGAGCAAGGGGGACGATCTGGCGCAGAAGCCCGACGCGATCACCCGGTGGTGGCGCGGCACGAGTCTGCGCGCGAAGGTCACCGGGGTCACCGTCGCGCTCCTCGCGGTCGGCCTCATCGCCGCCGGCGTCGGCACGGCGGCCTTCCTGCGCAACTCGCTCATCGACGGCGTCGACACGCAGGTGGACTCGCTCGCCCGCACGGATGCGGCAGGCCCACTGATGGATCTGAGCGCCAACGAGGGGAATCTCGAGGCCGAGCCGATCACGAACGCGCCGCCGACGGATTATTTCGTCGCGGTCTACGAACCGACCCACGGCAAGCTGCTCGAGACCGCGGGAGGGCGAGGCGGCCCGGAGCCGGCGTTCCCTTCGGCGTTCCCCCTGGACGTCGCGCAGTCGCAGGAGCTGCGGATCGCGACGCTATCCTCCGAGGATGGCGACACGGAATTCCGCGCAACCGTCACGGTGCAGGAACTGGCCAACACAGGACTGCTCTACACGCAGATGGTCGCCGTCCCCCTCGCTACCGTGAACCGCACGATCGCGTCGTACATCGGCATCTACAGCATCCTCGCCATCCTGATCCTCGTGGGCGGGGCGGTGGCCACCCGCTACCTCGTCACCCTCACCTTCCGCAGCCTCGGCCAGGTCGAATCGACGGCCGACGCGATCGCCGCGGGCGATTTCAGCCTGCGCATGACCGACATCGAGCCCACGACGACCGAGGTCGGCCGCCTCAAGACCGCCATCAACGCGATGCTCGACCGCGTCGACGCCGCCATCACGCAGCGCGATGCGACCGTGCGGCAGATGCGGCGGTTCATCGGCGACGCCAGCCATGAGCTGCGCACCCCGCTGGTGACCGTGCGCGGCTATGCCGAGCTGTACCGCATGGGAGCCGTGCGCGGCGACGAGGACGTCGCGCAGTCCATGGAGCGCATCGAGAAGGAGGCGATCCGCATGGGGCTGCTGGTCGAGGACCTGCTGGCCCTCGCGCGCCTCGACGAGCGCCGCGACGTCGTCATCGGTCCGGTCGACCTGCGCCCCGTCGCCCGCGATGCCGCACTCGACGTCCGTGCGGCCTCCCCCGCACGCCCGGTCACCGTCATCGACACCACGGTCGAGCATCCTGCGCGGCCGGTCGAGGAGGAAGCGGCGGGCGTCGCCGACGAGAAGCGGCGCACCGGAAGCACCTCGGCGATCTCCCGGGCCGGCGCGACGCTGTCGCTGCTGCGACGGCGTCCGAAGCCCGTGCCGGCGACCGGAGCGGCGGCATCCGCCCTGCCCCCGCTGCTGCCGGATCCCGACGGCACCGCCCCTGCGGACGGGCTTCCGCCCATCGTGCTCGGGGACGAGAACCGGATCCGCCAGGTCGTGACGAACCTCCTCGGCAACGCGCGACGGTTCACCGCCGACGACTCGCCCATCGAGCTGCGCGTCGGGACGGACGCGCGCTCCCGCATGGGCTGGATCGAGATCGTCGACCACGGCGAGGGCGTGCCGGATCAGATCAAGGACAAGATCTTCCAGCGCTTCTGGCGGGCCGACACGTCGCGAACGCGTGAGACGGGCGGCTCCGGGCTCGGTCTGTCTATCGTGGCATCGATCGTGGAGGCGCTGCACGGCTCGGTCGACGTCGTCGACACCCCAGGCGGCGGCGCGACGTTCCGCGTCGCGTTCCCGCTGGCCGACGCCCGCGCCGCTGCGGAGCACCTCGACGTCCTGACCCAGCCGATGCCGCGCCTGGCCGACGCGTCGGAGTGACGCGCCTCCTCCCCCGCCGGCGATTCCGCGTCTCCGTCCCCAGATGACGACGGATGCCGTTTCCCGCGCATCCCCGGCCCCTAGCGTGGCGTGCACCGCGGGTTC
This sequence comes from Microbacterium sp. ZW CA_36, assembly GCF_044987475.1. Classification (NCBI taxonomy): domain Bacteria; kingdom Bacillati; phylum Actinomycetota; class Actinomycetes; order Micrococcales; family Microbacteriaceae; genus Microbacterium; species Microbacterium sp. ZW CA_36. The sequence goes on from NZ_JBJDRL010000001.1 coordinate 230,100, forward strand.
GGCATCCGGCCGCCGCACGTTGATCAGGAGTCCCGAATGGCCGTCTTCACCGTCGACAGCGACAGCATCCTCACCTCGACCGCCACGGTGCGCGGCACGATCGACCGGCTGCAGGCGGAGTCGAACGCGATGCTCTCACAGCTGACCCAGCTGCAGTCCTCGTGGACCGGCTCTGCCTCTGCGGCATTCGCGGGTGTCGTCGAGCAGTGGCGCGCCACGCAGCGCCAGGTCGAGGAGTCCCTCGCCAGCATCAACGCGTCGCTCGCCGCCGCCGGCCGCCAGTACGCCGACACCGAACTGGCGACGACGAGCCTGTTCCGCTGATCTTGTTCCGCTGATCCCCCGAACGCAGAACGGCCCCTCCGCGAGGAGGGGCCGTTCCGTGTACGCGTTACGCGAGGGGCGGGATCAGAAGTCCATGCCGCCGGTCGGGTCGCCGGCCGGGGCCGAGACCTTCTCCGGCTTGTCGGCGACGACGGCCTCGGTCGTGAGGAAGAGGCCGGCGATCGACGCAGCGTTCTGCAGCGCCGAACGGGTCACCTTGGCGGGGTCGATGATGCCCTGTGCGAACAGGTCACCGTACTCGCCCGTGGCGGCGTTGAGGCCGTGGCCCGCGGGGAGCTCCGACACCTTGTTCGCCACGACGCCCGGCTCGAGACCGGCGTTGAGGGCGATCTGCTTCAGCGGGGCCTCGATCGCGACACGCACGATGTTGGCACCGGTCGCCTCGTCACCGGTCAGCTCGAGGGCGTCGAGCGCCTTCCGGCCGGACTGGATAAGGGCGACACCACCACCGGGGACGATGCCCTCCTCAACGGCCGCCTTCGCGTTGCGAACGGCGTCCTCGATGCGGTGCTTGCGCTCCTTGAGCTCGACCTCGGTGGCCGCGCCCGCCTTGATGACGGCGACGCCACCCGCGAGCTTGGCGAGGCGCTCCTGAAGCTTCTCGCGGTCGTAGTCGCTGTCGGTGTTCTCGATCTCGCGACGGATCTGCGTGACGCGACCTTCGAGCTGTCCGGGGTCGCCGGCACCCTCGATGATCGTGGTCTCGTCCTTGGTGACGATGACCTTGCGCGCACGGCCGAGCAGGTCGAGGGTGGCGTTCTCGAGCTTGAGACCGACCTCCTCGGTGATGACCTGGCCGCCGGTGAGGATCGCGATGTCCTGCAGCTGCGCCTTGCGACGGTCGCCGAAGCCGGGAGCCTTGACGGCGACCGACTTGAAGATGCCGCGGATCTTGTTGAGCACGAGGGTCGCGAGAGCCTCACCCTCGACGTCCTCGGCGATGATGACGAGCTCCTTGCCGTCCTGGATCACCTTGTCGACGACGGGCAGAAGGTCCTTGATGTTCGAGATCTTCTGGTTCGCGATGAGGATGTACGGGTCCTCGAAGACCGCCTCCTGGCGCTCCGGGTCCGTGACGAAGTAGGGGTTGATGTAGCCCTTGTCGAACCGCATGCCCTCGGTGAGCTCGAGCTCGGTGCCGAACGTCTGCGACTCCTCGACGGTGACGACGCCTTCCTTGCCCACCTTGTCGATGGCCTCGGCGATCAGCGCGCCGATCTCCGGGTCAGCGGCCGAGATCGATGCCGTGGCAGCGATCTGCTCCTTGGACTCGACCTCCTTGGCGGACTCGAGCAGCTCGGCGGTGATGGCGGCGACGGCCTTCTCGATGCCCTTCTTGAGCGAGATGGGGTCGGCGCCGGCTGCGACGTTGCGCAGGCCCTCGCGCACGAGCGCCTGGGCGAGAACGGTCGCGGTGGTCGTGCCGTCACCGGCGACGTCGTCGGTCTTCTTGGCGACCTCCTTGACGAGCTCCGCACCGATCTTCTCGTACGGGTCGTCCAGCTCGATCTCCTTGGCGATGGAGACACCGTCGTTCGTGATCGTGGGTGCGCCCCACTTCTTCTCGAGCACGACGTTGCGACCGCGCGGGCCGAGCGTCACCTTGACGGCGTCGGCCAGGATGTTGAGGCCGCGCTCGAGGCCGCGGCGGGCCTCCTCGTCGAAAGCGATGATCTTTGCCATGTGTGTGTCGTCCCTCCGGAACGTTGGCTTTGGGTATTAGCACTCAACAAACACGAGTGCTAAATCATTCTGGCACTCGACCCTATCGAGTGCAAGCCGCGGTGACGGATGCCGACATACGAGGAGACGGGATGCCTCGCGGCATCCCGTCTCCTGGGTCATGTCAGCGCCGGGCGCTGGGTCGGCTGGTCAGACGACGCGCACCGACTCCGCCTGAGGGCCTTTCTGGCCGGAGCCGACCGTGAACTCCACGGTCTGACCCTCTTCGAGCACGCGGAAGCCCGACATGTCGATGTTCGAGTAGTGGACGAAGACGTCCTGGCCGTCGGCGACGGTGATGAAGCCGAATCCCTTCTCGGCGTTGAACCATTTGACGGTGCCCTGGGTCATGCGAATCTCCTGTAGCCGGCGGTGCAGGGCTTCATCGTATGCAGGCGAAAACTCGGCCTCGGCGTGATTCGTCACTTGTTGACACGCAGGAATACAAGTGTTTACCGGCGCGAAACACGACGCCCGGCGATCAGGGAGTGGGTGCGGGCGTCTGCCCCGCGGCGGTGCGGTCGAGGCCGATCACGACCGTCAGCTGAGGGACATCGGGCGAGGTGGCCGGATAGGCCTCGCTCTGCTCGATCTCCGCGCCGCCGATGACGCCGGCGAGGCCGGCCGCAGCCGCTTCGTCGGCAGGATCCACGTAGAAGACGGTGGTCGTCGGGAAGTCCTGCGAGCCCGCTTCACCCGCCGTGACCTTGTCGTCGGCCCATCCAGCGCCCACGACGACGTCCTTCATCTGCGTGGCCAGTCCCTGCTCGGGAGTCGCGTTGAGGATCATCACGTCGTAGTTCATGTCGACCACCGGCGTGACCTCGGGGACGGGCGCCACCGTGGGAGTCGGCGTCGGCACGAGCTCGATGCGGCCGGACGCCAGCAGCGTGCCGAAGATCCCGATGACGATGAGCACGACGGTGGCCAGCGCCGCCCACAGCAGCACGACCCAGCCGCGCATCCGCGGGTTCTCCGCCCGGTGGGCGCCCACGCGGTCCGTCTCCGGCACATCGTCGAAACGATCCCGAGGGAAGCTGGTGGTCGGCACCCGTCGATGCTACCCGGCGAACGCCGGGCGTTCCGTCTGCGACAGCCGGTCCGGGCCCGAACCGCGACTCAGCGCGCGTCGGCGGCGCGGGCGGCGCGCTCGTGGAGGCGGGCCTCACGCAGCCGCCGCAGCCGCTTGACGAGCATCGGATCGTGCTCCTGCGCCTCGGTCGTGTCGATGAGTCGCCCGAGGAGCTGGTAGTACCGTGCCGGCGAGATCCCCAGCTCGGCGCGGATCGCCTCCTCCTTGGCTCCCGCGTGCCGGCGCCATTCGACCTCGAAGTCGAGGAGGGCGCGGTCGCGGTCGGTCAGAGGCACGCGTCCACGCTAGCCCGCGGCATCCGTCTCTCCGGTGCGCCACGCGCGCCAGTGCACGAACGAGCCGAGCGGATCCACCGCCGCGAGCGCCTCGCCGTCCCGGCCGAGCACGAAGCCGCCCCACGCGTCGGGGTCCACGGGCGACCGCCACCCCTCGTGCAGGGCCGGCGGATCGATCGTGATCCACACCGCGTCCAGTCGCCGCACGGCCTCGATGAGGCGCTCGCGTCCGGCACGCGGGATGTGCGGGAGCACGCCGGGGGTCGTCACGACGAGCGTCGCGCCGGCCGGCGCGGCCCCGGCGGCGGCGTGCAGCACGTCCGGGTCGGACGCGTCACCCGCCCGCAGCAGTGGTGGGTCCGCCGCGGCGATGTCGAGGGCTGCGGCGATGCGGTCGGCTCGCCCGGCCTCTCCCGGCCACACGAGGCTCGTGAGGAAACGGCGATCGCCGGCGTCGGCGGCGTCCAGCGGATCGAGGTCGATCCCGCCGCGCCACACCACCTCCGGCATGCGCAGGGGCGGATCGCCGGTGATCTCGCACTCCAGCACCACCGTCGACTGCCCGCCGGCAGGATCCAGCGCCACCACGCCGCCACCGCTGCGGTAGCGGTACGAGTAGCGGTCGGGATAAAGGCACAGTCCCGCGCTCGCGCCGACCTCCAGCAGCGCGATCGGCCCGGGGATCGTCGCCAGGGCGGGGAGCAGGACGGCACACCGCATCGGCTCGTTGGTCTGCAGGCGCCGCACGGATGTCTCGGCCACGGTCTGGTCGGCGTGGGCTCGCAGCCACGCGGCCCACGCCGCGAAGCCTGCCTCGGGCGCGCCGAGCATGCGCGTGACCGCGAAGACGAGCGGCGGCTGCCGGCGCGTGGCCGGGATGCGCGCGAGGATCGCGGCGACCTCCGGATCGGCCGCCACACCGCCGGCCCAGCCCGCGTAGAGCTCCGAGCGCCCGGGGGCCTCGTCGCGCGCGAAGCGCGCGTACCGCTCCACGACCGCCGCGGTCTCGGCATCCGGGTCCTGGGTCATCCCGCCATCCTCCCCCACGGTCCTGCTCTCCGGGGTTTGGGGCGCCCGGTGAACGTTCGGGGCGCACGCGACGCGCCCCGAACGTTCCTGGCGCGCCCCATACCCCGCCACCCGACGGCCCGCTGCGCCACCGGCTGGGGTTGAATGGAACCTGGAGTGCACGGGCCGGATGCTGTGCCCAGGAGGAGACCATGAACTACGCCGTCGACAAGAGCGACGCCCAGTGGCGCGAAGACCTGACCGCCGAGCAGTACGCGGTGCTGCGCGAAGCCGGCACCGAGCGGCCGTGGACCGGTGAGCTGCTCGACGAGGGCCGCGCCGGCCTGTACACGTGCGCGGCGTGCGGCGCCGAGCTGTTCCAGAGCGGCACGAAGTTCGACTCGCACTGCGGGTGGCCGAGCTTCTACGAGTCGATCCGTCCCGAGGCGGTCGAACTGATCGAGGACAGCAGTCACGGGATGGTGCGCACCGAAGTGCGCTGCGCGAACTGCGGCTCGCACCTCGGCCACGTGTTCCCCGACGGCTTCGGCACCCCGACGGGCGACCGCTACTGCATGAACTCGATCTCGCTGCAGTTCACGCCGGGCGACGACGCCGGGACCGTCTGATGCCCGGAGCACTGGAGGCTGCCCTCGCGCGCCGTTCGTGGTCGAAGGTGACCGACGAGGCGCCGACCCACGCCGAACTGCTGCAGTTCGTGGCGGCCGCGGGCCGAGTCGCCGACCACTCGTCGCTGCGGCCGTGGCGGCTCATCGAGCTGCGCGGCGAGGACCGCGAGCGGCTGGGCCGCGCGATCAACAAGGCGCAGGGCGACAAGGGCGTCTCGTCGAAGCCGCTGCGCGCACCGCTGCTCATCGCGGTCGTGGCGAGCTACCGCAGGAGCCACAAGGTGCCGCGCTGGGAGCAGGAGGCCGTGGCCTCGGGCGTCGCGCACATGCTGAGCCTGCTGCTCGACGACGCCGGCTGGGGCGTCTTCTGGCGCACCGGCCACTACACGCGTGCGAAGGCCGTCGCGAAGGCCCACGGTCTCAAGAAGAACGAGGAGCTGCTCGGCTGGCTCTACGTCGGCGGCAAGCCGCCGCGCTCGCGGCCGGAACGGCGCAAGGCCGTCGACGCCCGCGCGTTCGTCACCCGCATGCCCTGAGGCAGGCGCATCGTCGCCCTGGCGCCACGTGGGCGCCCGGGAGGCGGGCGGATCGAGACGGATGCGGCGCTCCGCGCTCCCTGCCGGGAGGGCGTCGGCGGCCGGGCCGAACCCCGCTCAGGCGGCGAGCTGTGCCCGGAGGCGGTCGACGTGGCCCTGCGGGTCGACGCGGTACTCGGCGGACTCCACCGTGCCGTCGGCGGCCAGCACGAAGGTCGAGCGGATGAGACCCACGCGCTCCTCGCCGCCCACGACCTTGGTGCCCCAGGCGCCCCACGCCTCGGCGACGGCGTGGTCCTCGTCGGAGAGCAGCGGGAAGTCCAGCTGCTCGGCCTTCGCCCACTCCGCGAGCCGCTCGACCGGGTCGGGCGAGATGCCGACGACGGCCACGCTGGCGGCCTGGAGCGAGGCGAGGTTGTCGCGGAAGTCGCAGGCCTCGGTGGTGCAGCCGGGCGTGAAGGCGGCCGGGTAGAAGTACACGATCAGGCGGCGCCCGGCGAAGTCCTCCGGGCGCACGACGGTGCCGGTGGAGTCGGGAAGAGCGAAGCCGGGGTTCCGGTCGCCTTCGTGCGGGCGGATGTCGTCAGCCATGTCATGTGTCCCTTCGAGGGTCGGGGGTGGTGCGGCGGTCACGACGTCGGGTGGACGCCGAACGCCATCGCAAGCTTCTCGATCTTCTGCGCCCGACCCAGGCGAGGCAAGTCGCTGCCGTCGCGGATGACGCGGCCACGGCCCTCGAAATCGGCCAGGAAGTCCAGTGCCCACTCCACCTCGCTCGGGGTCGGGCAGATCACCTCGTTGATGACGGGCGCCTGCTCCGCGGCCAGGCACAGCTTGCCGGTCATGCCCATCGAGACGGTGATCGCGGAGTGCTCGCGCAGCGTCGGCATGCTGTTGCCGACGGTGGGGCCGTCGATGGGGCCGGGAAGGTCGCCCACGCGACTGGCGACGACCAGGCGGGCGCGCGGGTAGGCCATGGCCTCGGCATCCGCGCTCATGCCGGTGTCGCGCCGGAAGTCTCCGCTGCCGAACGCGAGCCGGAACGCGCCGCGCGCGCGGGCGATGTGCGCGGCATCCTCCATGCCCAGCGCCGACTCGATCAGCGCCACCACGGGCACGCTGGCGCGCAGGCGGTCGAACGAGCTCGTGACCTGGTCGGGCGACTCGGTCTTGGCGAGCATGATGCCCAGCAGCCCGGGCGCGCCGACGAGCGCAGCCAGATCGTCGGCCCAGAAGGGGCTCGCCGCGTCGTTCACGCGCACCCACGCGCGACCGCCGGCGGTGAGCCAGTCGACCACGTCCTGGCGGGCCTGCGGCTTGTTGCTCGGATCGACCGCGTCCTCGATGTCGAGGACCACGGCGTCGGCACGCGAGGCCGCCATATCGTCGAACGACTGGGGGCGCGTTCCGGGCACGAGAAGCCAGGAGCGGGCGATCGACGGGTCTACGGCGCGATGGCGCCCCGGACGGGTCGAGATCATGGTGCGCAGATCCTCCTCGGGATCGAGGACCTCTGCACCGTTGCCATAGGGATCTGCCGACATCTCACTCTTCTTCCGTGCTTCGGGTCTCGCTCGGCCCGGGCCGTCGGGGTCTCGGCCACGCGGGGCGCGACAGGCGGCCGGCGGATTCTCCGGTCGACCGCATCGGGTGCGCGCTCGCGGGGGTTCCACACGGAGCACGACGCCTCGGTGCGGCTGACGACGCCGGGGGTCCGACGGTCGCGCCGCCATCCATTCCATCATCTTCTCGAGCGCGACAGCGCATGTGACGGCGGCAGGGACCCGCGGAAGCGCCGGACGGGTGCGTCGTGCGTCCGCGGGGAGAGCCGCCGATTCTTCCGCGGGGAGCGCTGCCCGTTCGGGCCGCAGCGTCAGCGCCGCGGCCGAGGCATCGCTCGCCAGGGCACGGCCGCCACGACGACCGACAGGATCGCGAGCGTCGACATCAGCAGCGACACCCCGAGCGCCGGCCCGCCCGCCGCGGGCCAGATCGCATCGATCAGGACCGACGTGACCACCTGCCCCACGACGGTGCCGAGGCCGAGCAGGAGCACCCCCGTGAAGGGCACGAGGGCTGCGGCGAGGAAGATGTACGCCACCCCGATCACGCCGCCGAGATACAGCCACGGATCCGCCGGGTACGACGTCGGCGCGCCCGCGACCGCCACGTGGATGAGCTCGGCGACACCGAGCACCGCCGTGCCGCCGATGAAGTTCACGAGCGTCGCGGTCAGCGGTGTGCCGACACGCTGACGCAGCCGCCCGTTGACCGCCGACTGCCAGGCGATGCCCGCCCCGACGAGGAACGGCAGCACGACGAGCACGGGCGGCGCGTCCACGCCCCCGGCCAGCGACACGCCGGCGGCGAGCATCGCGAGGGCGCCGCCCAGGAGCCGCGCGGGCGTCACCGCGACGATGCCGGCGGGACCCACGCCCGCGCGGTCCAGCAGCAGGCCGCTCACCGTCTGCCCGGCGACCGTTCCCACGGTGAACAGCGCGACGCCGATGATGGCGACGGAAAGCGACTGGGTCGCGACCGACAGCGCGCCGGCGACGCCGCCGCACAGCATCCAGATCGGGACGCGGCGCCCGCGGACTCCGGTGACCAGCGCGGCGAATCCTCTGCGCCCCTGCGGCAGCGCCGCCGAGAGCACGAGGACCACGATCAGGCCGGAGCCGAACGAGATCACGGCCGCGGCGAACCCGTCGCCGATGCGGACTCCGAGCTGGCCGTTGATGCGGGCCTGCGCCGCGGTGAGGATGCCGATGAGCGCGGCGCCGCCGAGGCCGATCCAGACGGGCGGGCGGGATGCGGTCACCCGATCCATCTTGCCCGCTGCCGGTTCGTGGAGCCGACTACGGGACTTGAACCCGTAACCCCCGTATTACAAGTACGGTGCGCTACCAATTGCGCCAAGTCGGCAGAGCGCCCAGTCTAGCGGCGCCCGCGCGGGCACCCGATCAGGGGGCCGTCGTCGGCGTCGGCGTGGGAGTCGGCGTGGCCTTGTAGTACGCGTCGCTCGCGACGGTGAGCACGAACTGGGCGAACTCCTTGGGGTCGTCGAGCTTGCCCACGTACTGGGTGCCGTTGACGAGCACCATCGGCGTGCCGGTGAGGGTTGCACCGTCTGTGTCAGGCAGCTCCTGCAGGGCACGCTCGGTGGCGGTCTTCGCCCACGAGGCGTACGACTGGTCCTCGATGCACGCGCGCACGACCTTGGGCCCGTCCAGGCCGGTCGCGATGGCGAGCGCGGCGAGCTCGCTGTCGCTGTAGCCGTCGGAGTCGACCTCGGGCTGCTGGCGAAGGAGCGCGTCGTTGAATGCGAAGAAGTAGTCGGGCGCGTGCTGCGCGACGCATGCCGCGGCGCCGGCGGCGCGCAGCGAGTACTTGGTGCCGTTCGACTTCGCCGTCAGCATCGCCACCGGGTAGTAGGTCAGAGTCGCAGCGCCGTCGCCGACCCACTCCGACAGCTGCTTCGTGTTCGCGAGCTGGAAGTCGCGCGAGCCGGTCGAGAGGTAGTCGACATAGACACGGATCTCGACGGCGGGGGCCTCGGTGGGGCTGGCGGTCGGTGTCGGCTCGGGCTCGGGGGTCGGGCTCGGTGTGGCCGCCTCGCCCTCGAGCGAGCCGTTCGAGTCGGGGTCCACGGAGTCGACGCCGCCGCCCCTGACATCGCTCACCACGAAGCCGTCGTTCACGACGTTCGCGGGGCTCATCATCGGCTTCGACGCGCTCGACGACACGGTCCACGTCACCACGACGGCGATGACGGCGACGAACGCGACCGCGACCACCGCGAGCGAAGTGCGCCGGATCAGACGCGCCCGCGACTGTCGCACCTTCACCTGCTGCGCCTTCTCACGCACGGCGTCGCGGCGCTCGCTGGACGCGGCGTTCTGTGACTCGTCGCTCGACATGGAACCTCTCGGGGCGGAAATCAGCCGGCATCCGGCGGGGCCGAACGGGAAAACGGCCGTCCACGATGCTAGTCAGCCACCCTGGGAAATGCCCAGACGCAACCTCCGTGCGCGCCGTGTCATACTGTTCGTGCGCCCGATGAAGGGCGTGCGGGAAAGCCCCCGCTCATTCCATCACTACGGATCGTCCGGCACGTACCTGCCGGTGAAGGAGAAGAGAACATGGCGTCCGTCACGTTTGACAACGCAACTCGTCTGTACCCCGGGGGCACTCGCCCCGCTGTGGACAAGCTCAACCTCGAGGTCGCCGATGGCGAGTTCCTGGTTCTCGTCGGCCCCTCGGGCTGCGGCAAGTCCACGTCGCTGCGCATGCTGGCCGGCCTCGAAGAGGTCAACTCGGGCCGCATCCTGATCGGCGACCGTGACGTCACCGACGTCCCCCCGAAGGACCGCGACATCGCGATGGTCTTCCAGAACTACGCGCTGTACCCGCACATGACCGTCGCCGAGAACATGGGCTTCGCGCTCAAGATCGCCGGCGTCGGCAAGGAGGAGCGCGCCGCTCGCGTGCTCGAGGCCGCGAAGCTCCTCGACCTCGAGGAGTACCTGACCCGCAAGCCGAAGGCCCTCTCGGGTGGTCAGCGTCAGCGCGTCGCCATGGGCCGCGCCATCGTCCGCCAGCCGCAGGTGTTCCTCATGGACGAGCCGCTGTCGAACCTCGACGCCAAGCTCCGCGTCCAGACGCGTACGCAGATCGCGTCGCTGCAGCGCCGCCTCGGCGTCACCACCGTCTACGTGACGCACGACCAGACCGAGGCCCTCACCATGGGCGACCGCATCGCGGTCCTCAAGGACGGCCTCCTGCAGCAGGTCGGCACCCCGCGCGACCTGTACGAGAAGCCCAACAACGTGTTCGTCGCCGGCTTCATCGGCTCGCCTGCCATGAACCTGTTCCCGGCGCACCTCGCCGAGGGCGGCGTCCAGTTCGGTGACACGGTCGTGGGCATCGAAGCCGACACGCTGGGCAAGGCGCACGGCTCCGACGTCACGATCGGCGTTCGTCCGGAAGACATCCAGGTCGCCCCGGCCGACGGCAAGGGCCTCACGGTCACGGTCGACCTCGTCGAGGAGCTCGGCGCCGACGGCTACCTCTACGGACACGCCGACGTCAACGGCAAGCGCACCGACATCGTCGCGCGCGTCGACGGACGCCGTCACCCGATCGCGGGCGACAAGGTCGCGCTGGCTCCGGTCCCCGGACACGTCCACGTCTTCGACATCGAGTCGGGCGAGCGCCTCACGGACCGGGCGATCGCCGCGGCGTAACACCGTTTCGCATATCGCGACGGCGCGGGTGGGAGCAATTCCCCCGCGCCGTCGCTGTCTTCTCCGGAGGGAACGTGCCTGACGCCCTGAACATCACGGCCAGCAGCGTGGATCCCGGGCTGCTGACGCTGCCCTGGTCGACACCGCTCGGCGACTGGCCGTCGCAGCACATCGTGTTCCTCCCGAAGGGCATCTCACGCCACCTGGTGCGTTTCGCCAATCTCTCGGGCCGCGTCGTCGCCATCAAGGAGACGACGCAGGCGATGGCGCAGCGCGAGTACGACATGCTCGGCAACCTCGCGCGTCTGGACGTCCCCTGCGTCGAGCGGGTCGCGGTGATCGCCGGACGCACGGATGCCGCGGGCGAGCCGCTGCCGGCCGCGCTGGTGACCGCGCACCTGAAGTTCTCACTCCCCTACCGGGCCCTGTTCACGCAGGTGCTGCGGCCCGACACCGCCACGCGCCTCGTGGATGCGCTCGCCCTGCTGCTGGTGCGTCTGCACAACGTCGGCTTCTTCTGGGGCGACGTCTCGCTGTCGAACACGCTGTTCCGCCGCGACGCCGGCGCCTTCGCCGCCTACCTCGTCGACGCCGAGACGGGCGAGCTGCACGAGAGCGGTCTGACGCCCGGTCAGCGCGCGCACGACCTCGACGTGGCCCGCACGAACATCGCGGGCGAGATCATGGATCTCGAGGCGGGCGGGCGCCTCGAGGGCGGCGTCGACGCCATCGCGGTCGCCGACGGCATCGTGTCGGCGTACCACGCGCTGTGGGCGGCGCTCACCGACGAGGAGAGCTTCCGCGCCGACGAGGCCTGGCGCCTGACCGAGCGCGTGCAGCGGCTCAACGACCTCGGGTTCGACATCGGCGAGATGTCGATCCAGGCCACGGCCGACGGCGCCAGGGTCTCGATCCAGCCCAAGGTCGTCGACGCGGGACACCACCAGCGGCGGCTGCTGCGCCTGACAGGCCTCGACGTCGAGGAGAACCAGGCCCGCCGCCTGCTCAACGACCTCGACGAGTTCCGCGCGCGCATCTCGCGCCTGGGCGACGACGAGGAGATGGTCGCCCACGAGTGGCTCACGCGCGTCTTCGAGCCGGTCGTCAAGGCGATCCCGTGGGATCTGCGGTCCAAGCTCGAGCCCGCCGAGGTGTTCCACCAGCTGCTCGAGCACCGCTGGTATCTGTCGCAGGCCAAGGGGAAGTCGGTGCCTCTCGCCGAGTCGCTCACGAGCTACATCGACAACGTGCTGCGTCACCGCCGCGACGAGGCGACGCTGATGGGCCCGCCGACAGAGACGGTGTCGCTGTCGGTCATCACGTCGCCGACCCCCGTCGTGGACGACGACGAGGCCGACATCGACTGGCGCGACCTGGTCTGACGCGCCCCAGAACAGCGCGAGAGGCAGGTCCCGCCGAGCGGCGACCTGCCTCTTAGCGATCCGGGCTCAGTAGCCGACGGTGAACCGCTTGCGGGGATGCTGCGGCTTCTCGATCTCGTCGACGATGGCGACCGCGAGGTCTTCGCCCGAGATGTACGACTCTCCCTCGGCGTCGGTCACGATGACGTCGCCGCCGGTGCGGTACGAGCCGGTGCGCTCGCCGGGGTTGTAGGCGCCGAACCCGCCGGCGGGGTGGATGTAGAACCAGTCGAGCGACTCCGGCCCCGCCTGCAGGTCTTCGAGGATGCCGATCGCCTCGAGGGCCTCGGCCTTGTACTCCTCGCTGAACGACGGCAGGTCCACGACCCGCTGCCCGTCCTCGGTGACCAGGCTGCCGCCGGCGCCGCCGATGACGCCCAGCCGGACGCCCTCGGGCAGGAGCGAGGCGAGCGCGGCGATGTTCGGGCGCACGAGACCCTGCATGTCGCCGCGCGGCGCGACGGCCGACACGACGACGTCGACGCCCTCGAGCTGGGCGAGCAGGTCGGGCACGTCCGTGAGCGAGCCCTCGATGTACACCGCGCCCGGCTGGCGCTCGCTCGGGACGCGGCGCGCGATCGCAAGGACGCTGTGGCCGCGATTCACCGCCTCGGCGACGATGTGTCGTCCGGCGTAGCCGGAGCCTCCGATGACGGCGATGCGTGCCATGTCGTGCCTTTCGATCTGTCGTACCGCCGAACGCTCGCCGGCTCTGGGTGAGACAAGCGCGTCACGGGGCGGTTCATTCCACTGAATGCGTCATGCGGCGACTCAGGCGGGCGGAGCCGTCCGGAGAGTCGCGACCTGATAGAGGGCGACGGATGCCGCGATGCCCGCGTTGAGCGACTCGGTGCTCGACGAGATCGGGATCGAGACGATCTGGTCGCACGTCTCGGTGACCAGCCGCGAGAGGCCCTTGCCCTCGGAGCCGACGACGATCACGACCGGGCGATCGGCGAGCTGGAGTTCGGGGAGGGAGACCTCTCCCCCGCCGTCGAGCCCGAGCACGAACACGCCCTGCTTCTTGAAGTCCTTGAGCATCGCGGTGAGGTTGGCGGCGATCGCGACGGGGATGCGTGCCGCCGCGCCGGCGCTCGTCTTCCAGGCGGCCGAGTTGACGCTCGCCGAGCGTCGCTGCGGCACGATGACGGCGTGGCCGCCGAACGCCGCGGTCGAACGCAGGATGGCCCCGAGGTTGCGGGGGTCGGTGATGCCATCGAGGGCGACGAACAGCGGCGTCTGGCCCTTCTCGATGACCTGCTCCAGCAGGTCCTGCGGGTGGGCGTACTCGTACGGCGGCACCTTGAGGGCGACGCCCTGGTGCACACCGTCGAAGCCGGCCATGCGGTCCAGCTCGGGCCGCGTGACCTCGAGCACCGGGATCTCCCGGTGAGTGGCGATCGCCAGCATCTCCTTGACGCGGTCGTCCATCTCGACGCGCTGCGCGATGTAGAACGCGGTCGCCGGGATCTTCGCCCGCAGCGCCTCGAGCACCGAGTTGCGCCCGGTGACGGTCTCGGTGTCATCGTCCTTCTTGCCGGGCCGTGACGACCGGGGAGCCGGCTGCCCGGGCTTGCCGGTGCCGCCCGCGGCGGCGTACCGCTCGGCGGCCGCCTTGCGCTTGCCGGCGGGGTGCCACGCGCGGTCCTCGGCCTTGGGCGTCGGCCCCCGGCCGGCGAGCGACCGCTTGTTCTTGCCGCCCGTGCCCTTGGTGGGGCCCTTCTTGTTGCCCTTGCTCGCGCCGGGGCGTCCTGGCTTGGCCATCAGTTCTCCTTCATGCGGGGCGCCGCCCCGTCAGTTTCTCTCCGCGGGGCGAGGCGTGTCGGCGACACTCCAATGCGTCCCGTCGGGTCCGTCTTCGAGGGCGATGCCGGCCGCCGCGATCGCATCGCGGATGCGGTCGGCCGCCGCCCAGTCCTTCGCCGCGCGCGCGTCGGCGCGCTGCGCGATCATCGTCTGCACGAGGGCGTCGAGAGCGGCTGCCTCGGCTGAGACGTCCGTCGAGCGCCAGTGCGGGTCGAGGGGGTCGATGCCGAGCACTCCGGTCATCACGGCGACGTCGGCGAACGCGCGCAGCGCGCCGTCGCGGTCGCCGGCGTCCAGCGCCGTGTTGCCGTCGCGCACGGCCTCGTGCAGCACGGCGAGCGCCTGGGGCACGCCGAGGTCGTCGTCGAGCGCTGCCGCGAACGCGGCCGGGACGGCGGCATCCACCCGCACGTCCTCGGTGCCCCGAAGCGTCCGGATCGCGCGCTCGAGGAACGTGCGGATGCGGTCGAGCGCCGCCTCGGCCTCGTCGAACGTCGAGCCGGTGATGTCGAGGCTCGAGCGATAGTGCGCCGCGGCGAGCGCGTAGCGCACGACGAGCGGGTCGCGTTCGCGCAGCAGGTCCTCGGCGAGGACGAAGTTGAACAGCGACTTCGACATCTTCTGCGCGCCGACGGTCACGAGTCCGTTGTGCACCCAGTACCGCGCGAAGCCGTCGCCGGCGGCCGTCGACTGGGCCAGCTCGTTCTCATGGTGCGGGAAGCGCAGGTCGAGGCCGCCGCCGTGGATGTCGAACTCGCTGCCGAGGTAGCGCCGCGCCATCGCCGAGCACTCGATGTGCCAGCCGGGGCGTCCGGCACCCCAGGGCGAGTCCCACGTCGCCGATGCGGGCTCGTCGGCCTTGGCGCCCTTCCACAGCGCGAAGTCCCGGGGGTCGCGCTTGCCGCGCGGGTCCGCGTCCGCGGCGGGCTCCATCGCGTCGAGGCTCTGCCGTGTGAGCGAGCCGTACGAATCCCATGACCGGACGTCGAAGTACACGTCGCCGGCGGCATCCGCGGCCTCCGAGCCTGTCGAAGGCGCGGCGTAGGCGTGCCCCGCGTCGATCAGCCGCGCGATCAGCTCCTGCATCTGCGGGATCGAGGCGGTCGCGCGCGGCTCGTATGTGGGAGGGAGGATGCCGATGGCCGTGTAGGCGCGCGTGAACTCCAGCTCCATGCGGTAGGCGAGCGCCCACCACGGCTCGCCGTCGCTCGCGTTCGCGAGCACCTTGTCGTCGATGTCGGTCACGTTGCGGACGAACGTGACGCGGCCGTAGCGGTGGGTGAGCCAGCGCCGCAGGATGTCGAAGCTCAACGCGCCGCGGAGATGCCCGATGTGGGGGCCCGACTGCACGGTCGGACCGCAGACGTAGATCGTGACGTTTCCGGTGTCGAGGGGCACGAAGTCGCGCAGGGTCTGCGCCTTGGTGTCATACAACTGAACCGTCACCGCACCAGCCTACCGGCGGGTGCCACAGCGACCCCTGGGAGCCCGGTGGGGCCATGTCGGTCGGAGGACGCCGATGCGGATATAAACGGAGGGTGCATGTCCTCGCCGTCCTCGCCGCCGCAGTGCTGTTCGGCACGACCGGGACATCGCAGGCCCTCGGCCCCGACGGCACGACCCCGCTGTCGATCGGTGTCATGCGCATGGTCATCGGCGGCGCCGGTCTGGCCCTCATCGCGTTCGCCCTCGCCGCCCGCCACGCCCGCCAGCGTCCGGACGCCGCGGCTAAGAGCCTCCGGTCGCTGAGCCCCTCGAAGGGCGGCATCCGCCCGCTCGCTCTCATGGTGCTCACCGGCGTCTGCATCTCGGTGTACCAGCCCCTCTTCTTCCTCGGCACCGGCCGCAACGGCGTGGCGGTCGGCACCGTCGTCGCGCTCGGCTCCGCCCCGATCCTCGCGGGGCTCCTGGAGTGGGCGCTCACGCGACGGATGCCGAGCTCGACGTGGATGGCGGCGACCGCCCTCGCGACGATCGGCGTCGTGCTGCTGGGCTTCGGCGGCGAAGCGGGCTCCGCGGGCGGGACCGATCCCCTCGGGCTCCTCGGCTCCGTGGGCGCCGGCGCGTCGTTCGCGGTGATCGCCAACGCGCAGCGCCGACTGCTCGACGACGGCTGGGATCCGTTCACCGTCGTAGGCGCCATGGGGGCGAGCGCGGCGCTCATCTGCGCCTGCGCACTGCCCTTCGTCGACCTGACCTGGCTGGGAACGCCGACCGGCGTCACGATGGCGCTGTGGCTGGGCCTCGCGACGATCGCGATCGCCTACGTCCTGTTCACGTGGGGCTTGAGCGGGCTGACCGCCGCCACCGCGGCGACCCTCACCCTGGGCGAACCGCTGACCGCGAGCGTGCTCGGGATCGTCGTGCTGGGCGAGCGGCTCTCGGCGCTCGCGATCATCGGCCTGGTCGTGCTCGCCGCGGGCCTGGCTCTGCTCGCCTGGGGTTCGCGGGCGCCGCGCGACCCCGCGCCGTTCGCGGTCGAGGCCTGACAGCCCGGGCGCTTGAAACACGCCGGCAACAGCGGCGTGGCACACTGGGCGCGACATGCAGCGCACCATCGAGATCCGCACCGACGACCTGAGCGGCGAGGCCACACGGCGTCTCATCGCTTTCCACCTGGCAGGCATGCATGACACCTCTCCGGCGGAGAGCGTGCATGCGCTCGACATCGACGCGCTGCGGCATCCGTCGCTCTCCGTGTGGTCGGCGTGGATAGACGGCGAGCTCGCGGGTGTCGGTGCGCTCAAAGAGATGGATGCCGACCGCGGCGAGATCAAGTCGATGCGGGTCGACGACCGGTTCCGCGGCAGCGGCGTCGGGCGGGCGGTGCTGCGCCACATCGTCGACGAGGCACGGCGGCGAGGCATGTCGAGCCTGTGGCTCGAGACCGGCACGACCGCCGACTTCGCACCGGCGCAGCGCCTGTACGAGAGCGAAGGCTTCGAGGTGTGCGGGCCGTTCGAGGGCTACGCGCTCGATCCGTTCTCGATCTTCATGACGCGTGCTCTCAGCGCCTGATCCCGTTCACTTGCGCTGAACGTACGCATTCTGCGCCCGGCGGCGTACATCCAGCGCAAGTGAACTGGTCAGGCGGGGAGCACGAGGGCGACGGCGAAGACCGACACGCCTTCGGTGCGCCCGGTGAACCCGAGTCCGTCGGTGGTCGTCGCCGAGACCGCCACCGGTGCTCCGCCGAGGGCGGCCGCGAGCACCCGCTCGGCCTCGGCACGGCGGCTCGAGAAGCGGGGGCGGTTCGCCTGCACCTGCACCGACACATTGCCCACGCGCCACCCCGCCTCGCCGAGGAGGGCGACCGTGCGGCTGAGGAAGACGTCCGCGTGCGCGCCCGCGTACTCCGGATGATCGGTGCCGAAGTGCGTGCCGATGTCGCCCAGGCCGGCGGCGGAGAGCAGCGCGTCGACGATGGCATGGGCCACGGCATCCCCATCGGAGTGTCCCGACAGCGGCGTCTCGCCGGGCCATTCGAGGCCGGCGAGCCACAGCGTGCCGTCGCCGCCGAACGCGTGCACGTCCGTGCCGACGCCGACGCGAGGGATCGGATGCGGGTTCTCCAGGTGCCCGGCAGCATGCGGGGCGGGCCGGGCGAGCAGATGGCGGGCACGGTCGAGGTCGGCGGCGGTCGTGATCTTGAAGGCGAGCGGATGCCCCGGCACGGCCGCAACGGCATGACCGGCCTCGGCGACCAGAGCGGCGTCGTCCGTGAAGTCGGCACTGGCCGCGGCATATGCCGCGTCGAGCACGTCACGGCGGAAGCCCTGCGGAGTCTGCGCGGCGGCGAGCTCGGACCGGTCGACGACGGCGACGATCTCGTCCGCGACGACGCGCTTGATGGTGTCGATGACAGGGAGCACCGGGATCGCGCCGGACGCCCCGGCGTCGATGGCGGCGACGACGCGTTCGAACACCTCGGGCGGGGTCAGCGCCCGCGCCGCGTCGTGCACGAGGACGATCTCGACGTCGGCCCAGAGGGCGGCGAGTCCGGCGGCCACGGAACCCTGGCGGGTCTCGCCACCGGGGACCACGGACACGAGGTCACGACGATCCCCTGCGGTCGCGAGCGCCTCGCTCCACGCATCGCCCTCGCGCCCGTCGGGGGCCACGATCACGACCTGCGCCGCCGGGGCGGCGAACACGCCCTCGAGCGCGTGGCGCAGGATGCTGCCGCCGTCGATGCCGACGAAGGCCTTCGGCGCACCCGCTCCGAGGCGGGTGCCGGAACCTGCGGCCACGACGACGATGCCGATGCGCGGCACGGGGGTGATCCTCACCCGATCACGCTATCGCGATCGGCCTCGGGCGCCGCCTCGGGCGCGGCGCCGGGCGCCGGCGAACAGTCGGCGCACACAGCAGAACGGCGCCCCGCGGGGCGCCGTTCTGGGAGTCTCAGCTCGCGAGGACCTCGTCGAGGAGGACGCTCGCCTTCTCCTCGTCCGTCTTCTCGGCGAGGGCCAGCTCGGAGATCAGGATCTGCTTCGCCTTGGCGAGCATGCGCTTCTCCCCGGCCGACAGGCCGCGGTCCTGGTCGCGGCGCCAGAGGTCGCGCACGACCTCGCTGACCTTGATGACGTCACCGGAGGCGAGCTTCTCGAGGTTGGCCTTGTAGCGGCGCGACCAGTTGGTCGGCTCCTCTGTGAAGGGAGCGCGCAGCACCTCGAAGACCTTGTCGAGACCCTCCTTGCCGATGACATCTCGGACGCCGACCAGGTCGACGTTCTCTGCGGGGACTTCGATGATGAGATCACCCTGCGTGACGTTGAGCTTCAGATACTTCTTCGTCTCGCCCTTGATGATCCGGTCTTTGACCTCGATGATCGTTGCCGCCCCGTGGTGGGGGTAGACGACCGTCTCGCCAACCTCAAAAAGCATGGAGTTATGTCCTTTCGGCAACCTCCAGGATACCACAGGAGAAATACGCTAAGGTTCTCCGCCCCACCGGCCGGGCGGTGGCACATCCCCGCCGGGCATCGGCCGCGGAGGTGCTCCGCGCGCTCGGCGGCGAGCCCCTAGAATGCTGGAGAACCGTCATCCGTCTAGGAGGATCCGTGATCTCGATACACCGCCGCAGCGGTTCTACGCGCGGACGATCCGCGGCGGCCCCCGGCACCCGCAATCGCCGGCTGATCGCGTCGCTGGCCGTCGGCGGCGCCCTCGTCCTCACCGCCACCGGGTGCAGCATGATCTCGCCCCAGGCGACCACGATCGCCTACTCGGCCGCCGAGGGCACGAACGTCCACGGCTCCGGCCCCCTCGAGGTGCGCAACGCCCTCATCGTGGCGAACGAGGACGGCTCCGAGGGCAACTTCGTCGCCGCGATCATCAACCGCACCGACGACTCGCAGACCCTCAACGTCGAGATCGGCGAGGACGGCGTCGCCCTGACGGTGCGCGTCCCCGCCAACACGACGGTGAGCCTCGGCTCCGAAGAGGACGAGCCGCTGCTGATCGAAGAGCTCGACGCGCTGCCCGGCACCGACGTCACAGCCTTCTTCCAGTCCGGCGATGCCGAGGGCACGCTGGTCTCCGTGCCGGTTCTCGACGGCTCGCTCGACTACCTCTCCGCGCTCGCCCCCTGAGCGGACGCGTCGCACGCACGACGAAGAGGGCGCCCCGGTCGGGGCGCCCTCTTCGTTCGTCTGCCGCGCTCAGCCCTCGAAGCGGTAGCCCAGGCCGCGGACGGTGACCAGCATCTCGGGGGATCCCGGGTTCCTCTCGATGCGCGAGCGGATCCGCTTGATGTGCACGTCGAGCGTCTTGGTGTCGCCGAAGTAGTCGCTCCCCCACACCCGGTCGATGAGCTGCCCACGGGTGAGCACCCGGCCGGCGTTTCGCATGAGCACCTCGAGCAGCTCGAATTCCTTGAGCGGCATGTTGATCTCGCCACCCTCGACCGCCACGGTGTGCCGGTCGATGTCGAGCACCACCCGCCCGCCCTCGAGCACGCGATCCTCGAGGTCGGCGTCGATCTGAGAGAAGCGCCGCAGCACGGCACGCATGCGCGCCAGCAGCTCACGGGCCGAGTAGGGCTTGGTGACGTAGTCGTCCGCGCCGAGCTCGAGCCCCACGACGATGTCGACCTCGGAGTCCTTGGCCGTCAGCATGATGATCGGCACCGCCGAGGTGGTCCGGATCTGCCGGCACACCTCGGTCCCCGGCATCCCGGGCAGCATGAGGTCGAGCAGCACGATATCGGCGCCGCGCTCCCGGAACGAGGCGAGGGCAGCAGGGCCGTCCTCGGCGATCTCGACGTCGTACCCCTCGCGGCGCAGGAGGTAGGCGAGCGGGTCGGCGAGATCGGGCTCGTCCTCGACGATCAAGACGCGGGTCATGCGGGGTCTCCATTCCTGCCGGAGGCGAGGTTCTTGCCGGCAGCAGGGCCGACGATGGTTCGGGGGGCGGTCGCGCCACCGGCGGCGGAGGTCGCACCGACGGCGGGGCCGGCGGCCCCTGCGGAGGTCCCGGCCGGCCGCTTCTTCTTACGCCCGCGCTTGGGTGCCGGGTCGATGTCAGGGGCATCGATCTGCGGCAGCCGGATGGTGAACGTCGACCCGCGGCCAGGGCGCGACCACAGCCGCACCTCGCCGCCGTGCCGCTGGACCGCATGCTTGACGATGGAGAGCCCGAGGCCGCTGCCGCCGGTGCGGCGCGCTCGGGCCGGATCGGCGCGGTAGAAGCGCTCGAAGACGCGGTCCTGCTCGCCCTCGGCGATGCCGATCCCACGGTCGGTCACGGTGATCTCGACGACGCGGTCCGCGGCCTTGATGCCGACCCCCACGCTCGAGCCGCGGGGCGAGTACGCGATGGCGTTCGCGATGAGGTTGCCGACGGCCTCGCTCAGGATCTGCGCGTCGCCGTGGACGTAGAGGCCGCGGGCGCCGCCGCGCACCACCTCGACGCCGGCCGAATCGGCCTGAATGGCGTGCGCGTCCAACGCGGAGGCGATGACCTCGTCGACCGAGACGTCCCGCTGCGGCAGCTCGTCGGATGCCTGCAGTCGCGAGAGGTTCATGATGCGCGACGTGAGCAGTGCGAGCCGGTTCGCCTCGGCCTGCAGCCGCGTCGCGAAGATCCGGACCTGCGGCGGGTCATCGGATGCCGACTCGATGGCTTCGGCGAGCAGGCTCACCGCGCCCACCGGCGTCTTGAGCTCGTGGCTCGTGTTGGCGACGAAGTCGCGGCGCATCTCTTCGACGCGCTCGCGTTCGGTGATGTCGCGGAGCACGAACAGGGTCAGTCGCGGCGAGATCCGCGACGCCCGGACCACCACGAGACGAGGCTCCGCCGGCGGGGCGCCCCGGCGCATGCGCATGGTCTCGGTCGCACTGGTCTCGGTCGCGACCGCGTCGCTCGTGCGCACACGGCGCACCAGGGCGCGCAGCTCGTCGTTCGGGAGCGTGCCGCCCTCCACGAGGTCGAAGGCGGCGGCGGCCGCCGACGCCGCCAGGACCGTGAACGACGCGTCGACCACGAGCGCGGCATCATCCATGCCGTGGAGCACGCCGCGGACGCCGTCGGGAATCTCTACAGACATCTCCGCGTGCGCACGATCGCGCGCCCGCATCGCCGCGACGACGACGGCGGAGATCGAACCGCCGATGATGATCCCCGCGAGGAGGGCGAGCAGCGCGAGCTGCGTCGTGTCCATGCGACCAGCGTAGAGCCACGCTCACGGTGGGGTTTGACGCGAACGGGAAGGACTCCGCATCGGCCGGGTACTGTTCACCGCGGAGGCACCATCCGTTAACCTTCCCTGGCGACAATCGGCGGGGCGCGGGGCCGAGCCTCATCCCCCGAAACCCATGAAAGGTGCGTCGGAATGCGCGAAGTCTTCCACCAGTCCCTCGAGGACGTGCAGGGGCGTCTCGTCGAGATCGCCGAACTCGTCACGGTCGCCATCGACAAGGCGACGCGCGCGTTCGGCACGAGCGACGTCGCCCTGGCGGAGGAGGTCATCGAGGCCGACGCGGTCATCGACGAGAAGGCCGTCGAGCTCGACGAGCTCGCGATCGAGATCCTCGCGCGTCAGCAGCCGGTGGCCCGCGACCTGCGCATCGTCGTGAGCGCGCTGCGCATGAGCGCATCGCTCGAGCGGATGGGTGACATCGCCGAGCACATCGCGCAGCTCACCCGCATGCGCTTCCCCGAGCGAGCCATCCCCAAGGGGCTGAAGTCGACCTTCCTGAAGATGGGCGAGCTCGACGTCGAGGCGGCGCGCCAGCTGACCGAGCTGCTGCGCACCCAGGACGGCGACCTCATCGACGAGATCCGCAACGCCGACGACAAGCTCGACGAGCTGCACGTGTCGGTGTTCGAGAAGGTGCTGAGCGACAGCTGGCAGGGCGACCCGTCGGCCACCGTCGACGCGACGCTCGCCAGCCGCTACCACGAGCGCTTCGGCGACCACGCCGTCTCGGTGGCGAAGAAGGTCGCCTACCTGTCGACGGGCGACTGGACGACGAGCACCGACACCATCGACGTGGTGACCCCGCAGTAGCCCAGACGCTACCGCCACGCGGAACAGCAAGCGCGGATGCCTCGGGGGGAGGCATCCGCGCTTCTCTGCGCGTCTGGGGTCAGGCCTTGCCCTGGTTGGCGACCGCGGCGGCCCCGGCGGCGGCGGCCTCGGGGTCGAGGTACTCCCTCGGGCTGAGCGGCTCGAGGTTCTCGTCGAGGCGGTACACCAGCGGGATGCCGGTGGGGATGTTGAGCTCCGAGATGTCGGCGTCGCTGATGCCGTCGAGGTGCTTGACCAGCCCGCGCAGGGAGTTGCCGTGCGCCGTCACGAGGACGGTCTTGCCGGCCTTGAGGTCGGGGACGATGTCGCTGTGCCAGTACGGCAGCATGCGGTCGATCACGATCTTCAGCGACTCGGTGTCGGGCACCTCGCCGTCGATGCCCACGTAGCGCGGGTCGCCGACCTGGCTGTACTGGTCGTCGGCAGCCAGCGGCGGCGGCGGCACGTCGAACGAGCGGCGCCACAGCATGAACTGCTCGTTGCCGAACTCCTCGAGGGTCTGCGCCTTGTCCTTGCCCTGGAGAGCGCCGTAGTGCCGCTCGTTCAGGCGCCAGGAGCGCTTCACCGGGATCCAGAGGCGGTCGGCCGCGTCGAGGGCGATGTCGGCGGTCTGGATGGCGCGGCTCAGCACCGAGGTGTGCAGGACGTCGGGCAGGATGCCGGACTCGGCGAGCATCTCGCCGCCGCGCGCGGCCTCGGCCTTGCCCTGGTCGGTGAGGCGGACGTCGACCCAGCCCGTGAACTGGTTGGTCTTGTTCCACTCGCTCTGGCCGTGACGGAGGAGGATCAGCGTATAGGGCGCGGTCATGCGCCCCATGATATCCGGGCGATGCCGCCCGCCCCGGCGCTGTGTCGGCGGGCGGGACCCGTCAGCTCGACCGGGGAGACGGCCTGGCATCATGGGGGGATGGTGCGGGGACCGGTCGGGCAGATCACGCGCGGCACGACCGGGACCAATCGGCTGCGCCGCGTGGATCGCTGGATCGCGCGGCAGCCCGCTCTCCGCCGGGCCGCGGATCCGCTCGTGGTCGATCTCGGCTACGGCGCGAGCGGCGTCACCGCGCTGGAGCTGCACTCCCGGCTCGCGCGCGTCCGCCCGGACGTCGAGGTGCTGGGTCTCGAGATCGATCCGGCGCGTGTGACGCGCGCCCGCGCGCAGCTCGAGCAGGTGCGCAGCGGCGGCACCTCGTTCGCACGGGATGCGCGGGTCTCGTTCGCGCGCGGCGGGTTCGAGGTGCCCGTGGCCGGCGGCCGCCGGCCGGCCGTCGTGCGGGCATTCAACGTCCTGCGCCAGTACGACGAGGCCGAGGTCGCCGAGGCCTGGGGGACGATGGCCGCGCGTCTCGCCTCCGACGGGCTTCTCGTCGAAGGCACCTGCGACGAGATCGGGCGGATCGCGACCTGGGCCGCGATCGGCCCCGACGCGGCACCGCGGACCCTCACGGTGTCACTGCGGCTGGCCGGGCTGCAGCATCCGTCCGTCGCCGCGGAGCGGCTTCCGAAAGCCCTCATCCACCGGAACGTCCCCGGCGAGCGCGTGCACGCGTTCCTGGCCGCCCTCGACGCCGAGTGGGAGCGCGCGGCGAGCGTCTCGCCGTTCGGGCCGGTGCATCGCTGGCGCACGTCGCTTTCCGCGCTCGTCGAGGGCGGATGGCCGGTCCTCGAGCGGTCGCGGTGGCGCCTGGGTGAGGTCACCGTCCCCTGGGAGGCCGTCGCGCCGCGCTGACCCCTGCTCCTCACACCCGCGGCAGCAGGGCGCGCGCCTCGGCCGACGGCATGCCGGTGGCGGTGAGCAGGTCGACCGCGAGAGGGCGCAGCGCCGTGATGAGGTACTGCTCGCCCTGCGAGCCGTCGGGCAGGATCTGCGCCGGGTCGAGACGGGTCGCCACCGCCCGCACCGCCTCCTGGGCCGCGGGCTGGAACGAGATGTCGTCGAGGCTCTCGCCGACGAGGGCGGCGCCTCGCATCAGCTCGGCCAGGAGCTCCGCCGGCACCGGACGGCGCTGGCCGTCGTCGCACAGGTACACCGCCCGGCGGGCGACCACGCGAAGATTGCGCGTGGCGAAGTCCATGGCCTGCAGCACCGTCTGGTGGCGCCGCAGCTCGGCGCGCTGGGGACGCAGCCACGGCGAGAATCCGGCCACCGCGAGTCCCGACTCCAGCGACGCGCGCCATTCGTCGATCCGGGGGCCGATCGCCCGCGCCTTCTCGAGCCCTCGTGTCGCCCGCAGCGCATCGCCGCGGCGGAGCGCCTGCACGATGGTGCGCGCGGCGGCATCGGCCGCCGCGAACACGGCGTGTCCGTCTCTCGCCTCTTCGCTACGGGGGTTGCGCGGGATGAGCGCGGTCACGACGAGGGCGGCCACACCGCCCACGATCCCGTCGATGAGCCGGGAGAAGGGCTGCGATGCCGGCAGCGACATCACGATCGACGCCTGGATCCCGGCCATGATCGCGAACGGCGGATACGGCGACAGGAACCGGGCGACGAGCAGCGTGACACCCAGCGCGAGCGCGAGCTGCCACCACCCCGGCCCGACGACCACGACGAAGCCCTCGGCGACGAGGATGCCCACCAGCATCCCGACGACGGTCTCCAGCACGCGGCGAGGACGGGCGTCGCGCACGAGGCCGAGGCTCGAGATCGTGACGGTCGCCGCGAGCAGCGGCGCCGGATGCCCCACCACGTAGTGCGCGAAGGCCCACGCTGCGGTCGCGGCCACCGTGATCTGCACGATCGCGATCGCGGATCCGCGGACGCGCGCCAGCTGCGGCCGCAGATCGAGCCGGGCGCGCCAGCCCGTGGGCACGGTCTGGGTGATCGCGGCGGTGTCGCCGTCGCCGCTCACCGCCGCCGCTCCTACTGCGCTGCCGCGCGCCGCGACAGCCGGGTGATCCGGGGGACGTTCGCCGTGGCGCCGGCATCGGGCGGCACGACGACCTCTTGCGCCGCGGCGATGCGGCCGTCGGCGGTATCCACCGTGAGCGGCGCGTCGACCGGAGTGGTGCGGCGCACGACCGCCAGGGCGATGGGCCCCTCCTCGTAGTGAAGCGCCGCGGACGTCACGATGCCGACCGCGTCGTCGCCCACCCGCACCGCAGCACCGTGCTCGGGCAGGACGCTGTCCGAGCCGTCGAGCTGCAGGGCGACGAGCCGTCGCGGCGGGTGGCCGAGATTGTGCACCTTCGCGATGGTCTCCTGGCCGCGGTAGCACCCCTTGTCGAGGTGGACGGCGGTGCGCAGCCAGTCGAGCTCGTGCGGCAGAGCGCGCTCGTCGACATCAGCGGTCCACCGGGGGCGCCATGCCGCGACGCGGAGCGCGTCGACCGCTGCGAGCCCGGCGAGCTCGAGATCACCGGCGGCCGCGGCATCCGCAATCCGCTGCTCCTCGTCACGCGTCACGATCGCCTCGGCCCAGTCGCGATCGGCACCGGGATGCGGGTCGACCGGGGCGTACGCGTGCCCGCCGGGCGTGACGGACGGCCACGGGTCGCGCCACACGACGGGCATGCCCGACGGCGCGGCGGGCGAGATGCGCTCGAGCGCCGCGGCGGTGCCGCCGACCACCGCGTACTCGTCGTCGGCGATGCGCGGGTCGACGCGCAGCCGGAAGCGCATCTTGCGCAGCCAGTCGAAGAGGCCGTCGACATCAGCGCGATCGGCGATCAGCCACGTGGTCTCGCCGTCATCGAGGACGGATGCCGCATGCTCGACGTGTCCTTGCGGATCGAGGATGAGAAGCTCCGTGCTCACGCCGGGCTGAAGGCGCGCCAGCGCCTGCGACGACAGCGAGTCGAGCCAGGTCAGCCGGTCCTCGCCGGGAACCGCGATGACCGCGCGGTCGCGGCGCGGCGCGATCGCGGCGCCGGCGGCGAGACGACGCTGCTCGACGAGGGGGCTGCCCACGTGCTGCAGGCCGGCGTCGTCGACGACGGCGCCGGGGACGGCGGCGAACGGGTCAGTCATCGATCACTCTGCTCACTTCGAGACGTGTTCATTCCAGCGCTCATTCCAGCTTCGCGAGGCGGGCTGAGGCATGCGCGCCGAGTTCGAAGCCGAGTGCGGCGATGTCCCACGCCCACAGCAGGTGGCCGTCGACGAGGCCGAACATGCGGGTCGCCGCGGCGTAGGCCTTGGCGCTCGCCGGACGCACCACGGCGTCCGTGGCGATGTCGATGCGGGGGCCTTTGATCTGGCCGAGGTACAGCTCGCTCACGCCGTCGGCGTGCACGAGGGCCACCTCGAGGTCGAACCCGCCGTCGCTGTTGCGCAGCCCCTCGATGTCGTCGGCGGTGCGGGTGACCGGAGCCGAGACGGCGGGAAGCAGGCCGGGTCCGGCGTCCGCGTCGGTCGCAGAGAGGGTGAGACGCCAGTAGCCGAGCTCGGCCACCAGTCGCGTGCGCGCCTCGGGATCGTCGGCGTCGTGCAGCCATGCCTCGGCGGAGTAGTTCAGGTAGTCGCCGCCGTCGTGGCTGAAGCTCACGCGGTGCGTGAACTCGCCCGTGTAGGCGTGGTCACCGTAGTCGATGACGCCGGTTCCCTCCCACACGCCGATGAGCCACGACAGCGGGACGAGCTCTGCGGGAAGGTCGGTCGGAATCTCGAGCACGACGCGACCCGTCAGCGCTGGCCGCGGTACAGGTTCTTGACGACGACCGCGGAGACGAAGACGATCGCGAGCGACGCCAGACCGAGCAGGCCCACGAAGAACAGTTCGAGCGCGACGAGATCCATGAGACCGAGTCTAGCCGGGAACGAGGGCGGCCAGACCGAAGCCGAGACTGATGACCCCCATCACCAGCGCCGCACCGAGGACGCTCGCCGCCACCCGCTCGGTGAACCCCTGGGAGCGGCCCGACCAGAGCTGGGTGGCGAACGCGACGATGAGGCATCCGCCCAAGCCGACGCCCAGCCAGGCCGCGCGCCAGTCCGGCGTCGCGAAGACGCCGACGACGATCGCGATCAGCGCCGCCAGCACCCACACGGCGACGATGCCCCCGAAGGTGCGACGAGGGGCGAGTTCAGGCACGGCCACGCCTCCATCATCGCCCATCGGGTCGCTCGGCGCACGCGTCCAGACGGCGTCCACGAAGTCATGAGAGCGAACCGCAACCCGGCCACGCCCTACACTGGGGTTCGCGGCGCGCCCCCACGCGCCGGGAAGGCGATCCATTGGCACAGCTCCTGGTTCTCAGTTCCACTCACGGAGGCGGCCCCGTGCTGCCCTCGCTCGAGTTGCTGAGCCACCGCGTGCGCCTGATCCCCGCCGAGCCCGCCCAGCTGGTCAACGCCCCCAGCGCCGACATCATCTTCGTCGACGCCCGTGTGGACCTCGTCGGAGCGAAGTCGCTGTGCAAGATCCTCAACACGACGGGTCTGGATGCGCCGCTCCTGCTGATCGTCACGGAGGGCGGTCTCACCGCCGTCTCGCCGGACTGGGGCGTCGACGACGTGATCCTCTTCACCGCGGGCCCGGCCGAGGTGGACGCGCGCATCCGGCTGGCGGTCGGACGCCAGTCGGCCGAGCAGGTGTCGACCCGCATCCAGACGTCGGGCATCACGATCGACGAGTCGTCGTACTCCGCGAAGGTGCACGGCCGGCCGCTCGACCTCACCTACAAGGAGTTCCAGCTCCTGCACTTCTTCGCCACGCACCCGTCACGGGTGTTCACGCGCGAGCAGCTGCTGAGCGAGGTCTGGGGCTACGACTACTTCGGCGGCACCCGCACGGTGGACGTGCATGTCCGGCGGCTGCGGGCCAAGCTCGGCGACATGGAGCAGCTCATCGGCACCGTCCGCAACGTGGGCTACCGCTTCAACGTGTACGAGGACGAGCCCGAGCCCGCTCCTCGCGAGCGCACCGAGGCGTAGGCGACCGGGCTCGACCCGCGGCATCCGTCACCCCGTTCACACTCTCGTCACGTGACCCTGCAATGATGAGGGGATGATCGAACCCGAGGTGCTCGACGCCGGCCTGGGCGATGCGGACGACGACGACTTCGACCTCTCGGAGGTCTTCGACTCGCAGCTTCCCGACCATCGCTACCTGGACCGCGAGCTCAGCTGGCTCGCCTTCAACCAGCGCGTGCTCGAACTCGCCGAGGATCCGAACCTGCCCACGCTGGAGCGGGCGAACTTCCTGGCGATCTTCGCGAACAACCTCGACGAGTTCTTCATGGTGCGCGTCGCGGGCCTCAAGCGCCGCATCGTCACCGGTCTGGCGCTCCCGACGAACATCGGCCGCTCCCCCGCGGACGTCCTCGCCGACATCTCGGCGGAGGTGCGCCGCCTGCAGCTGCGTCACGCCGAGGCGTGGACGTCGCTCGTCAAACCGGCGCTCGCCGACGCCGGCATCCAGATCGTCTCGTACGACACCCTCGACGAGGACGAACGCGCACGGCTCTACGACTACTTCCAGGCGCAGGTCTTCCCCGTCCTGATGCCACTCGCGGTCGACCCCGCACACCCGTTCCCCTACATCTCCGGGCTGTCGCTGAACCTCGCGATCCGCATCCGCAGCGCCCGCACCGGTCGTCAGGAGTTCGCGCGTCTGAAGGTGCCGCCGATGCTCCCCCGGTTCGTCGAGCTGCCCGCCGCCGCGGGCACGGTGCGCTACCTGCCGCTCGAAGACCTCATCTCCAACCACCTCGACGATCTGTTCCCGGGCATGGAGGTGCTGGACCACCACGCGTTCCGCCTCACACGCAACGAGGACGTCGCGATCGAGGAGGACGAGACCGAGAACCTCATCCAGGCGCTCGAGGCGGAGCTGCTGCGGCGCCGCTTCGGCCCGCCGATCCGGCTCGAGATCACGGACGACATGGACGACGTGACGCTCGACCTCCTCGTCAAGGAGCTCGACGTCACCGAGCAGGAGGTCTACCGCCTCCCCGGTCCGCTCGACCTGCGCGGCCTGTTCGATCTGCGCATCGATCGCCCGGACCTGCGCTTCACGCCGCATCTGCCGACGACCGCGGTCGCCTTCCAGCCCGGCGACAACAACGAGCGGCCCGACATCTTCGCGTCCATCCGCAAGGGCGACGTGCTCGTGCACCACCCCTACGAGTCCTTCGCGACCAGCGTGCAGGCCTTCCTCGAGCAGGCGGCGAAGGACCCCCACGTCCTCGCCATCAAGCAGACCCTCTACCGCACGTCGGGTGACAGCCCCATCGTGGAGGCGCTCATCGACGCCGCCGAGGCCGGCAAGCAGGTCCTGGCCCTCGTCGAGATCAAGGCGCGCTTCGACGAGGCGAACAACATCGTCTGGGCGCGCAAGCTCGAGAAGGCGGGCGTCCACGTCGTGTACGGCCTGGTGGGCCTGAAGACCCACTGCAAGCTGGCGCTCGTGATCCGCGAGGAGAACGGCGTGCTGCGCAGCTACAGCCACGTCGGCACCGGCAACTACAACCCGAAGACCAGCCGCGTCTACGAGGACTTCGGCCTGTTCACGGCTGACGACGTCGTGGGCCGCGACCTCACCCGCCTCTTCAACGAGCTGAGCGGCTACGCGATCGAGAAGAAGTTCAAGCGCCTCCTGGTCGCACCGCTCCACCTGCGCAAGGGCCTGCTGCGCCTCATCGACAAGGAGCGCCGCAATGCGCTCGCCGGCAAGTCCGCGAGTGTACGCATCAAGGTCAACTCCATGGTCGACGAACAGATCATCGACGCGTTGTACCGGGCCAGCCAGGCCGGCGTGAAGGTCGAGGTGTGGGTGCGGGGCATCTGCTCGCTGAAACCGGGCGTGGTGGGCATGAGCGAGAACATCACCGTTCGCTCCATCCTCGGCCGCTACCTGGAGCACTCGCGCATCTTCGCGTTCCACAACGATGGCGACCCGGTGGTGTACATCGGCAGCGCCGACATGATGCACCGCAACCTCGACCGCCGGGTCGAGGCGCTCGTGCGCGTGTCGATGCCCGCCCACGTCAAGGAGCTCAACGACCTCTTCACGCTGTCCATGAGCGACACCACCAGCTCGTGGCATCTGGGACCCGACGGCGAATGGGTGCGCCACAACGTCGGCGAGGACGGCAAGCTGCTCCTGGACCTCCAGGACCGGACCATGATCAACGTGCAGCGCCGCCGGCGGGCACGGGCGGTGCGATGACCGAGACGGCCGTCTACGCGGCCGGGGGCGTCGTCTGGCGTGTCGTCGACGGCAAGCTGCGCGTGCTCCTGATCCACCGCACGAAGTATCGCGATGTGACGCTGCCCAAGGGCAAGGTCGACCCCGGCGAGATGCTCGCCGAGACCGCCGTCCGCGAGATCCACGAAGAGACGGGCATCCGTGTCGCTCTCGGCGTGCCCGTCGGCGTCTCGCGCTACCGGCTGCCCAGCAAGCGCACCAAGATCGTGCACTACTGGGCGGCGGAGGCGACGGAGACGGCGATCCGCACCTCCGCGTTCGTCCCGAACAAGGAGATCGCCGCGATCGAGTGGGTCTCGCCGAAGAAGGCCCTCCGCCGGCTCAGCTATCCCGTCGACGCCGAGATCCTGGAGTACTTCGTCCGGCTGATCGACGAGGGCGTGCTGCGCACCTTCCCCATCGTCGCGCTGCGGCACGCCAAGGCGGTCGCCCGCGAGGAGTGGGACGGCAGCGATGCCGCGCGTCCGCTCGCGGCGCGCGGCCGCAAGCAGGCGAACTCGATCGTCGGCCCGCTGGTCGCGTTCGGCGTCCGCAAGATCGTGTCGAGCCCGGCGGTGCGCTGCGTCAAGACGGTTGCGCCGCTGTCGGCCGCTCTCGGTCGCAAGATCGACACCACCGGGTTGATCGGCCAGGACGCGTGGGAGGAAGGCACCTCCGACGCGCGCACCGTCGTCGGCGAACGCGTCCGCGCCCGCAAGCCCTCCGTGCTGTGCAGCCATGGGCCGGTGCTGCCCGACATCCTCAGTGAGCTCGCACTCGCGACGGGAACACTGCGCGGGTCGTACCTCGGCAGCGCGTCGGCGCTCGAGCCGGCGGCGTTCTCGGTCGTGCACATGTCGGTGGACAATCCCGGCTCGGGCATCGTCGCCATCGAGACCCACATCCCGAAGGTCTGACCCGCGCGCCCCAGCCGGGCGAGTGAACAGCAGCCACCGGATGCCGCGGATTCCCGCGGCGGGACGCCGTGCGACCTCGATGCCGGCGCATGGATGTCGGCATCCCGTTCACCTTCCGTTCACCCGCGCAGCGCACTCTCTTAAGAGTCCGAGCCTACGTTTCAGAACGAACCCCGCACCGGGTTCGAACCCGAAGGCCTTCCCGGGCCTCTTTCCCTGACACGTGAAGGATTCACACAGTGAAGATCTCTCGCATCGCCCAGGTGGGCGCTGTCGCCGCAATCGCGGCCCTCGCCCTCGCAGGCTGCGCCTCCAACGAGACCCCCTCGGGCGAGACCACCGACGCACCCGAGTCGAACCTCTCCGGCGAGATCGCCGGCGGCGGCTCCTCGGCTCAGGAGGTCGCCGTCCAGGCGTGGACCGCCGGCTTCCAGACCGCCAACCCCGACGTGACGATCACGTACGACCCGTCGGGTTCCGGCGCCGGCCGCGAGTCGTTCCAGGCGGGCGCCTTCCCGTTCGCGGGCTCCGACCGCGCGTTCACGATCGAAGAGGTCGAGGCCGGTCCGTTCGACGGCTGCGTCGAGGAGTCGGGCATCATCGAGCTGCCGACGTACATCTCGCCGATCGCCGTCATCTTCAACGTCGAGGGCGTCGACTCGCTCAACCTCGACGCGGCGACGATGGCCGGCCTGTTCGCCGGCACGATCACGAACTGGAACGACCCGGCGATCGCCGCTCTCAACCCCGACGTGACCTTCCCCGACCTGGCCGTGACGCCGGTGCACCGCGCCGACGACTCGGGCACCACCGAGAACTTCACCGACTACCTCTACCAGGCGGCCGGCGACGTGTGGACGAACGAGGCCGACGGCGTGTGGCCGCTGTCCAGCGGTGAGGCCGCCCAGGGCACCTCGGGTGTCGTCTCCGCCGTCGCGGGCGGCAACGGCACCATCGGCTACGCCGACGCGTCGCGTGCCGCTGAGGAGGGCCTCTCGACCGCTGCGGTGAAGGTCGGCGACGAGTTCGTCGAGTACTCGCCGGAGGCGGCTGCCGCCATCGTCGACGAGTCGCCGTTCGAGGAGGGCCGCGGCGAGGGCGATCTCGCCATCGAGCTGAACCGCACCTCCGATGTCGCGGGCGTCTACCCGATCGTGCTCGTGAGCTACATGATCGCGTGCCAGGAGTACGCCGACGCGGCCGCGGCGCCGATCGTCAAGGGCTACCTGCAGTACGTGGCCAGCGCTGAGGGCCAGGATGCCGCTGCTGCCGCCGCCGGCAGCGCGCCGATCTCGGACTCCCTGCGTGAGCAGGTCAACGCCGCGATCGACCTGATCGTCACCCCGTAAGACCCCGATGCCCGGCCCGGTCCTCGCGATCGGGCCGGGTATCACCCTGAGAGAACCCGAATCCAGAAGGACACCATGACCACGACGACCGCCCCCGCCTCGGGCAAGGTCAAGCAGCGGCCGGGCGACCGCTGGTTCTCGGGAACCGCGCTCGGCGCCGGCGTGATGATCCTCGTCACGCTGGCCGCGGTCGCCATCTTCCTCCTCATCCAGTCCGTGCCCGGTCTGACCGCCACGTCGGAGACCGCCAGCATCCTTTCGGGAAACTTCTGGGAGTACGTCTGGCCGCTCGCCTTCGGCACCGTGTGGGCCTCCTTCCTGGCCCTTCTGATGGCCGTCCCTCTGGCGGTCTCGGTCGCCCTCTTCATCTCGCACTATGCACCGCGTCGACTCGCGCAGGGGCTCGGCTACATCGTCGACCTGCTCGCCGCCGTTCCGTCGGTGGTCTTCGGCCTGTGGGGCATCCTCGTGCTCGCCCCCGCCGTCCAGCCGATCTACGCATGGCTCAACGCCAACATGGGATGGTTCCCGCTCTTCTCGGGCACCGTCTCCAGCACCGGCCGCACCATCTTCACCGCCGCGATCGTCCTCGCGGTGATGGTCGTCCCGATCATCACCGCCATCTGCCGCGAGATCTTCCTGCAGACCCCGGTCCTGCATGAGGAGGCGGCCCTGGCGCTCGGCGCCACGCGGTGGGAGATGATCAAGATGGCCGTCTTCCCGTTCGGCCGCAGCGGCATCGTCTCGGCCTCGATGCTGGGCCTCGGCCGCGCGCTCGGCGAGACGATGGCGGTCGCCATGGTGCTCTCCGTCGCGAACGTGGTGACCTTCCAGCTGTTCACGGCCGAGAACCCCGGCACGATCCCCGCCAACATCGCCCTGACCTTCCCCGAGGCGTACGGCGTCAACATCAACGTCCTCATCGCCACCGGCCTCATCCTCTTCATCGTCACCTTCGCGGTCAACGCCATCGCCCGATGGATCGTCAGCCGCCGCAAGGAATTCTCGGGAGCGAACTGACATGACCGTGACGACCGCTCCACCCCGGGCTCCGCAGTCGGCGCCCGTGCGCGAGACCCCGCGGCTTACCAGCGGCCACCTCCCCTCCTGGGCGCCATGGGCCATCCTCGTCGGCAGCCTCGTCATCAGCGCCATCCTCTTCGCGATCGTCGCGATGGGCTCCGGAGACGGCTTCAACGTCGCCGGCTGGGCGGTCGTGGCGGCGCTGGTGTACCTCGCGCTGATCACGACGACGTCGTCCCTCGTCGAGGGCGGCCGCAAGGGCATGGATCGCCTTGTGACCGGCGTCGTGACGATCGCATTCCTCATCGCCATGGTCCCGCTGGTCTCGGTGGCGATCACGGTCGTCGTCAACGGCGTCGCCGGCATCTCGGCCGAGTTCTTCACCTCCTCGATGCGCAACGTCGTGGGCGAAGGCGGCGGCGCGCTCCACGCGATCGTCGGCACCGTCCTCATCACGTTCGCAGCCGCCGTGATCTCGATCCCGATCGGCATCTTCACCGCCATCTACCTCGTCGAGTACGGGCAGGGCGGACGCCTGAGCCGCGGCATCACGTTCCTCGTGGACGTCATGACCGGCATCCCGTCGATCGTCGCCGGTCTGTTCGCGTACGCCCTGTTCGCGCTGTTCCTCGGGCCTGGCATCCGCATGGGCATCATGGGCTCGGTCGCACTGGCGGTGCTGATGATCCCGGTGGTCGTGCGTTCGACGGAGGAGATGCTGCGCCTCGTGCCCAACGAGCTCCGCGAAGCGTCGTACGCGCTCGGCGTGCCCAAGTGGCGCACGATCGCGAAGATCGTCCTGCCGACCTCGCTCGCCGGCATCACCACGGGCGTCATGCTCTCGATCTCCCGCGTGATCGGCGAGACCGCCCCGCTGCTTCTCACGGCGGGCGTCGCGACGTCGATGAACTACAACCTCTTCGAGGGCCGCATGATGACGCTGCCGGTCATGGCCTACTCGCAGTACATGAACCAGGGCATCCCCGCCCAGGCCTACATCGACCGCGCGTGGGCGTGCGCTCTCGTCCTCATCGTCATCGTGATGCTCCTCAACCTCATCGCGCGCCTCGTCGCGAAGGTGTTCTCCCCCAAGCTGGGCCGCTGAGGCAGCCTCCACCCGAAAGCACTGACAGGAATCATGTCCAAGAGCATCGAAGTCAACGACCTCAACGTCTACTACGGCGACTTCAAGGCCGTCGAAGGCGTCTCCCTCGGCATCGAGCCGCGCAGCGTCACCGCCTTCATCGGCCCGTCGGGCTGCGGCAAGTCGACGTTCCTGCGCACGCTCAACCGCATGCACGAAGTGATCCCCGGCGCGCGCGTGGAGGGCGAGGTGCTCCTGGACGGCAACAACCTCTACGGCGCGAACGTCGACCCGGTGCTCGTGCGCCGCCAGGTCGGCATGGTCTTCCAGCGCCCCAACCCGTTCCCCACGATGTCGATCAAGGAGAACGTGCTGGCGGGGGTCAAGCTCAACAACAAGAAGATGTCGAAGTCCGACTCGGATGCTCTCGTCGAGAAGTCGCTGCGTGGCGCGAACCTGTGGAACGAGGTCAAGGACCGCCTCGACAAGCCCGGATCGGGCCTGTCGGGCGGCCAGCAGCAGCGTCTGTGCATCGCACGCGCCATCGCGGTCTCGCCCGAGGTGATCCTCATGGACGAGCCCTGCTCCGCCCTCGACCCGATCTCGACCTACGCGATCGAGGAGCTGATCGGCGAACTCAAGAACGACTACACGGTCGTCATCGTGACGCACAACATGCAGCAGGCGTCACGGGTGAGCGACAAGACGGCGTTCTTCAACATCGCGGGCACCGGCAAGCCCGGCAAGCTCATCGAGTACAACGACACGCGCTCGATCTTCACGACTCCGTCGGTGCAGGCGACCGAGGACTACGTCTCCGGTCGATTCGGCTGAACCGCCCGATCGCTGCACGAAGCCCTCGCCGATCGGCGGGGGCTTCGTCGTCGGTCGGCTCAGTCGTGCAGGCGGACTCAGTCGGTCGGGCTCAGTCGCGCGGGCTCAGCAGGTAGCGGTTGAAGGATGCCGTGAGCTCGGCATCCTTCGGCACCGCGGCGCCGTCGATGGCTGTGATGGGCGCCGCCAGTCGCACGCTCGACACCAGCCACGCGGCATCCGCGTCCGTCAGCGCGCTCGTCGGCAGCGTGGCGTAACCGGTCTCGTGCCCCTCCTCCTCGAGGTGGGCGAAGAGGCTCAGCTGCGTCGTGCCGTGGAGGATGCCGCCGTTCGGCGCGGGCGTGACGAAGCGGCCGTCGATGCGGAGGATGAGAGAGGCGGTGGGCGCCTCGAGCACGAAGCCGTCCGAGGTGACGAAGACGGCGTCGTCGGCCCCTCGGCGCTTGGCCTCGCGGATCGCAGCCATGTTGACCGCGTACGACAGGGTCTTCGCGCCGAGCAGCAGCCACGGCGCCTTCGCAGGGGTGTCGATGCCGTAGCCGCGATCGAGCGTGACGACCCGGATGCCGTGCTCGCGCACGGCGGTGTTGTCGGCGGCGGCAGCCACCGTCACCCACGCCGTCGGTGCGGGGCCGTGCTCGACGCCGCGGCTCAGGATGAGCTTGATGACGCCCTCGCCCTGGCGCGGCGCGTGCTGCGCGGCGGCGTCGACGGCCTGGCGCCACTGCTCGAGGTGCGGAGCGGCCAGGTCGCAGATGCGCGCGGAGTGTGCGAGCCGCTCGAGGTGGGCCTGCGTCTCCTGCGCGTGGCCGTCGACGACCCCGATCGACTCGAAGATGCCGTCGCCGCGCTGCGTGCTCAGCTCGCCGACGCTCAGGGCCGGCGCCGACGGGTCGATGACCCGGAACGTGCCGGCGAAATCGGACCGAGGATCATCGGATGCCGCGGGGTCGATGACGAGCGCGAAGAGCAATGCCATGTCCCCGAGCCTAAGTGCTCGGGAATGCCCGGCCCCTCGTCTCGGTTACACTGGATCGGCCGGGCCGCAGTAACCCCGGGCTCCAACTTTTGCCGCTACGAGCGGCGCCGCGCCGAGAGGCGTTCTGCGGCCCGGCACTTTCGTACCCGGCATTCGTCCGGGCGCTTCCTTCGCGCCGTGCTCCGTGAGACCTCAACTGACCGCCGAGACCGTGGGTTTCACCCGCAGTCTCGGCAGCCGGCTGCAGTCTCACCGCCAGGGCTGTGAGCGAAGCGCCAGCGGATCTCAGGTCAGGGCGTCGCGGCGCCAGAGGGCTGCGCAGGCCGACAGGTCGGCGCCATAGTCCGAGAGGCGCAGCGCCCGCGTGGTGAACGCCGACGCGCGCTCGGGTTCGGTCGTCTCGTAGTCGTCTGCGAGGTGTGTCGCGCCCGATGCCTGGACGCGGCAGAACGCCGCGGCGCGGTCGAGGGCCACCGCGAAGTCGCCCTCGAAGAGCCCGCGCAGGATGGTGTCGACCAGGGCGACGAGCTCGTCGGGACCGGCGGGCGACGGCGCGCCGGCCACGACGTCGTCGACGGAGGCGAGCTCGGCACGGCCGCGCTCGTACAGGAGCGCGGCCGTGCGCGGGTCGTCGTGGATCATGAGCTGCACGAGGTACAGCCGCCACAGCGCGCCGGGCAGCGTCTTCGCGGGCGAACGCGACCACAGCTCGGCGAGGTCGTCGATGCCGTTCTCGTCGGTGAACGAGACGAGCCGGTCGACGACGCGGCCGTCAGGGTCGGCGCGGACCCTGGCGAGCAGGGCGTGCGCGGTGGTGTGCGCGACGCGCGAGACCTCAGCCGGGTCCTCGGCAGCGAACGCCCGGTCGAAGACCTCGGCCGGGCGCCGGACGGGCTTGTGGAACTCCCTGGACGAATCGCTCATTCGGTCCAGGCTACTCGCCGCCACGAGAACCGGCTCGCGCTGCATCGCGGCCGCCCAGGGCAGGCACATGACCCGGCGCTCAGACCTGGTTGATGCGGATGTGGTTGCCGGCGAGGTCGCGGAAGGCGCAGTCGCGCGGACCCCACCCCTGCTCCTTGGGCTCCTGGAGCACCTCCGCGCCGAAGGCGCGCAGCTTCTCGAACGTCGCGTCGAGGTCGCTGGTCGTGAAGACGTAGGGTCCGGGGCCGGAACCCTTCACGATCAGACGCTGGAGCGCCTCGCCGTCGTCGGGCGAACGGCCCGCAGACGGATCCGACACCACGAGCGAGAGGCCGGGCTGGCCGGGGAAGCCGAAGCTCACCCAGCGGTGACCGTCGTACGAGACGTCGTTGACGACCTCGAGGCCGAGACCGTCGCGGTAGAAGGGGATGGCGGCGTCGACGTCGTCGACGGTGATGGGGCTGTATGCCAGGGCGATGTTCGTCATGCATGCCACGCTACGATCCCTCGCGAACCCGCGCTTCTCCGATCCTGCTCGGTTCACGAGCGGCGAGCCGGGCACTGCGCCGAGCCGCTCCGCGTCAGACGTACCGGGTCGGCCGCGTGAGGATCTTCGCGACGCACAGCGGCATGGCCTCGGCGGCATCGTGCGGGCGCGAGCGGTATGAGCTCGGGGTCTCCCCCACGATCTCGGAGAACGTCGAGCTGAACGAGCCGAGCGATGTCGCACCGACGGCAGTGCAGGCATCCGTCACCGAGACACCCTCGCGGAGCAGCGCCATCGCCCGCTCGATGCGCCGCGTCATGAGGTACGCGTACGGCGTCTCGCCGTAGGCGGCCTTGAACTCCCGGGAGAAGTGCGCGGGCGACATCAGGGCCCGGGTCGCCATCGTCGGCACGTCGAGTGGCTGGGCGTAGTCGCGGTCGATGAGGTCGCGCGCGCGGCGCAGGTGTGCGAGCGTCTGGGTCGTCTGCGGAGCGGAAACCACGGACTTCACGCTACCGGGGTGACGACTGCGCGCGCCTCGGATCAGGTTCACGCCGTCGGGATCGTGACGATCGGAACCGTCGACGGCTCGCCGGTAGGCGACCCGCCCTGCGGCTCGATCGTCACCGCGATGACATCGCCCGGCTCCAGCGCACCGTCGAGCAGTGCCGTCGCCTCGCCCTCAGCGGAGTCGAAAGTGCCCGCCGAGACAGCGCCTCCGTCGCGTACGAACCACAGCTCGAAGCTCTCGTCG
The DNA here is from genome assembly GCF_044987475.1 of Microbacterium sp. ZW CA_36. Taxonomy (NCBI): domain Bacteria; kingdom Bacillati; phylum Actinomycetota; class Actinomycetes; order Micrococcales; family Microbacteriaceae; genus Microbacterium; species Microbacterium sp. ZW CA_36. The sequence goes on from NZ_JBJDRL010000001.1 coordinate 269,191, forward strand.
TCGGCGATCTGCGGGAGCCCTTGCGAGACGAGCACGACCGTGCCGAGCGATTCCGACCAGTGCGCGGTCGCGGTGCCGCCGTCGGTGACCTCGACCGTGGCCGACTGCGCGTCGGGGGCATCCTCGATCTGCTGTAGCGCGACGACCTCGGCCGGCCGGTACAGGTAGTCGTTGATCATGGCCGCGCCGAGCCCCAGCGCGACGAGCAGCACCAACGATGCCGCGAGCGCGACGATGCCGCGGGTCCAGCGACGCCGGGAGACGGCCTGGATGACCGCGGTGGCGGGCGGCGGCTCAGAGGCCGGCCGATCGCTGCTCTCGGACCACGCGGTGACCGGTTCGGCGACCGCGGCGGCGGACGCGTCCATGGCAGGCAGCTGAGGGGTCGCGGCGACCCGCGACAGCAGCGTGGACCGCAGCGTCAGCGGGGGCACGGCATCGGCGACGGTGTCGGCGAGGGCGGCGGCGGTCGCGGCATCCGCGTCCACTCGCTCCTCCCACTCGGGGTGCCGGCGGCGCGCAGCCTCGAACGCCTCGCGGTCGGCGGGCGACAGCGCGTTCAGCGCAGCGCCTGCGGCGAGCTCGGCGAACTCCTCCTCGTTCATCACGCGGTCACCCCCATCTCTGCTCTCAGGCGGGACAGACCGTCCCGCATCCTCGTCTTGATCGTCCCCAGCGGCGCTCCCACCAGGGCCGCGATCTCGCTCTGACTGTAGCCCCCGTAATACGCGAGGGTCAGCGCTTCCTTCTGGGCGTCCGGCAGTGCCGACAGCGCGGTCGCCACCCTCTCCCCCTCGATGCGCAGCTCGACCTGTTCCGCCACCTCGTCATGGGCTACCCCGAGGTCGCGGAATCCCGCGCGCACGTCGCGATCCGTGCTCGACTGCGAGGCCCGCACACGGTCCACAGCCCGGCGGTGCGCGATCGTGAGCACCCACGATCTCCCCTGACCTCTGTTCGGAGCGAACCGCGACGCGGATTGCCACACCTCGAGGAAGACCTCCTGCAGCACCTCCTCGCTCTGCGCCCGGTCGACGAGCACCCGCAGGATCAGACCGAAGACGCGCGGCGAGAGCAGGTCGTAGACGCGCGCGAAGGCCGCCTGATCGCCGGCCGCCACCCGCAGCAGCAGCTCTCCGATGCGGTCGACCGGCTCCGTGCCGTCCTCCGGCACGTCGATCCCGTCGATCACCATGTCCACCAGCATGCCTTACGTCACCTCCCCGGGACCTGATCGCACCCGGTGTCCCGAACGTGAACGAGTAGACGTCGACTCCCGGCGAGACGCGCACGTCGAGCACGTGCGCGGCCGCATCGTCGGTCTCCGCCACGGCATACGAACGCGGCGTCCCCGACACGGCCAGGGTCTGCTCGCGGCCGTTGTCCAGGCGCACGCGCACCTCCCCCTCGCCGGCGAGCACCATGCGCACCTCCTCGGCATGGAACTGCAGACGGATGCCGCCGCCCGCGGTCCCCGACGGAGCCGCGTACTGCGTCTCGACCCGCCACGCGCCGTCCAGGGCGAACGAATCGGCCGGCTGGTCGTCGGGCAGCCGGTACTCGGATTCGCCCGCCCGATACACGGGCTCACCGCCGTAGTTGACGTCCTTCGCCGACCCGAGGAACGTCTCGCGCGTGCGGGTGCCGGCGTCCGGAGTGTCATCGGCGACGTCGGTCGGATCGGGCAGCGCCACACCGGGATCGGCATCCTCCAGCAGCTCGCGGATGAGCTTCTCGGTCGCGGCGTAGTTGCCCTCGCCGAGCGCGATGTGCCGGACCGTGCCGTCCGCGTCGATCAGATAGTGCGCGGGCCAATAGCGGTTCCGGTAGTTCGTCCACGTCGACAGGCTGTTGTCGAGGGCCACCGGGTAGGTGATGCCGAAGTCGCGCGCGCCGGCGGCGACGTTGCCGGCATCCTTCTCGAACGCGTACTCGGGAGAGTGGATGCCGATCACCTGCAGCCCCGCGTCGCGGTACGCCTGGTCCCACGCGACGACGTGCGGGATGCTGCGCTGACAGTTGATGCAGGAGTACGCCCAGAAGTCGATCAGGACGACCTGGCCGCGAAGGTCTTCGAGGTCGAGCGCCGCGCCGCCCTGCGTGTTCAGCCACGCCTCGATGCCGCGGATGCTCGGCGCCGTACCGCACGACTCGAGCTCGGACGCGCCGTTCGTGCACTGGTCGAGCTCGCGATTCTCGTCGGTGACGAGACCGCCGAGGTCGAGCGCCCGCCGGGCCTCGGGGTTGTCGGTGAGCTCCCGCTGGACGCCTGCGGTGTAGTCGGGCACGAGGCGCTGCAGCGCCTGCGGCACGTTGAAGACGAGGCCCACGGCGAGGGCGAGCATCGCGACGCCCGCGGCGACGCGCAGGCCGCGCTCGCGCTTGCGGAACGCGCGGATGCGCTCGACGAGCCCACGGCCCGCCAGTGCGAAGAACAGGAGCGGGATGGCGACCCCCACCGCGAACGAGACCGTCAGCACGACCGTGCCGGCGTCGATGCGTCCCGTGGATCCGGCGACGATGATCGCCGCGAGCACCGGTCCCGCGCACGGCACGAAGACGGTTCCCAATGCGAGCCCCACGCCGTACCCGCTTCCCCGGTTCTGCACCTCCGAGCGACGAGCGAGCTTCTGGAAAGGCTTCTCGAGCAGCTGCTCGAATCGCGGCACGAGCAGCCCGATGCCGATGAGCACGAGCACGGCGATACCCGCCCAGCGCAGCACGTCCTGGGGAAGCCCGAGTGCTCCGAGCACGAGGGAGCCGAGCAGCGTCACGAGGGTGAAGCTCGTGATGAGACCCGCGATCACGAGATAGGGCCGCCATCGCGACACGGGCGCCGCGCGGCCTGCCGCGTCGTCGAGCCGGGCGGACTGCGCGCCCCCGGTCAGGAAGATGACCGGCAGCACCGGCAGGATGCACGGCGAGATCCCCGTGATGAGTCCGCCGAGCAGACCGATGATGACGAGCTCCATGCGTCCCCCTAGGTGTTGCGGGTTGTTCGCTCCGGAGCCCGGTTCGGATTGGTCGGACGAGTGTCATGCGGGCGTGCTCGGGATCGGCATCCGATTCTTCCAATCCGTTCCGGCGAGCCCTCCGAACAGTCCGTGTAGCCGCTCCTGCGGCACGCTCCCCGCACCGGGGGCCACCAGACCGCGGTCGCACGACCGCATGGAGGAGGAAGACATGTCTCGCATCACCAGGAAGCGTCTGTCGGCCGGGCTCGCTCTCGCCGTCGCCGCGACCTTCGCGCTGTCCGCCTGTTCGATGGGCGGCTCGGCCGCCGAACCTTCCACCGAACCGTCCGCACCCGCCATGGAATCGAGCGAGGAGCCGATGGCGGCCGACCCCGCCGCAGACCTCGTCGGCCCGGGCTGCGCCGCCTACGCCGAGGCCGTGCCGGACGGCGCCGGCTCGATCGAGGGCATGTCGGCGGACCCGGTCGCGGTGGCGGCATCCAACAATCCGATGCTGACGACCCTCACCGCTGCGGTGAGCGCCCAGCTGAACCCTGAGGTGGACCTCGTCGACACTCTCAACGGTGACGAGTTCACGGTCTTCGCGCCGGTCGACGAAGCGTTCGCGGCGATCGACCCCGCCACGATCGAGTCGCTCAAGACCGACACCGCGACGCTGACGTCGATCCTCACCTACCACGTGGTGCCCGGCCGGATCGAGCCCGCCGACATCGCCGGCATGCACACCACCGTGCAGGGCGCCGATCTCGAGGTGACAGGCAGCGGCGACGCCTGGATGGTCAACGACGCGAACGTGATCTGCGGCGGCGTGCAGACGGCCAACGCCACCGTGTATCTCATCGACTCGGTCCTGATGCCTCCGGCACAGTGACCGACGCCGGCTTCGGCCGGCACGCAGGGGGGCACGAGGCCGCCGGCGAAGCGAGGTCGCCGGCGGTCTCGTGGTGTCCACATGCACGCGGTCGCGGGAGAGTCAAGGGTGTGGGCCTGATCAGTTGTGCTGTCTAGCCTTATCCTCGGCCTGGGGTTGTGCCGGAGGGGTGCGGACACCGGGTGGGAGGAGACGTGACAGACCTGCGCGAGTCGGCGGAGTTGTCCACCGGCGAGATCTTGGACGATCGCTACGTCCTGCATGAGCGGATCGGCGAGGGTGGAATGGCGCGCGTCTATCGCGCCGAAGACACCCACCTCCAGCGCTCGGTGGCGGTGAAGGTGTTCCGAGAGCCCACCGACGGCATCGACTCCGTCGAGCGTGCGCTGTCGGAGACGACGCTCCTCGCCTCTCTGAGTCACCATTCCCTGGTCACCGTGTTCGATGCCCGCGTGGGCACGGGTGAGCCCAGCTATCTGGTCATGGAGCACGTCGACGGCATCACCCTGCGCGATCTCATCGCGCGCGGGCCTGTCGATCCGCGGATCGTCGCATCGATCGCGATCGACATCGCGGAGGGGCTGCACGTCGCGCACGAGCACGGGGTCGTGCATCGCGACATCAAGCCCTCGAACGTGCTCCTGTGGTCATCTCCGCGGCCGGGATGGGAGTGGCGGGCGAAGCTCGCGGACTTCGGCATCGCCTACTTGATAGACACGGCGCGCGTGACGACCCCCGGAGTGATCGTCGGCACGATGGCGTACGTCGCTCCGGAGCAGGCGCGAGGTGTGCCGCCGGCGCCGGCCGCCGACATCTACGCGTTCGGTCTCCTGCTCATCGAGGCGCTGACCGGCGAACGCCCGTTCGGCGATGCCGAAGGCATCGGAACCGTCGTGGCACGTCTGACGTCGGCGCCCGAGATCCCGGAGTCGCTCCACCCGTCGTGGCAGGGTCTGCTGCGCGGGATGACCGCGATCCGCCCGGACGACCGACCCACCGCGCTCGAGGTCGTGACGGCGGCGTCCCGCCTGGCGGCGATGGAGAACACCATCGCCCGCGAGCGGGCCGACCCCGCGACGGCGCCCGTCGCGGCGCCCGTCACCGGCCCTACCCAGGTCTTTCCCGGGCCGACGCTCGTGGCTCATCCCCCAGGCCCGGTCGAGCGCGGCGCGCTCCGCCGCGATGCGCGCATGGCCGCGCTCGCCTCGGGAGCTTCCGCCAGCACGGACAGCGCGGCTGTGGTCGTCCCATCCGTTCCGGACGAGCAGCGCCGACCCTCCCGTCGAGTCCTGGTGATCGGTGCTGTCATCGCGGCGCTGCTGGTGCTCGGACTCGCGCTCGGGTCGCTGCTGCTCGCGAACAGCTGGTCCCCAGAACCGGACCCCGCATCCACTCCCCCCGCAGAGGAGCAGGCTCCGCCGGTACCGACGGAGGAGGCTCCGGTCGAGGATGCGCCGGCGAACGTGCCCGCTGAGCAGCTCCCGGCCGAGGACGTGCCGCCGGCAGACACCGGCGGCGGAGGCGACGTCAACGACAACAGCGGCCCAGGGAACAACAACGGCAACGGAAACGGCAACGGCAACAGCGGGCGCGGGAACGGGAATGGGAAGGGCTGAGCCTGAGAACGGAACCACACCTGTCGGCAAGTAGGCTGGTATCCGAGGGCCTCTAGCTCAGTCGGTAGAGCATCGGACTTTTAATCCGCGGGTCGTGGGTTCGAGCCCCACGGGGCCCACTCACAGCGTCGAAGTGCCGCCTGCGGCTGCGTTCCCCCGCCATCTCCCCTTCAGCGGGCGATCGCGGCGGCGATGAGCCAGACCACGATGCTCAGCACGAGCGCGATCAGCGGATACCAGAACGCCGTGTGCTTGCGCGAGAGCGCGATGATGCCTGCAACTCCCCCGATGACCGCGAGAGCAAGCGGCATGTAGCCGCCCAGCACGATGGCGAGCGTGTTGTCGTAGCTGCCGATGGCCCAGGCGAGCGAGACGAAGAACAACACCACCGCGGCGCCGACCGAGAACCCGATCAGCAGCAGTGTGGCGACCATGTCGCCGGTGGAGCGCTCGGCGGGCGCGGCGTCGGTCGTCATCATCGGTTCAGTCCTATCTCGTAGTGCACGAACCCGGTGTGGCTCGCCACCCGGTCGTAGAGCGTGCGGGCCGTCCCGTTCGTCTCATGCGTGAGCCAGTAGACCTTCGCCGCATCGTGCGTGTGCGCCCACTCGGTCACGTGGTCGATGAGTGCTCGACCCGCACCCGTGCCGCGGGTATCGGGGGCGACGAAGAGGTCTTCGAGGTAGACGTACGGTGTCGCGGACCACGTGGCCGCATGCGTCAGCCAGTGGACGAGTCCGACCGCGTGGCCCCGGCCGTCGATTGCGATCGCGCCGTGGATCGGGAACTGGGGATCGAGGAGGCGGTTCCATGTCAGCTCGGTCTGCTCGTCGGAGAGCTCGGACTCGTAGAACTCCAGGTAGCCGCGCCAGAGCGGCAGCCATGCGTCGTGGTCGCCGGTGGCGAGCGGGCGGATGTCGGTCACAGGACAGACGCTAGCGGGTCGCGGGCGTCAGGTGAGTGCGGTGCGCGCCGTGCGTCGCGCGTGCGCGCTGAGATCGGCGCTGCGACGCGCGAGGAATTCCTCCAGGCGCGCACGATCGACCCGCCCGATCTCGCGCAGCGCCACGCCGACGTTCGTCTGCACCAGGTGCTCCGGGTCGTCCGCGAGGATTTCGCAAAGCGCGAGAGGGTCCTCGAGGTCGCGCGCGCGGATGATCCAGAACGCCGCGGTGATCGCCGTACGACGCCGCGGCCAGTCATCAGAGCGCGCGAGGTCGAACAGCACATCCCGCGGCCGGTCGAGCAGATACCCGCCCAGCACGCGGGGAGCGGCCCGGTCGATGAAGTCCCAGGCGTCGATGCGGTCCATCCGCCGCATCCAGAGCTCGTACAGAGCGGCGCGGTCGGCGTCCTTCGTGCGCGCCTGGAAGTCGAGGATCGAGACCGCCACCATCCGCATCTCGTAGGCATCCGCGTCGAGGAGCCGGTCGACCTCGGCCAGCGGCATCCGTGCATTCGTCTTCGCGATGTCGAAGACAGTGCCCATGCGCACGCCGATCACCTCGGTGCGCGCATCTGCCATGCGCCGCTGGGTCTTGGCCCGCTCTTCAGCGGATGCCGCGGCCTCGAGCGCCGCGCGGACGCCCTCGGCCGTCGGTGGCGTGCCTGCGGGCTCAATCACCGCCGGAGAGACCGGAGTGGCTCAGCTCGGCTCCGGCGTGCGCGAGCTCGGCCAGTGCGGCGTCGCTCGATTCCGGCGCGACGCCCGCGACGAGGTCGGTGAGGATCCGCACGTGCCGCCCGTGCTCGATGGCGTCGAGGGCCGACGCGCGCACGCAGTAGTCCGTCGCGATGCCCGCGACGTCGACGTCCACCACCCCGTGCTCTTCGAGCAGGTGCGCCACGGTGACACCGTCGTCGGTGGTGCCCTCGAACAGCGAGTATGCCGGCGCGCCCTGGCCCTTCTTGACGTGGTGCGTCACCGCCGAGGTGTCGAGGCCGGCGTCGTACTCCGCGCCCTCGGTGCCGCCCACGCAGTGCACCGGCCACGTATCGACGAAGTCGGGTTCTGCGCTGAAGTGCCCACCGTTGTCGCCCTCGCCGTGATGCCAGTCGCGCGAGGCCACGATCACGGCGTACTCCTCGGCGTGCGTGACCAGGTACTCCGTGATGCGCTGCGCGACGGCATCCCCGCCCTCCACGCCGAGCGCACCGCCCTCGGTGAAGTCGTTCTGGACATCGACGATGAACAGCGCCTTGGTCATGATTCGAGCGTACGCCTGTACTCCTCGCGAGTGAGGGGGTGTCCGTCGTCTGCGACAAGCGCGGCCTCCGGCTCCGCGGGCAGGGGCTCGTCGACCGGCTCAGCGGGAGAGCCCTCGGAAGAGCCGGGGTCGCGGCCGGCCGATGCTGCCCCGTCGCGTCTCGCCAGCTTCGACGGCCACCAGATCGCCCGGCCGATGTCGTACGACAGCGCCGGCACGAGAAGAGACCGTACGACGAAGGTGTCGAGCAGCACGCCGAAGGCCACGATGAAGGCGAGCTGCACCAGGAACAGGATCGGAATGACACCGAGAGCCGCGAAGGTCGCCGCCAGCACCAGACCCGCCGAGGTGATGACGCCGCCGGTCGCGACCAGACCCCGCAGGATGCCGGGCCTGGTGCCGTGCACGAGGGACTCCTCGCGCACGCGCGACATCAGGAAGATGTTGTAGTCCACACCGAGCGCCACCAGGAAGACGAACCCGTACAGCGGTACCGCGGGATCGGCGCCGGGGAACCCGAACACCTCGTTGAACACGAGCGCGCTCACACCGAGCGCCGTCGCGAACGACAGGATCACCGTCGCGATGAGCAGCACCGGCGCCAGGATCGACCGCAGCAGCAGCATGAGGATCAGCAGGATCACCAGCAGGATGACCGGGATGATGACGGTCCGGTCGCGCGTCGACGTGTCGTTGGTGTCGATGTCGGTCGCCGTCTCGCCGCCGACGACCGCGGTCCCCGCGCCGAGCGTGTCGTCGAGATCCGCGCGGAGCTGCCGGACGGTGTCCTCAGCGGCGAGCGAGTCGGCGGCATCCGTGAGCGTCCCGACGACGAGGACGTCGCCGTCGGCGACGGTCGCCTCGGGAGCAGGCGTGCCGGGCGGGCCGACCGCCGTGAGCACCGGCTCGCCGTCTTGGACCTCGACGGCGGCCTGTCCGGTCGGGGAGTCCTCAGAGGCGACGGCCACCGATTCGATGCCGTCCGACGCCTCGAGCACCTCGACCGTGCCGGCGAGGTTCTCTTCGGGAATGATCACGTACGCCGGCGATCCCGACCCCGCCGGGAAGTGCTCGGCGAGCACCTCCTGGCCGTCGCGGGCCTCGGACGCTCCGAGCACGAGGTCGCTCGTGGGCACGCCGTCCGCCTTGAGCTGCGTGATGCCGATCGCGCCGGCGAGCAGGACGATCGTGCACGCGATCCACACGACGCGGGCATTGCGCGCCACGAACCGCGCCTGTCGCGGCCACACGCCCTTGACCGGCTGCGTCAGATCGTCGGGGATCATGGCGAGCGGCTGCTTCGGGATGAAGGGCCAGAAGGCCGCCCGGCCGCAGAGCGCCAGGAGCGCCGGCAGGAACGTCAGCGCGGAGAGCACGGAGAACGCGATGCCGATGGACGCAATCGGTCCGAGGGCGCGGTTGGTCGCGAGGTCCGAGAGCAGCAGACACAACAGGCCCGCGATCACGGTGCCGCCGGACGCGAGGATCGGCTCGAACGCTCCGCGCCACGCCGAGAGCGTCGCGTCCCATTTCGACGCGCCGGTCGCGATGGATTCTCGGAATCGGGCGACGTACAGCAGCGCGTAGTCCGTCGCGGCGCCGATGACGAGGATGAAGAGGATGCCCTGCACCTGCCCGTTGAGCACGACGATGCCGGCGAAGGCGAGCCACCACACGGTGAGCAGCGCCGCGCAGAGGGCGAAGAGCGACGTCAGGAGCACGAGGACCGGCAGCAGCGGCGAACGGTAGACGATCACGAGGATCAGGAACACCGCGATCAGCGCCACGCCGAGCAGAAGTCCGTCGATGCCGAGGAAGCCCTCGACGAGGTCCGCCGTGAAGCCGGCCGGCCCGGTGACCCACGCCTCGAAGCCGTCCGGAAGCTCGTCGGCCACCAGGGTCCGGATGGCCTCCACCGTCTCGCCCACCTCGCCGGAGGCATCGATCGGGACGAAGATCTGCACCGCCTCGCCGTCCTCCGACAGGATCGGCGGCGAGACATCCTCCTGCACGCCCTCGATGCCGGCGATGTCATCGGCCAGCGCCTGGACGTCGGCGACGTCCTCCTCCGACAGTTCGCCGTCGCCGGTGACGACCACGACAGCGGGGATGCTGTCCTCGCCGAGGAAGTCGGCCAGCCGCTCGTTGACCTGCGTGGCGTCGGCACCCTCTGGCAGGAAGCTGGACCGGTCGTTGGTCGACACCTCGTCGACCTTGCCGAAGTAGGGTCCGCCGATGGATCCTGCCGCGAGCCAGATCAGCACGAGCAGGGCGGGGATGCCGATGCGCAGCCACCCGGAGGGGCGGCGGTTCGCGTGGTGAGGCGAGGACATATCGCTAGCTTATCTAGCGAACTGCGTTTCGTGAAACGGAATCCGGATGCCCCCCGAGGGTCTCGGCACGCCTCCTATGCTGGGTCGCGATGCTCTCCGCCGCCCTCGCCCTCGTCGGCGCCGTCATCTACGGCTCCGCCGACTTCCTCGGCGGCCTGGCCGCGCGGCGGCTGCGCTCCATCGTCGTCACCGCCGCGGCGGCTCTGTCAGGACTCGTCGCGCTCGCGCTCGTGCAGCCGCTGGTGGGCGGCGTATGGACGGCCGCGGACGTCGGGTGGGGCGTCCTCGCCGGCATCGTCGGCGTCGTCGCCATCGCCCTGCTGTACGCCTGTCTCGCGATCGGACCGATGAGCATCCTGTCGCCGCTCACCGCGGTCGTCTCGGCGATCGCCCCGATGCTGTGGGGTCTGCTCGTCAAGGGCGATGCGCTGGCGCCCATAGGCTACGCCGGGCTGGCGGTGGCCCTGGTCGCCGTCGTCCTGGTCGGCTTCATCCCGGGCGAGAAGATCGTGCGGCCGAACCCCCGTGGACTCGCAATGGCGGTCGGCGCCGGACTCGCGATCGGCGCCTTCCTCATCATCGTCGACCAGACCTCCGCCGACAGCGGCCTCGTGCCCCTCGTGACCGGCCGCGCCACGAGCAGCGTCGTCACGATGGCCGTGGTCGGCATCCTCTCCCTCATGGCGATGCGCCGCGGCGCATCGGCGCGCTCCGTGCTCGCCGTCGCAGGTCCGCCGCTCGGGGCGATGCCGAGCGGACACGCCGATCTGGAGCACGCGGCGGAGCCGGGAGGCATGACGATGACGGCACGGCGGGCGTGGACGCTCGCCGCCGTATGCGGGATCGCGGATGCCGCCGCCAACGCGCTCCTGCTGATCGCGCTGCGCATCGGCGACCTCGCGGTGGTCTCGGCGCTCACAGCGCTGTACCCCGCCGGCACGATCCTGCTGGCCGCGATCGTCCTGCGAGAGCGCGTCGCCGCGATCCAGTGGGTAGGCCTCGGTCTGGCCGTCACCGCCGGAGGCATGCTCGCCGTCGCATAGGCGGCCGCCGGGACGCCCGAGCGCTCAGCCGCGGGCGAAGAGCATCACGAGCGAGGTCACCAGTGCGACCACGCCGAGTGCGAGCATCCCGCCGGCAAGGAGCGCGACGGCCCGCACCGCCGGCGAGCCCTGCGTCAACCGCATCCGGTTGAGGGATCCGCGACGGACGAAGATGTCGGCCATGTCGGCGTCGCCGATGTGGTGCTCCTGCTCATGGGTGAGGTGCGCCTCCCCCACGCCGCCGTCCTCATCGAACCAGCGGACCAGACGGCCGTGGGCCGATGACTCGACGACGGCTCGCACCGGCACCCACGTGCCGTCGAACAGGTACATGATCAGCGCGACCCCGGCGAGCAGTGCGCCCACGCCGAACCCGATCCACGAGAAGATCTCGGCGAGGGCGTCGATCGCCTGGGACACCTCTCCACCGTCCTTCACATACGGAAAACGGCCGCTGCCCGCGGCCGTTTCCGGCGTGAAGCCACATTACCCGATCACCCGATACGGCTCGGCACCGTCACCAGCGACGCAGCGATGTCCGCCGTCGATTCGAGTGGCCCGTGGCCCCGCTGCGCTGCCGGACGGGTGGCTGTGGACGCCGTGAAGCGTCGTCTCTCGACGCCTGTTGTCGACGACGAAGTGCCGTGCTAGGGTCAGAAACCGGTTACTCGACAAGCGTTTTCCCGAGGCCCACCCCGAACTCGACGACGAGCACAGGAAGTGACATACCGATGCGCATGGTTCTGGCGAAGATGCGGACGCACTCATGACGGCGCTCGAGGCATCGCCTCACGTGCAGACGGAAGTCGTCCAGTCCCTCCCCCCGGCGGAGCGGAAGCGAACCTGGTGGCAGCACATCTGGCGACATCGGGCGCTGTATCTGATGGCGTTGCCCGGCATCGTGTACTTCCTCGTCTTCAAGTACGTGCCGATGGGCGGACTGGTGATCGCCTTCCAGGACTACTCGGCGTTCCTGGGCATCTTCGGCAGTCCCTGGGTGGGATTCGAGCACTTCATCCGGTTCTTCACCCAAGACGCCTTCCCGCTCCTGATGACGAACACGATCATCCTCTCGCTGCTGCTGCTGATCTTCTCGTTCCCGGTGCCCATCATCCTCGCGCTGATGCTGAACGAGCTGCGCCTCAAGCTGTTCCAGCGGAGCATCCAGACGGTGATCTACCTCCCGCACTTCATGTCGTGGGTGATCGTGGTGTCGCTGTTCTACGTCCTGCTGACCACGGACGGCGGAGGCGTGAACAACCTCCTCGTCTCGTGGGGCCTGGAGCCGATTCCCTTCCTCACCGACCCCGCCTGGCTCCGCCCGCTCTACGTCATGCAGGAAATCTGGAAGACTGCCGGCTGGGGCACGATCATCTACCTCGCGGCGATGACGGCGGTCGACATGCAGCTGTACGAGGCCTCCGAGATCGACGGCGCGGGACGCTGGCGACAGAGCTGGCACATCACCCTGCCCGCCATCCGGCCAACCATCATCGTGATGTTCGTCCTTGCGATCGGCGACTTCCTCGAGCTCGGCTTCGAGCACATGTTCCTGATGCTCAACTCCCTCAACCGCGAGGTCGGCGAGATCTTCGACACGTACGTCTACACGGCCGGCATCCAGAACGGGCAGCTGAGCTACGCCACGGCCGTCGGCCTGTTCAAGGGCCTTGTCGGACTGATCCTCGTCATCGCCGCCAACCGGCTTGCCAAGCGGTTCGGCGAAGAGGGGGTCTTCTGATGTTCTCCTTCGAGGGCTTCGTCCGCATCAGCATGTTCCTTCGCGGCGTCTATCGCATCGCCTACCTGAACCTGCTCTGGATCGCCGCGACGGCGCTAGGGCTCGTGATCTTCGGCATCGGCCCCGCTTCTTTCGCCCTCGCCGCATACATCGACCGCTGGTTCCGGCTCGGCGAGACCCCGCCGGTGACCCGGACGTTCATCGCGCTCCTGCGCGCACAGTACTGGCGGGCCACCGCGATGGGGTGGATCCTGCTCGCGGCCGCTGCCATCGTCATCACGAACATCTTCACCGCCTCCACCTGGACCCTCCGGTTCGCCAACGTGCTCGCACTCGTGATCATCGCGATCATCGCCTCGTACGTGTTCCCCGTGATGGCCGCGACCGATGTGCGCGGCATCCACCGCCAGATCGCCGCCGCGGCGCTCATCGGCTTCGGTTCCCTCCACTGGACGATCGTCGCCGGTGCCGCCGTCGCCGGGGTCGTCTGGCTGCTCGCTGCGTTCGGCGCGCCGCTGCTTGTTCTCTTCGGCGTCGGCATCCCAGCGACCGCCGCCGGGTACGTCACCCGGATCGTCTTCGGCCGGTTGTCCGCCGAGGCCGCGAGCGCGGACAGCGCAGCGGCGGATGCCGCGCCCGCCGCGACTGCGGCGACCCAGACCTCATCCCCCCGGGCACGCGAGACCTCGCGCGTCCACATCCACCTTGCGAGAGGAACATCACAATGAGGCACCACACCAGGCTCGGGATCGCCGTCGCTTCCGTCGCCGTCGTATCGCTGGCGCTGACCGGATGCGGCGGTTCGGGAGACGAACCGACCGCGAGCGGCGGCACCAGCGGGACGCCGGACAGCCTCACCTGGATGACGGTGCTGCACACGCCGACGACACCGGAGGCCGGTGGTCCCGTCCATGCAGCGCTCGAGGAGTACACCGGCACCGAGGTGGACTTCCAGTGGGTGCCGGCCGCCTCGTCCGACGACAAGATGAGTGCCGCGCTGGCGTCGGACTCGCTGGCCGACATCACCGTCCTGAACAACCCGGCCAACACCGCGGTGCGTCAGGCCATGAAGTCCGGGCAGTTCTGGGACGTCGAGCAGTATCTCGAGGATTACCCGAACCTCGCCGAGATCAACGAGCAGACGATCGCCTCGGCACGTGTCGGCGGAAAGCTGTACGGCGTGCCCATCCAGAAGCCGGTGGCCCGCTACGGAGTCCTCGTGCGGCAGGACTGGCTCGACAACCTCGGACTGGATGCACCGCACACCATCGAGGAGCTGTCCGAGGTCGCTCTCGCCTTCACCAACGACGACCCCGATGGCAACGGCGTGAACGACACCACCGGGTTCATCGATCGCGCGGAGAGCTTCCAGGTCGGCTTCAAGTCACTGGCGGGCTACTTCGGTGCGGGGAACGTCTTCGAACTCGACGACGATGACCAAGTGGTCCCGTCCTTCCAGACGGACGCGTTCAAAGAGGCGATGGAGTGGTACCGAGACCTCTACGAGCAGGGCGCGGTCAACGGTGAGTTCGTGACCATGCAGAAGTCCAACCAGCAGGACGCCATCGCACAGGGCAAGGGCGGCATCGTGGTGACGGGCCTCTTCGAGGCGCGGAACTACATGAACATCGCCAAGAGCGCCAACCCGGACTCGCCCATGGCATGGGCGCTGATCAACGACATGACGTTCGAGGATGTGCCGCGCCGCATCTTGTCGGACACCAACGGCGGCTTCGGCGGCTGGTTCGCGATGTCGAAGACGCAGGTGAAGGATGAGGCGGAGCTCACGTCCATCCTCGCGTTCATCGACAAGCTGCTGGACGAGGAGCCGTTCATCGCGATGACCAACGGCATCGAGGGCGAGCACTACACGGTCGACGCCGACGACGTCCTCACCATCATCGACCAGACGAAGTGGGAGCAGGAGGTGCAGCCGTACTCGTCCTCCCGCCCGTCCGACACCGTCGTGACCTTCAAGAGCACGACCCCGTATGTCGACGAGGGCAACGAGAAGATGGCGGAGAACACCGAGTTCGCCGTGATCAACATCGCACTGCCGCTGTCGTCCGACGAGTACGACCGGAGCTGGACGACGATCCTGCAGGGCGCGAACGACGCGTACAACAAGTACATGGTCGGCCAGCTCGACATGGACGGCTACGAGGAGGCGATCGAGAAGCTGGGCGGGCAGGGCCTCGACACCATCATCGAGGAGTTCACCGCCTCGTACGCCGAGAACGAGTGACGTGACGGGACGCAGGTGCAGAGCATGAGGATGCCGAACGGTGCCCGCCGAGTGGTGCACGCCACGGCGGCACTGCAGGCCGCCATCGACGACGCCGCGGATGCCGGTGGCGGTCGTGTGACGATCTCCCCGGGCGTGCACGAGACCGGTGCTCTGCGCCTGCGCTCCCACGTGGAGCTTCACCTCGAGGCCGGCGCGGTGCTGCGTTTCGTCGCCGATCCCGCCCTCTATCCTCCGATCGGCGCGCGCTGGGGGGGCGCGGCCACGACCATCCACTCGCCCTGCATCTATGCGCGGGGCGAGACCGACGTGGCGATCACCGGCCGCGGCCGCATCGAGGGCGGCGGCGCCTGGTGGTGGGATGCGATGCGCCGGGATGTCCTCTCGTTTCCCCGACCGACGCTGATCGGCCTGCATGAGTGCACCGCAGTCGAGATCTCGGGCGTGACTCTGCGCGACTCTCCCGCCTGGACCGTGCACCCGCTGCTCTGCGAGGACGTGCGGATCACGGGCATCCGGATCAAGAATCCGCCGGACTCGCCGAACACCGACGGGATCAACCCGGAGTCGTGCCGCAACGTCCGCATCAGCGACTGCCATATCGACGTCGGTGACGATTGCATCGCGATCAAGGCGGGCAGCGAGCTGGCGCTCGATCGTGTCCCGTGCGAGAACATCACCATCACGAACTGCACGATGGTCCACGGCCACGGCGGCGTCGTGATCGGCAGCGAGATGAGCGGTGGCGTGCGCGGCGTCGTCATCTCGAACTGCGTCTTCCAGGGCACCGACCGCGGCATCCGCATCAAGTCGCGTCGCGGCCGCGGGGGCACCGTCGCCGATGTCCGCGTGAGCAACATCGTCATGGACGCCGTGATGTGCCCGCTCGTGATCAACCCTTTCTACTTCTGCGGCCCGGAGGGCAAGCTGCCGATCGTGTCGGACCGGACTCCGCAGCCAGTGGACGACGGGACTCCCCGCTTCCGCGGCATCCATCTGTCGCACATCACCGCGACGAACGTCCAGTCATGCGCGGCATGGGTCTCCGGCCTTCCCGAGGCCCCCCTCGAGGACCTCACGCTGGACGATTTCGTCGTATCGTTCGCGGCCGACGCTGTTCCCGCTGTTCCGGCGATGGCCGACGGCGTGCCGGCGATGGCGGCCGAGGGGGTGCACGCCCGCTTCGTGTCCGGCATGCGCGTCACCGGCCTCCGCGTCGTAGGTCCGACCGGCCCCGCGGTGATCGCCGATGACACCGCGGATGTGCTCGTGCAGGGCGGACGGGTATGACGCTCATGGCCGAATCCCCACGCGTGCGACGAGCCCCGGCGCCGTTCCGCCGGCGCGCCGAGGTGATCATCGCGAGCATCGGACTGGTGGGCGCCGCCTTGCTGCAAGGCGGGTTCGCGCTGCTGATCACGCGCAGCAGTGACGAGACCCTTCGCACCGGGGTGGTCCCGGCGCTGCGTCAGAACGGCGTCGAGATCTCAGACGCCGACGCCGACGTGGCCCTCAACACCCTGGCCGCCTGGTTCGGATACTCCCTCGTGCTCGTCGCGTTGCTCTGGGCGGTCGGCCTCTTCTTCGCGCATCACCAGCCGCGTCGCAGCGCGGCCGGTTGGTGGTTCGCCGGAGCGGGGCTCGCCTGCCTGGTCGGGACGCAGCTGCTGCTGTACCCGGTCGCTTTCTTCTTCTTCGTCGCTGCTGCGCTGTTCGCAGCGCGCAAGCCCACACCTCGGAGGACGCCATGACCACCTCGCCTCGCCTCGACAGCGCGACTATCCCGATCCGGATCCGCCAGCAGGACCGCAGGCGGCGGCGCATGACGCCTGGCCGGCGCGTATTCGTGATCGTGAATGGGCTCATCCTGTCCACGTTCGCGCTGCTGTGCCTGTTGCCGTTCGTGAACGTGCTCGCGAGCTCCCTCGCGACTCCCGGCGAACTCGCCACCCGGGCGTTCATCCTCTGGCCCGAGACGTTCAGCCTCGACGCCTACCGCTACATCTTCTCCACGCCGACGATCTTCCGCGCCTTGGGCGTCTCGGCGGTGGTCACGATCGGCGGCACGCTGATCAGCCTCGTGCTCACCACGCTGATGGCGTACGCCCTGTCCAAGAGGCACCTCAAGGGTCGCCGCGTCATCAACTTCCTCGTGCTCTTCACGATCCTGTTCTCCGGCGGCATGATCCCGACGTTCATCCTCGTCAAGAACCTCGGGATGATGGACACCTTGTGGTCGCTGACCATCCCCGTCGCCATCAACGCGTTCAACTTCATCATCATGCGGAGCTTCTTCCAGGGCATCCCGGACAGCCTGGAAGAAGCCGCGCGGATCGACGGATGCTCCGAGCTCGGGGTGTTCTGGCGAATCGTGCTGCCGCTGTCGATGGCCTCGATCGCCACCATCGGTCTGTTCTACGCCGTGTACTACTGGAACACCTATCAGAGCGCGATCCTGTACATCAACAAGTCGGAGCTGTGGCCGATCCAGGTGCTGCTGCGTCAGGTCGTGATCGTCGCGAGCGGCATGAACGCCGACGAGAGCGCGGTCGACATCGTGCCGCCGGCGCAGTCGGTGCGCATGGCGGTGATCTTCGTCGCCACGCTGCCCATGCTGCTTGTGTACCCGTTCGTCCAGCGCTACTTCGTGAAGGGCGCGCTGATCGGATCCGTGAAGGGCTGAATCGTGCGACTCATCGTGACCGGCGACTCGACAGCCGCCGACTACCCCGCCGACCGCGCCCCGCTCGCCGGCTGGGGACAGACGCTCGGTGCGCGCGAGGATCTCGAGGTGATCAACCATGCGCGGCCCGGAGCATCCACGCGGAGCTTCATCGCCACGGGACTGCTCGACCGAGCGCTGGACGATGTGCACGACGGTGATCTCCTGCTCGTGTGCTTCGGGCACAACGACGGCAAGGAGGGCGAGCGCTTCAGTGATCCGGAGGTCGCCTTCCCAGCGAATCTACGCCGGTTCGTCGCGGCTGGCCGCGCGCACGGCGCCACACCGGTGCTC
Source organism: Microbacterium sp. ZW CA_36 (assembly GCF_044987475.1). Classification (NCBI taxonomy): domain Bacteria; kingdom Bacillati; phylum Actinomycetota; class Actinomycetes; order Micrococcales; family Microbacteriaceae; genus Microbacterium; species Microbacterium sp. ZW CA_36. The sequence goes on from NZ_JBJDRL010000001.1 coordinate 287,238, forward strand.
TTGACCCCCATCGAGCGCCGCCACTTCGTCGACGGACGACTTCAGCCCACGCACGGTCTCTATCCCGACCAGACGAGGACGGTCGCTCAGGTCGAGAGCGCGCCGCTCATCGATCTGACCTCCCAGACCGCGGAACTGTGGCAGAGCCAGGGCGAGGAAGAGAGCAAACGGGCTTTCATGTGGCTGGATCCCGCCGCGTGGACCGGCTATCCCGACGGGCAGCAGGACAACACGCATCTCCGCGCCGAGGGCGCTGAGATGGTCGCCGATCTCGTCTACGAGGCGTTGTCCAGCCAGGGGCTGCTGACCGGCCGCCCGCTCCCAGCGGGGCGGTAGCTACCCACCCAGGTCCACGCAGCGCCGATCTCGGGCCCGGATCCATGCGACTGCACGGTCACGATGTCATCGTCGCTCACCACGATGCGCATGTGGACGGACGAGATGTCGTCGGATGCCGCAGACAGCAGCAGTTCGAGAACGCCGGGCCGCGACCACCGCGCCGCGATGACGCCCCGGCCGAGTGCGCCGTCCGTCACCGTGCGGCCCCCCGTCGAGAACCGCAGCGGGGCGTTGCCGCCGATGCGCACTTCGCCGCCGGCCGAATCAACAGTGAGCGCCACCCGATCCGGGGCTCCGTCGCCGGTGATCACGGTGAACGCTCCGCTGAGCGACCGGGCGTGGGCGGGATCGTGAGCGCCGAGCGGCATGTCTAACGCACCCGGGTCATCGAGTTGGTCGTGTGAGAGTGCGGTCAGAAGCATCTCGACGAGCCGTTGATCACCTCCCGTGATGGGCGTGGCATCGGCAGTGACCACCGCCACCAGCGACCGCTCCGGTTCCCCGTGGACGATCTGGCCGCCGAGGCCGAACATCATCCACGCGCCAGCGCGCGGCAGCCACACGTGACGCCCGTAGCCGGCGCGGAAGGGCGCGCCCCATGCCTGCATGCCCGGGTCGGAGCGCAGCTCGAGCAAGCGTCGCACGACGCGCTCCGGCAGGACCCGCACGCCGCGGCAGCTCCCTGCCCCGTTGATCACCTCGGCCAGCCGGACGAGATCGTGGGGAGCCGCGATGAGCCCCGAGCCGCCGTGGCTGAACCCGTCGGGGCCAGCCAGGAACCGCGCACCGGCGCCGATCCCCAGCGGCTCGAGCACACGGGGGCGGAGGTACTCGAGCAGCGGCGCTCCCCCGCACCGTTCGACCAGCGCGGCGAGGGTGTACGACGCACTGGTGTCATACACGAACTGGGAGGCCGGGCGGTGAGTGGGCGGACGGCGGAAGTACGACGCCAGCCATTCTCCGGTGTCATCGAACGTTGTTCGGCTGTGCGGCCCTGTCATCGCGAGCATGTCGTCGATTCGGGTGGCGGCGAGCCATGGCGACGTCGGCTCCATCTCGGGGAAGTACGTCACGATCGGGGCATCGAGCCGCAGCCGGTCTTCCTCGACGAGCAGCAGCACGGCGAGGGCGGTGATCGACTTCGAGACCGAGTACATGCGGTGCGGAATCTCCGTACCGAACGGCGCGATCTCCTGGCGGGCGACCGTGCGTCCCTCGACGCCGACCTCGAGAGTATGGATGGTGATGCCCGCCGCATGGGCCCGCTCGACGAACTCCCGCAGCGGACTGCTCACGCCGCAGCTCCGGCCGCCTCCGGGGCGCCTTCGCGGAGCCGCGCGAGCAGCCGCGACGTGACGGCATCCGGATCCCTCTGAGGGTTGTCCGAGATGGACACCGCGAGGTCCAGCAGCAGCGTGTCCCCCGGCGCAAGACGTCGCGGCTCGGTCACAGCGACCGCCGGCAGGAACCCCACATACCCCTCGGTGCGCACGAACCACGGCATCGAGGTCGTCGTTGCGGCGACGAGTGACGCGGTCGACGACTCGATCGCGAGCCAAGGCGAGCGCGAGCCGTGTGCGTTGTCGATGCCGTCTCCGTCCGCCGTCTCGACCCGAGCCCCCACGAAGGCCGTCCGCCAGAAGATGCCCCCGTAGAAAGCGCCGGCGCGGCCGTTGGTCTGCGGACTGCCGAACGTCACCACCCCGGACGTCGGGCTCAGGGAAGACGTCCAGGCGACCTCCAAATACCCGTTCTCCTCGTGAGCGGTGATGACCCGCATCTCCTCCAGCAGAGCACGACCTCGCGGATCCACCCACGCGATGCGCTGCCGCAGTCGGCCGGGAGCGGCATCCTGCTCCTGCACGAGCTGAGTACCGTGGTTGTCGAGCATTACAGAGCCATGCGCTCGCCGATACGTGCGGCCGCCCCAGAACGTCGTGCCCTCGACATCAGGGAGGGCGAGGCTCGCGCCCAGGTGATGGACGTGGTCACCGGGAGAGACCTGGGTCACCGGCGTCCCGGACGGTGTCGTCGCCGTCAGGAACGGGCGCGGCGAGAGGGTGCGCGGAAGGTCGACGCCGTCGTGAAGCGACACTGCCGCGGTGCCGGCGCCCAGCAGCGGGATCGTCACTGCGGTGCCCTCGTGCTTCCACGCGGGGCGAGCTCAGGCGAGAACATGATCGGCTCCCTCAGCGGCTCCGCGGTGATCTCGGCGCGCAGCACTGCCCACAGCTGCTCGCCGATGCCGCTGAGCCCGGCCGTCATGGTCGTCAGCGACGGGGACGAGTAGCGCGCGAACGGGATGTCATCGAACCCCGCGACAGAAAGCCTTCCGGGCACGGGGACGCCCTCTTCCGACAGGCGTCCGAGCAGGCCGAGCGCCACGACGTCGTTGTACGCGATCACCGCAGAGGCCCCGGTATCGCGCAACGCCGGCCAGGAGTTGTAGCCGTCCTCGAAGGAGTGGCCGCACGGCACGTCGATGATCTCGACGGCGGACTCGGCCTCCCGGACCTCCGCGAGGCCGCGCTCGCGCTCCCAGTTCGCCCGTGCGTAGGCGGGCCCGGCGAGGTACGCGATCCGCCGATGCCCGAGCGAGATGAGGTGACGGGCGAGCACTATCAGCCCTTCGTGATAGTCGATGAGGACGGAGCCGGCGTTCTTGCCGGTCGTGCGGTTGAACACGGCGACGGGGGCGACGCGCGGCAGCAGCCCGAGCAGATCCGGTCGGGTCATTCGCGGCGAGAACAGCGCCACGGCGTCGGTACGGTCGCGCAGATCGCGCGCGAGCTCGGGCTCGGCGTCGGCGTTCTCAAACGAGTCCGACACGACGACGTGATAGCCGTCGCGCGCGGCTGCCTGGTTGAAGCCGTGCAGCACCTGATGGAACATCGGGTTGCCGAGGTCGGGCACGAGGACGCCCACTGTGCGGCTGACCCCGAGGGACAGTGAGCGCGCCGTCTGGCTGGGTGTGTAGCCGAGTTCGTCGATGACTGCGCGCACCATGCGCGCGATCTCGGGGTTCACGGTCGGCAAGCCGTTGAGCACTCGGGATACCGTCGCCTTGGACACGCCTGCGGCGTGGGCGATGTCGTTGATCGTCGTCGCACGTGTCGGTGTCGTGCGCGTGCGTTTGCCCGCCATCCTCACCCCTCCCCCATAGTGATGTCGAAATCCGCGAAGCGCGCGACCGTCTCATCCGCTCCTTGCGGGTGTGCCGCAAAGAGGGAGATGGCGGCCCCCACCCAGTGCCCCTCGACGGCGCGGAACTGCGGATCCACCTCGATCCTGGCAGTTCCCGCCTCGACGCTCACGTAGACGCGGGCATCGGCATCCACTTCGAGGGTGACCCGCACCTCCGGAGAGCCCAGGGGCATACGGCTGAGCACGCGCTCGCGCGCGTCCTCCTGCTCCCGCACTGCGACGACGGCCTCGACGCCGCCGTCTACACGTCGGACACCGGCCCACACATACGCCAGTCCGAGCACGGCGATTCCGGCGCGAGCCCCTCGTCGAGCGTCGACGAGTTCCACGTCGACGCTCGCCGTCGACCGTTGGCCCGGCAGCGGCTGCGAGAGCACCCGCGGAAGCGTGCGCAGATCTCCGGCGTCAGGGCTGCCACGCAGCAGCAGTCCCCCCGCACCGCCATGCCCGGCATCCGGAGGGAAGACGGCATCCGGGTCCGGGTTCGCCTCCCACTGCCAGTCGGCACTCGGCAGCCCGTCGGCGAAGGCGTCCCGGTGTGCGAGTGTGCGCAGCCCCTGCTGCGAGCCTCGTGGGGACGGGTGTTGCACCACTGGCTGCGCCGGCCCGCCGGCGACCGCTTCGCCCATGACCGGCCAGCCATCCTCCCCCCATGCCATGGGCTGAAGGTGCAGCACTCGGCCGTAGACCCCGCGATCCTGAAAGTGGAGGAACCAATCGCCGCCGTCGCCATCCTCGACCCACGCGCCCTGATGAGGCCCGTTGACGGGAGTGTCGCCCTGCGACAGCACGATCCGGTGCTCGTACGGCCCGTATGGGCTCCGGGAACGGAACGCGGTCTGCCACCCCTTCGCGACCCCACCGGCCGGTGCGAAGATCCAGTACTCGCCGGCGCGGCGATAGAACTTCGGCCCCTCGAGGGTCGTGAACCCGTCCAGTCGATCGCCGTCGATGACATCAACGGCGGGTCCGGTGGTCTTCGTCAGCTGGGCGTCGACCGGGACGACTGTGAGCACATTCTTCCGTCCCGAGCGGGAGCGCGCCCAGCCGTGCACGAGGTACGTACGTCCGTCATCGTCCCAGAGCGGGCACGGGTCGATGATGCCCAAGCCTGCGAGCAGCAGCCAAGGGGGCGACCAGGGACCGGCCGGGTTCGCCGCGGTGACCACGAACACGCCCTGATCGGGATCGGGGTACACCACGTGGAAGAGGCCGTCGTGGTACCTGATCGACGGCGCCCACACTCCGCCCCCGCGCCGTGGCAGAGCGAACCACGCAGCGGGCTCGTTGCGCTCGAGCGCATAGCCGACGCGCTTCCACTCGACGAGGTCGTCGGAGACGAAGACCGGCAATCCCGGTGCACGGTGGAAGCTCGACGCGACGAGGTAGAAGCTGTCGCCCACGCGGATGGCGTCGGGATCGGGCACATCAGCATCGATGATGGGGTTGCGATACAGGCTCGCGTCGTCGACGAGTGGCATGAGCTCACGCTAGTTGAGAAACCGGTTCCTGTCCACGCGAAGCGGGGCCGTCGCGCGCGGCTTGCGGGGTCTTCCATGGCTCCCGGAGCGGGCACGAACAGCCTTCGAGCGCGATGTCGGATGCGAGGTCCGTCAGGGAGTCGGGCGCGAGATCTGCCGGCGCGTCTGCCAGTATCGAGAAACCCCGAAGGCCTCGACGACATCCACAGCCGCACGCGCGGGAACTGTGGCACCGACGTGCGATCGCCCCAGATCTGTATGTGGAGCCACCTAAGGGAATCGAACCCTTGACCTATTCATTACGAGTGAATCGCTCTGCCGACTGAGCTAAGGTGGCGCGCCTCGCTTGCGCGATGCACAAGCAACGATCTTACAGGGTCTCGCGAGTGCTCGCGAACACGACGGGTCGCCTGCGGCTCGGCCTCCTCCCCCGGCGTCGGCGCTCGCTGGGTGTCGACGTGTTACGGCCCGGTTCGAACGAGCGGCGGGCGCCACGTAGGTTCGAACGCGGTCCGCGACGAAGCGTGCGCGGTCCCGTGGATCGTGCACGCGGTCACCCGCCGACACGGGCCTCGATCCACAGGAGCACGCACATGTCCACGCCCAAGAAGCTCATCACCACCGCAGCGCTCGCGCTGCCGCTCGCCCTCCTCCTCGCCGGATGCGCCGGAAACGGGACGGATGCCGCCGCCGGCGGGTCCGCCGAGGACGAGGTGGTCCGCATCGGCGTCGTCGACTCCGGCGACCCGTACTGGGAGACCTACAAGGAGGCGGCCGCCGACGAGGGCATCGAGGTCGAGCTCGTCAACTTCAGCGAGTACACGCAGCCGAACCCCGCGCTCTCGGCCGACGAGCTGGATCTCAACCAGTTCCAGCACATCATCTACCTCGCGACCTACAACGTGCAGAGCGACGACGACCTGCAGCCGATCGGCGCCACCGCGATCTACCCGCTGGGCCTGTACTCGTCGCAGTACGCGTCGGTCGACGACATCCCCGAGGGCTCCACGGTCGCCGTGCCCAACGACGAGTCGAACCAGGCCCGCGGGCTTCTCGTGCTGCAGTCGGCCGGACTCATCGAGCTGGCAGACGGCGGCTCGGTGTTCTCCACCGTCGCCGATGTGCTCCCCGAGTCGAAGGTGAAGGTCGAGGCGCTCGACGCCGCGTTCACCGCGACATCCCTGCCCGACGTCGCCGCGTCGATCGTGAACAACGACTTCCTCGCAGACGCCGGACTCACGCCCGAGGACGCGATCGCGACCGACGACCCGTCGGACCCGAACGCGTTCCCGTACATCAATATCTTCGCGGCCAAGGCCGAGGACGCCGACAACCCGACGTACCTCAAGCTCGTGGAGATCTACCAGAACACGCAGGACGTGCTCGATGGCGTCGTCGAGGCGTCGGGCGGCACCGCCGTGCTCGTCAAGACGCCTGTCGACGAGCTCCTGACGTCGCTCACCGACGTCGAGGACGACATCCGCGCCAACTCGTAAGACCGCCACACCGCGGCACTCGCCTGTGCGGCCTGCCGGCGCCTCGTGCGCCCGGGCCGCACACGCGCGTTCCGCCGAGGAGCACCCATGACCCTCATCCGCCTGAACGGCGTGACCAAGACCTTCCCGGCGTCCGCCAAGGACGCCCCGCCCATCGTCGCCGTCGACGACGTCTCGCTCGACGTCGCGGCCGGCGAGGTGTGCGGCATCATCGGCTACTCCGGCGCCGGCAAGAGCACCGTGCTGCGCCTGGTGAACGCACTGGAGACCCCGACCAGCGGCACCGTCGAGATCGACGGCCGCGACATCACCCGGCTTCGCGAGCGCGAACTCCGTGAACTGCGCGGCGACATCGGCATGATCTTCCAACAGTTCAACCTCTTCGACTCGCGCACAGTGGCGAAGAACGTCGCCTACCCCCTCGAGGTCGCCGGCCGCCCGCGGGCCGAGATCGCGGCGCGCGTGGACGACCTGCTGCGCTTCGTCGGCCTGGCCGACAAGGCGCGCAGCTATCCCGAGCAGCTCTCGGGCGGGCAGAAGCAGCGCGTCGGCATCGCCCGGGCGCTCGCGACGAGCCCGCGCATCCTGCTGGCCGATGAGGCGACGAGCGCGCTCGATCCCGACACCACCCAGGAGGTGCTCGCCCTCCTCGCACGCATCAACGCGGAGCTCGGCGTCACGATCCTCGTCATCACCCACGAGATGGACGTCATCCGCACGCTCGCCGACCGCGTGGTCGTGATGGAGAACGGGCGCATCATCGAGAGCGGAGCGGTCTTCGACGTACTGTCGGCACCCCGTCACGCGGCGACGCGCCGGTTCGTCGCGAGCATCATCGAGGACGTGCCCGCCGGCGACCAGCTGCGGACGCTCCGGGATCGCCACCCCGGCCGGATCGTGACGTTCACGGTGCGCGAGGGCGACATCACCCAGGCGGACGTGTTCGCCGCACTCTCGTCGCACGGCGTGCGGTTCGAGCTCATCCACGGCGGGATCAACGACATCGCCGGGCGCGTGTTCGGGCATCTGACCCTGGCGCTGACCGGAGAGGCGGATGCCGTGCAGCGGGCCATCGACGCCGCGTCGGCGTTCGCGCCGCTCATCGAGGAGGACGCCCGTGGATAGGCTCGTCGATCTGCTTCCCGAGCTCTGGGCCGCGACGGCCGAGACCCTGTACGTGGTGTCGCTCAGCCTCGTGTTCGGCGGCATCGCCGGCCTGTTCGTCGGCCTGGCACTGTACGCGACGCGACCCGGAAGCCTCTTCCCCAACCGGTTCCTCTTCGGGACCATCAACGTGATCGTCAACTTCTTCCGGCCGATCCCGTTCGTGATCCTGCTCGCCGCGGTGCAGCCGATCGCCCGCAGCCTCGGCATCCCCGGGATCGGCCCCGAGTTCGGGATCTTCGCGATCACCATCGCGTCGCTGTTCGCCATCAGCCGCATCGTCGAGCAGAACCTGCTCACGGTACGCCCCGGTGTCATCGAGGCGGCCCGGGCCACCGGTGCGAGCCGCTCGCGGATCCTCCTGCGCCTGCTCCCCCGCGAGGCGCTCGGCCCGCTGATCCTCGGCTACACGTTCATCGTGGTGGCGCTGGTCGACATGACCGCCATCGCCGGCGCGGTGGCGGCCGGCGGCCTCGGCGAGTTCGCGATCGTCTACGGCTTCAAGCAGTTCAACCCGTGGGTCACGTGGGCGGCGGTGCTCGTGATCATCGTGATCGTGCAGGCCGTGCAGTTCATCGGCAACGCTCTCGCCCGCCGCGTGCTGCGGCGCTGAGAACTGCCGCGGTGAGAACTGCCGCGCTGAGGGCTGCGGCGCTGAGCGCTCCGGCGGCGAGGGCTCCGCTCCGGCGCTGAGTGCTCCGACGGCGAGGGCTCCGCTCCGGCGCGGAGCGCTCCGGCGGCCGCGCCGGCATGAGAGAGCGGATGCCGCGGCTGCGGCATCCGCTCTGTCATGCGTCGGGGTTCACTCGCAGCGCAGGCCGTCCTCGGGCGGCGTACCGTCGAGCAGGTAGGTCTCCACCGCGGAGTCGACGCACGCGTTGCCCTTGTTGTAGCCGGTGTGGCCTTCGCCGACCCGGGTCACCAGCACGCCGGACGACAGCTGCTCGGCCAGCGAGACCGACCACTCGTACGGTGTCGCGGGATCGTTCGTCGTGCCCACGACGACGATCGGCGCGGCGCCCTCGGCCGTGATGCGCTCGCGCACGCCCGTCGCCGGGTACGGCCAGACCTCGCAGGGGTCGGGTCCGCTCCAGTACGGGGCGACGGTCGGCGCCTCGGCAGCGAGCAGCGCCTCTGCGGCGGCCTGCTCCTCATCGGTCGCGTCGACCGGGTAGTCCATGCAGTTGTACGCGCGGAAGGCCTCGGTCTGGTTGTCGAGGTAGGCGCCGTCCTGACGGTTGTAGTAGAAGTCGGCGAGCTGGAACGCCACGTCGGCGTTGCCCTCGAGCACGTCGCTGAGCGCCGTGGTCAGGTAAGCCCAGCTGTCCTGCGAGTACAGGGCGGCCACGATCGCCGTCATGAGCGAGTCGGCGCCCAGCATGCGCCCGTCGCCGTTCGGGATAGGGTCGCGGTCGACGCTTGCCAGCAGCGTCCCGAGATCGGCCATCGCCTCGTCCACCGTGCCGCGGAACGGGCACTCGTCGTCGGTGAGGCAGTCCGCCATGTAGGCACGCAGAGCCGATTCGAAGCCGATGCCCTGGGTGATCCCGACGTCGAGCCCCGGGATGGACGGATCGATGGCGCCGTCCAGAACGAGGCGCCCGACCTTCTCGGGGAACAGCTTCGCGTACGTGGCTCCGAGGAACGTGCCGTACGAGTAGCCGAGATAGTTGAGCTCGGTGTCGCCGAGCACCGCGCGGAGCAGATCCATGTCACGGGCGGCGTTGTCGGTCGTGATGTACGGCAGGATGCCGTCGCTGTTCGCCTCGCACGCCTCGCCGAACTCCTGGTGCCGGGCCAGGAGCTCGTCGGTCCAGGCATCCGTTCCGCGGGCGCCCTGCGGGATGTCGAAGAGGTACGCGTCCATCGCGCTCGCGTCGAAGCAGGTGACAGCCGTCGACTCGCCGACGCCGCGCGGATCGAAACCGATCACGTCGAACCGCTGGCGCACCGGGTCGCTCACGGCGAACGAGACCGAGTCGCGGATGAGCCCCACGCCGCTCGCTCCGGGCCCGCCCGGGTTGGTGAGCAGCGACCCGATGGGCTCGCCGCTCCCCTCGGCACGGCTGCGGATGACCGACAGCTCGATCTCGCCCTTCGACGGGTCCGCCCAGTCCAGCGGGGCGGTCACCGTGGTGCAGTCGAAGCCGTCGCAGTCGGTCCAGGCGAGGTCCTGTTCGTAGAACGGCAGCAGGTCTGCCGGCACGCCGTCGACGTCGGCCGCCTTGCTCGATGTCGGACGCGGCGACGCATCGGGGATCATCGCGGAGAGACAGCCGCTCAGCAGGACGGATGCCGCAGCCAGGCCGGCCACGAGGGCAGGGATCCTCCACCGGTCGCCGAGTCTGTCGAAGCGCGGTGGCCGAGGGCCTCGGCGGGGGCGGGTCTGGTTCACGGGGTCCTTCCGCTTGCGACGGTGACGAGCATGCTCTCCAGCGCCAGCGCCGGCGCGGCGTTCAGTTCGAGATTCTCACGGGTGACGCCGATGCGATCCACGACGGTCAGGGTGCGCTCCGGCGTCCACGCGACGGCGAGCGCACGCAGGTCGGGCTCGAGCTCGCGGTTGATGAGGACGGCGTCGCGGCCGAACTGCAGCATCAGCACATCGCGGAACATGGACTCGAGGTCGGTCAGCACGCGATCGATGCCGTCGCGCAGGCTGCGCGTGGCGCGGCGCTTCTGATCGTCCTCGAGGGCTGACAGCTGTGAGCGCACCGCCGGCGGGATCGCGCCGCCTTCGGCGATGCCGAGGGTGCGCAGGAGCGAGGCGCGCTCCGCCTCGTCGCGTTCCGCCGTGAGCGCCTTGGCGTCGTCTGTCGCCGCGGCGACGATCGCTCCGGCCACCTCGACGGCGTCTCCGACGCCCCGCACCGCCAGGACCCCCCGCAGCGTGGCATCGCGGCGCGCGCGGGCCGCGGCATCCGTCGCCAGCCGCTGGGCCATGCCGATGTGACGCTGGGCGTGCCGCGCCGACTGCTCGGCGATCACCGGATCGACGGCGCTCCGCCGCACGATGAGATCGGCGACGTCGGCGATATCGGGCTCCCGCAGCCGCAGGGTGCGCACGCGCGAGCGGATCGTGGGCAGGAGGTCGGCGTCGCTCGGAGCGCACAGCACCCACACGGTCCGCTCGGGAGGCTCCTCGAGCGCCTTGAGCAGAACGTTCGACGTGCGCTCGGCCATGCGATCGGCGTCTTCCATGACGATGACCCGGTAGCGGCCCAGCGATGGTGAGAAGTACGAGCGCTCGACGAGCGCCCGGGCGTCCTTGATGGAGATGATGACGCCTTCGGTGCGCAGCGCCGTCAGATCGGGATGGGTGCCCGCCAGCACCTGCTGCATCGCCCGCTCGTCGCCCGGCTCCGCGATGAGGGCCGCCGCGAACGCGTGCGCCAGCGTCGAGCGGCCCGACCCTGGGGGGCCGGTGATGAGCCACGCATGCGTCATCGACGCGGGGTCGGATGCCGCCTCACGCAGTGCGGCGACCGCCTCGGGCTGTCCCCACACATCGCCCCACGGCAGGGCCGCTCCGCTGCCCGCGCCGTCGCGCTCGTCGCGCTCGTGCGCGCTGGCAGGCTGGGTCGCGGCATCCATCCCGCCCAGCCTAACCGCGGGGGCTGACAGCGCGCGCCTCGGTCGATAGCCTCCGCGACCACGTCTCCAGATCAGGTGATGTGGCGAAGGCAGGACGATCTGCGGGCAAGCGTCCTACCCCGGTGAAATCACCTGATCTCGCAGCAGACACGAGCGCGGGAACCACCCCCGTACCGGGGACGTCCGTCCGCACCGGGGCATCCCTCCCCGAGCATCCGTCGCACCGGGGCATCCGTCGGGGCATCCCTCCTCGAGCATCCGTCCGCACCGGGGACGTCCGTCCGCACCGGGGACGTCCGTCCGCACCGGGGACGTCCGTCCGCACCGGGGACGTCCGTCCGCACCGGGGCATCTGCGAGTCACCAGATCAGGTGATGTGGCGAAGGCAGGACGATCTGCGCGCAAAGCGTCCTACCCCGGTGAAATCACCTGAACTCGGAACGGATGCCAGCGGCCCGGTGAAATCACCCGAACTCGGAACGGATGCCGGCCGCCCAGCGTACGGTCAGCCCAGCAGGGTGGCCACACGCTCGCGCACGGCGGCGGCGAGCTCGTCGACGGGGCGGGACGCGTCGAGTACGAGGAAGCGGGCGGGTTCGGCGGTCGCGAGGGCCAGGAACTCCTCGCGCACGCGGGCGTGGAAGTGCTCCTTCTCGGCCTCGAGCCGGTCGAACGGCTTGTCGTCGGCGTCGAGCCGCGCGCGCGCCGTCGCGGGGTCGAGGTCGAGCAGCACGGTCACGTCGGGCAGCAGGGCGTCCGTCGCCCACAGCGACAGCTGGCGCACCTCATCACGGCCGAGCACGCGTCCGGCGCCCTGGTAGGCGACGGAAGAGTCCAGGTAACGGTCCTGGATCACGACCTCGCCGCGCGCGAGCGCGGGACGCACCAGCGTCTCGACGTGGTGCGCGCGATCCGCGGCGTACAGCAGTGCTTCGGCGCGGGCGGCGACCTCGCCCCGGTGGTGCAGGACGATGTCGCGGATGAGCACGCCCACCTCGGTTCCGCCCGGCTCACGCGTGCGCACCACGGTGCGTCCGGCATCCGTCAGCCACTCGTCGAGGAGCGCCGCCTGGGTCGTCTTGCCGACCCCGTCGCCGCCCTCGAACGTGACGAACAGTCCGGTCGCCGACGGCCGCCCTCCGGAGGGCTCAGGAACCGATCGGGGCTCGGTGTCCGCCGTCACTTCTTCGCCGCGGGCTTGCGCGTGGTCGTCGTGCGCCGCGCCGGACGCTTGGCCGGACCCTTCGCCCGCTTGTCGGCCAGCAGCTGCACCGCGCGCTCGAACGTGACCTCCATCGCGTCCTCGCCCTTCGGGATCGTCGCGTTCGTCTCGCCGTCGGTGACGTACGGACCGAACCGGCCGTCCTTGAGCTTGATCGCCTTGCCGCTCGTGGGGTCGGCTTCGAACTCCTTCAGCGCCGAGGAGGCGCCGCGGGCGCCGTACTTCGGCTGCGCGTAGACGGCGAGCGCCTCATCGAGCGTGATGTCGAAGATCTGCTGCTCGCTCTGCAGCGTCCGCGAGTCGGTGCCCTTCTTGAGGTAGGGACCGTACCGGCCGTTCTGCGCGGTGATCGGCTCCTGGGTCTCGGGGTCGAGGCCGACGGTGCGCGGAAGGTCGAGCAGCTGGAGTGCGGTGTCGAGGTCGATGGTGTCGACCGACATCGACTTGAAGAGGGACGCCGTCCGCGGTTTGGGCGCGGCCTCCTTCTTCGCGCCGCGCTTCTTCGGGGCGGGCTCGGGCTCGGGCTCGACCGCGACGACCTCGCCGGTCTCCTCGTCGACCTCTTCCGCCGCCGGCGGGTCGGTCTCCTGCACGTACGGGCCGAAGCGTCCGTCCTTCACGACCACGAGCTTGCCGCTCGCCGGGTTCTCACCCAGCACGCGGTCGCCCGCGACGGGCGCGTCGATGAGCTCCTGCGCCCGCGACGGGGTCAGCTCGTCGGGCGCGAGATCCTCGGGGATGTTGACGCGGCGGGGCTCGGCATCCGGATTCTCCTTGTCGGGCACCTCGAGGTACGGCCCGTACTTGCCGAACCGCAGGGTCGCGACATCGCCGATCGGCGTGGAGTTGAGTGCGCGGGCGTCGATCTCGCCGAGGTTCTCGACGATGTTGCGGAGACCGACGTGGTCGGTGGAGCCGAAGTAGAACTCCTGCAGCCAGTCCTGGCGCTTCTGCTCGCCGCGTGCGATGGCGTCGAGGTCGTCCTCGAGCGCCGCGGTGAAGTCGTAGTCGACGAGGTCGGCGAAGTGCTGTTCGAGCAGGCGCACCACGCTGAACGCGAGCCAGCTCGGGATCAGGGCCTGGCCGCGCTTGGTGACGTAGCCGCGGTTCAGGATCACGTCGATGATGCTCGCGAAGGTCGACGGGCGGCCGATGCCCTTCTCCTCCAGCGCCTTGACGAGGCTGGCCTCGGTGTAGCGCGGCTTGGGGCTCGTCGAGTGCCCCTTCGGCTCGACCTCGCGAAGCCGCAGCACGTCGCCCACGGCCATCGCGGGAAGCGCCTGGTCATCGGACTTGTCGGCGTCGCTGCGCTTCTCGTCGCGGCCCTCTTCATAGGCCTCGAGGAAGCCCTTGAAGGTGTAGACGGTTCCGGATGCCGTGAACTCGGCACGACGCCCGCCCGCCGCGACCTCGAGGGTCACGGTGGTGGTCTCGTACTTCGCGTCGGACATCTGGCTCGCCATCGTGCGCTTCCAGATGAGGTCGTACAGGCGGAGTTCGTCGCGGTCGAGCTGACTCGACACGTCGGAGGGCGTGCGGAAGGTCTCGCCCGACGGGCGGATCGCCTCGTGCGCCTCCTGGGCGTTCTTGCTGTTGTTGCGGTAGGTGCGCGGGTTCAGCGGCACCGACGCGGCGCCGTACATCGCGACCGCCTGCTCGCGCGCGGCCTCGATGGCCTGCGTCGACAGTGCGGTCGAGTCCGTGCGCATATAAGTGATGTACCCCTTCTCGTAGAGCCGCTGTGCGACGCCCATGGCGTGCTTGGCGCTCATCGAGAGCTTGCGCCCGGCCTCCTGCTGGAGCGTGGACGTCGTGAAGGGGGGCTTGGGGCTGCGGGTTCCGGGCTTGGACTCCAGAGCGGTGACGGATGCCTCGCCCGCAGCTTCGATGGCCGCGGCGAGCTCGCGCACCTGCGCCTCGTCGAGGACGACGACGGCCTTCTTCAGCTGGCCCTTGTCGTCGAAGTCGGTGCCGCGGGCGAGAACTGCGCCGTCGAGGCGCGCGAGGCGCGTCGAGAACGACTCGTCGATGCCCTGCGGCCGGTTCGGCGCAGCGAGCGCCTCGATGTCCCAGTAGGACGCCGACACGAAAGCCATCCGCTCGCGCTCGCGGTCGACCACGAGGCGGGTGGCGGCCGACTGCACACGGCCCGCCGAGGTGCCCTGCTGAACCTTGTACCAGAGCACGGGGCTGACGTCCCAGCCGTACAGGCGGTCGAGGATGCGCCGGGTCTCCTGGGCATCGACGAGCGCGAGGTCGAGTTCGCGCGTGTTGCCGACGGCGGCCTGGATCGCGTCCTTGGTGATCTCGTGGAACACCATGCGCTTGACCGGGACCTTGGGCTTGAGCGTCTGGAGCAGATGCCACGCGATGGCTTCGCCTTCGCGATCTTCATCGGTGGCGAGCAGGAGCTCGTCCGCCCCCTTCAGCGCGCGCTTGAGCTCGGCGACGGTCTTCTTGCCGCGCTCGCTCTCGACGTAATAGGGGTCGAAGCCGTTCTCGACGTCGATCGAGTACTTCCCGTACGCCTGCTTCTTGTCTGCCGGGATGTCGCGCTTATCCGCGAGGTCGCGGATGTGGCCGACCGAGCTCAGCACCTCGTAGCCGTCGCCGAGATACCCCTGGATCGACCTCATCTTCGTCGGTGACTCGACGATGACGAGCTTCTTGCCTTCTGCCAACGGGGGCGTCCTTTCTTCGACGCAAACCATACACGCCAGTTATCGGTACAGGCGCTGTGAGCCGGGATCACAGCGGTGGGCCTGCGCGTGCCGCGGCCCGCGCGGTCACCGGTCCCAGCTGCGCGGAGACGGTGATCGTCGCGATGAGCCCGTCCAGTCGGCAGTCCTCCACGGTTGCTCCGAACGTGCCGGCGACCTCGGCTGCACGCTCGCACGGAACTCCCGGGATCGCGCCCGATGCAGCGTCCGCTGCGGCAAGGGCCCCGGCGTCCGCCGCGGATGCCAGCCGCTGCCCGGCGACCGCCGCGCCGCCGACCATCGCGAGACCTGACGCGAGGACCGCCGCGGCGGCCACGATACCGGTGACCGCCATCGTTCCCGGCATCAGCCGCCGCCCTCAGTCGGCCCGACGCCGCGGCGCGGAGCGGACACGTCGCCCGATCGACGAGGCCGCGGAGCGGACACGTCGCCCGATCGACGAGGCCGCGGAGCGGACACCTCGCCCCCCGGGGCGGGCGAGGTGCGACCCCCGCGCCGTGTCACAGGCCGCCGCCCAGCGCGCAGCCGGTGGCGGTGATCCGGAGCCCGAACAGCGCCGACGCGGACGCGCTCACGCACACCAGCTCGCCGCGCGGGACGATGTCGACGGATGCCCCTGCCACCGCCGCCGACACGGCGGACCGCGCACGCTCGTCCGACTCGCCGCGCGCGCTCAGGCGCGCGGCGTCCGCCACGGCATCCTGCAGGCGCACTTGCCGCGACGCGCCGGCGAGCGCTCCGACTCCGACGACGAGCACGAGCACGAGGGCGGGCAGCGCGACCGCGAACTCGGCGACGACCGACCCGCGGTCGTCGCCCAGCCGCGGGCGGCTCATGCCACCGTGAGCGCGCGTCGCACGAGGTCCGTGAGGATGCCGCGCACCTCGTCGCTGCGCATGATGACGACCAGGAGGCCCGCGAACGCCACGGCCGCCATCGTCGCGATGGCGTACTCGGCGGTCGCGGCGCCCGTGTCGTCGGCCGGCGTGCCTGCGATGCGCTGCGGGCGGAAGAGGCGCTCCGCGCGTCGACGGGTCAGAGTCGGCAACGAGGGCGTGCTCCAGGGGAAGGACATGATTTCTCCGTTCGATCGAAGGGTGTGCGGGCACGGTTCAGGGAGTCGGGACGCGGTGAGCCGAGCGCCCGCCGTCGCGTGCCGGGCCGGAGGCCTTCGGCGCCGTCGCTGTCACAGCGAGACCGACATCGTCGACATGACGCTCAGCATCATCGGGGCGACTCCGAGCAGGAGGAATGCGGGCAGCGTGCAGACTCCGAGCGGGAGCAGCAGTCGCGATGAGAGTCGCGCGACGCGGAGCCGCCCGTCGATGCGGGCCCGGTGGCGCTCGTGGGAGGCGGACGCGCGCAGCAGCTCCACCGCCGGCACGCCGGCGGTGCGGGAGAGCGCCAGCACGGCATCCACGTCATCGCTTCCGGCCTCGCGTGCGGCGTCGGCGTCACGTGGCGCCGGCGCAAGCCCGACCCCGACGTTCTCGGCGGTCGGCGGCCGTGCGGTGAAGGATGCGCGGGCATCGCGCACGACCGAGCGCGCCCGATCGATCGAGACACCGCCCGTCAGCGCGATCGCGATCAGCTCGGCTTCGAGACCCGGGATGTCATCGGACGCGTGCGCGCCGCGCACCAGGCGCGACGTCCAGCGCTGCGCCATCACCATGAGGATCGCACCACCGGCGAGGCAGGCGAGTCCCAGGGGGTTGGTGAAGAGCGTCCCGAACGTGTCGAAGCCCAGCGCTGCTCCCAATCCGACCGCCACGAGCGGCAACCAGCTCATCAGCCGCGCCGTCCCGGCCGGTTCGGCGAGCGCGACACGCACATCGTCGGCCGCCTCGTGCGCGTCGCGCAACGCGACGGCCAGCCCGCGCAGGCACTCGGCGAGGGGCGCTCCGACGACGAGGGCGACCTGACAGGCCGCCGCTACATCGGGCCATGCGCCCGGTCCGGCTGCCGCCACCGCCGCGGGCAGGGGCATCCCCGCGTCGATCGACGACACGACCAGTGCCGCCGATGGATCACCCGCGTCGGCGAGGTGCTGCCACGCCCTGGCGGGAGACACCCCGGCCTGCAGCAGTACGGCGAGCCGCAGCACCGTCGCAGCGACATCCGCGGCCGGCGACGGGGCCGACTGCCCGCGCCGCAGCAAGCGCCCCCGCGACGCCAGACCGCTGAACCGGCCCGACCTATCGGACGCCGGCTGCGGGCGCGTCATCGCTCGCCGACCCATCGCGCCTCCTCGATGGCGAGGCGACCGTCGCCGTCCATCACCGGCCGCCCGGCCGCGACGATGCGCCGCGCTCCGTCCGCGCCCCTCTCGACGTGCAGCACCAGCCCGATCGCGCTGGCCGCCTGGCGTGCCAGGGCATGATCGTCGAGCCCCGCGAGGGCGCCGAGCGCCTCGAGCCGGACGGGCACGTCCTGCAGGCTGTTCGCGTGCACCGTCCCGGCGCCGCCGTCGTGACCGGTGTTGAGCGCCGACAGCAGCTCGCGCACCTCGTCGCCGCGGCACTCGCCGACCACGAGCCGGTCAGGGCGCATGCGGAGGGCTTCGCGCACCAGTCGCGCCAGGCCGATGCCACCGGCGCCCTCGATGTTGGGCTGGCGCGCCTCCAGCCGGACGTGATGCGGGTGCGCGATCCGCAGCTCTGCGACATCCTCGATGGTCACGATCCGCTCATGGTCGGGAGCCTCGGCGAGCAGTGCGGCGAGCAGGGTGGTCTTCCCGGCGCCGGCCGCGCCGGAGACCAGGAGATTCGCGCGCCCCGCGATCGCCTCGCCGAGCCGGCGCCGCATGCGTTCGTCGAACATGCCCGTGCGCTGCAGGTCGTCGAGCGTCGCGACCTCCAGACGCGGCACGCGGATCGAGAGCACTGTCCCCTCCGGTGCGATCGGCGGCAGCACGGCGTGCACGCGTATGCCTCCCTCGAACCGCACGTCGACGCACGGCGTCGCGTCATCGATGTGCCGCCCGCCCGCACCGATGATTGCGACGGCGAGATCGCGTACTTCTTCTTCTGTGGCCCGCCACTCGCGTGCCGCGACGACCCCCGCACCGCGGTCGACGAAGAGTCCCGCGCCGCCGTTGACGAAGAGGTCCGTGACGTCGGGTTCGTCGAGGTACGCCGCGAAGGGCGCGAGCACCGCGGGCCGCTCTTCGGCGGTTCTCCGCGCGGGAGGCGGCGCCTCGCGGCGATCGCGCAGTCCATCGCCGCGCGGGGGCGGCGTCTCCGAGCCGCCATCGCGGAGCACGCCCGCGAGTGCCGTGTCGTCCGCGGCAGCGCCGCGCTCCGGCACCCAGGCACCACGCGCTGACCGCCCTGCGAGTGCTGCGCCGGCGCGTTCGACAGGTGTGGGGGCGCGCGACGCGCGATCAGCCACCGCGTGCTGGACCGTTCCCCGCTCGGCAGCCGCGCTCTTCGCCACCGCCACCGGACGCCGAACCCCCACGGCTGCCGCGTCAGCACCCTCCCGGGCGGAGCGGGTGCCGGCATCCCATCCGTCGTTCACCGCCGACGCAGGGGCGACCCCGGAGCGGGGGCGGGCGACGAAGGGAGCGGACATGCCCCGACGCTATGAGCGACCGACCGTCGTCTGACGGCGAACCGAGCGATCCGTGGATGACTCACGCCCATCAGCGGTTGGGGAGGAACCGGTGACAGGTGGAGCGGGACCGCTCCCAAAAATTAGAGGCGGCATCCCATGGGGGGAATGGGATGCCGCCAAGCGCGGGCCCGAATTCGGGGGGTGACGTCGGGCGCCGCAATGCCAGAATCGAAGTTCGGCCAACGGTCAGCATATGCGAGGTAGGAGGCCTGACAAAACGAAAAGGAGAGGATTCTCACTGATATATCGGTCCGAGTCCAACATCACCTCGCCACCTACTATCGGGGGTAGTCGCCTCCGGCGCCTCTGGGTACATTTCCTGGCAGACTCGCCGACACCCCTCGGCGTCCACCTCAGCCCGCAAAGGAGCGCGCTCCCATGAGCGAACAGTCACCTGTCACGCAGTCCGGCAGCAGCCAGATCGACCACCTGCTCACCGAGAAGCGGCACTTCGCACCCACGACCCAGTTCGCCGAGAACGCGGTCGCGACGGCCGAGCTCTACGAGCAGGCGAAGACCGACCGGCTCGGATTCTGGGCCGACAAGGCGCGCGACCTCCACTGGCACACGCCCTTCACCGAGGTCCTGGACTGGTCGAATCCGCCGTTCGCGAAGTGGTTCGCCGACGGGGAGCTCAACGTCGCCTACAACTGCCTCGACCGTCACCTCGAGGCAGGCAACGGCGATCGCGTCGCGCTGCTCTGGGAGGGCGAGCCCGGCGACGAGCGTCGCGTCACGTACGCGGAGCTCACCGACGAGGTCAAGCGCCTCGCGAACGTGCTCGAGGGGCTCGGCATCGGCCAGGGCGACCGCGTCGCGATCTACCTGCCGATGATCCCCGAGGCGGTCGCCTCGATGCTGGCGGTCGCCCGCATCGGCGCCATCCACTCGGTCGTCTTCGGCGGCTTCTCTGCCGACAGCCTGCGGTCCCGCATCGACGACGCCGGAGCCAAGCTCGTCATCACCGCCGACGGCGGCTACCGCAAGGGCAAGGTCTCCCCGCTCAAGCCCGCCGTCGACCTCGCCCTGGGCGATCGCGGAACCGGCGAGCAGGAGACCGTCGAGCACGTTCTCGTCGTCAAGCGCGGCGACAACGAGGTCGACTGGACCGACGGTCGCGACCTGTGGTGGCACGATGTCATCCCGGCCGCGTCCGGCGAGCACGAGGCACAGGCCTTCCCTGCAGAGAACCCGCTGTTCATCCTCTATACGTCGGGCACGACCGGGAAGCCGAAGGGGATCCTCCACACCTCCGGCGGCTACCTCACGCAGTCGGCCTTCACCAACAAGGTCGTCCACGACATCCACCCCGAGACCGACGTGTACTGGTGCACCGCCGACATCGGCTGGGTGACCGGCCATTCCTATGTCACCTACGGTCCGCTCGCGAACGGTGCGACCCAGGTGCTCTACGAGGGAACGCCCGACACCCCGCACCCGGGCCGATGGTGGGAGATCGTGCAGAAGTACGGGGTCACCGTGCTCTACACCGCGCCCACGGCGATCCGCTCCTTCATGAAGCTCGGGCGGGCGATCCCCAAGCAGTTCGACCTGTCGTCGCTGCGGCTGCTCGGATCAGTGGGCGAGCCCATCAACCCCGAGGCGTGGATGTGGTACCGCAAGATCATCGGCGGCAAGACCGCGCCGATCGTCGACACATGGTGGCAGACCGAGACCGGGTCGATCATGGTGTCGGCGCTGCCCGGCGTCACCGAGACGAAGCCCGGCTCGGCGCAGGTCCCCCTGCCCGGCATCTCGATCGACGTCGTCGACGAGGACGGCACCCATGTGGGCAACGGCAACGGCGGGCTCCTCGTGGTCACCGAGCCGTGGCCGTCGATGCTGCGCGGCATCTGGGGCGACCCCGACCGCTTCGTCGAGACGTACTGGGAGAAGTTCCAGACGCAGGGCTACTACTTCGCCGGCGACGGCGCGCGACTCGACGACGACGGCGACGTCTGGCTGCTCGGCCGCGTGGACGACGTCATGAACGTGTCCGGCCACCGCCTGTCGACCACCGAGATCGAGTCGGCGCTGGTCGGCAATGAAGCCGTCGCCGAGGCTGCCGTCGTGGGCGCGTCCGATGAGACGACGGGCCAGGCGGTCGTGGCGTTCGTCATCATCAAGCAGTCGTACCTGTCCGCCCACGCCCCCGACGGCCTCGCGCAGAGCCTGCGCCTGTGGGTCGGCGAGCAGATCGGACCGATCGCGCGTCCTCGCGACGTCTACATCGTGGGCGAGCTGCCCAAGACCCGCTCCGGCAAGATCATGCGTCGCCTGCTGCGCGATGTCGCCGAGGGCCGCGAGGTCGGCGACACGACGACCCTGGCCGACACGGCGGTCATGTCGGTGATCTCGGCCCAGGTGAGGTAAGACCCCGGTCGTTGAGCGAAGGGCGCTCTAGCGCCCGCAGACGACACGCCCCGGGACAGTGCGGAGAGTCCGGGGCGTTTCGTCTCGCTGGTTCCTCACTCGCTCAACGACCGACATCGGGCGAACGAGAAGAGCGGATGCCGCAGCCCAGGGCTGCGGCATCCGCTCTGTCGTTTGGTGTCAGGCGTACGAGAAGACGACCTCGACCTCGACGGGGGCGTCGAGCGGCAGCACGGGGACGCCGACCGCCGATCGCGCGTGCCTTCCCACGTCGCCGAAGACCTCACCGAGGACCTCGCTGGCGCCGTTGATCACGCCCGGCTGGCCGGTGAACTCGGGAACGGATGCGACGAAGCCGGTGACCTTGACCACGCCGGTGAGGCGGTCGACCCCGCCGACGGCGGCCGCCGCGGCGGCGATGGCGTTGAGGGCGCTCTGGCGGGCGTATCCCTTGGCGTCGGCCGCGGGGACGAGCCCTTCGCCCTCGCCCACCTTGCCGACCGCGGGCAGCGCGCCCGAGACCATCGGCAGCTGGCCGGCGGTGTAGACGAGGTCGCCGTGCGCCTTGGCGGGCACGTACGCGGCGACGGGCGGGACGACGTCGGGAAGGGCGATGCCGAGTTCGGCGAGACGGTCGCTGACGGTCATGGTCACGCCCCCTCGAACTGCTGGGCGGCCTGGGCTGCGGCATCCAGCCCCGCATTCTGCTGTCCCCCGCCGACAGGGCGCTTCAGGTAGGCGACGAGACCGCCCTCGGGACCTGGGACGACCTGGACGAGCTCCCAGCCCTGCTTGCCCCAGTTGTTGAGGATCGCGGCGGTGTTGTGGATCAGAAGGGGCGTGGTGAGGTACTCCCACGTCGTCATCGCGACTCCTCGGATATGCGGAAAGGACGGCAGGTGAAGGCTGGGAAACACCTCAGCGGGCGCACGTCTCTGAGGGAATCGCCCAGGTATCTCCCCTACGATCAAGCCTATGCCTGATACCAAACGCACGGCCACAGGTGTGCTCGGCGGACTCGCCGGGCTCGTGGGCCTCAGCGCCGCAGCCGGTGTCCTCATCGCAGCGACGATCACCCCCGCGGTCGCCATCACGAGCACTGCGGCCGAGCGCGCGATCACGATGTTCGACAATCTGCCGAGCTCGCTCGAGATCGACAAGCTCATGCTGCCGAGCAACTTCTACTACACCGATCCCGCCACGGGTCAGCCGAGCCTGATGACGCAGTTCCTCGAGCAGGACCGCACCCCGGTGTCCTTCGACCAGATCAACCCCGTCATGTACGACGCGCTCCTGTCCAGTGAGGACCCGCGCTACTACCAGCACGGCGGCATCGACCTCATCGGCACGACACGCGCTCTGCTGTCCAACGCGGGAGGCGCCTCGGAGACGCAGGGCGGCTCGTCGATCAGCCAGCAGTACGTGAAGAACGTGCTGATCCAGAAGTGCGAGCAGAACGCCGAGACGGAGTACGAGACCGACGAGGCCGGCGAGCCGGTCCTCGACGAGAACGGTGCGGCGGTGGTCAAGGTCAGTCGCGACCAGGCGCTCCTCAACTGCTGGACCGATGCGACGACCGCAGAGGGCTCCGAGGGCTACACGCGCAAGCTGCAGGAGATGCGCTACGCGATCGCCCTCGAGCAGAAGTACTCGAAGAACGACATCCTTCTCGGCTATCTCAACATCGCCAACTTCGGCGGCATCACTTACGGCATCGAGGCCGCCGCGCGCTACTACTTCACCACCAGCGCCGCGAACCTCACCGTGGCGCAGGCGGCAACGCTGGCCGGCATGGTGCAGAACCCCAACAACTACCGCATCGATAGGACGGGCGGTTCGATCTTCGGCGCCGACGGCGCGACGTTCAACAAGGCGCCGGACGGGGTCATCGACGAAGGCGCGAACCTCACCGTGCTCGACGACCTCGTTGCCTCGGGTGAGATCACGGAGGAGCAGAAGCTCGCCGCGGCCGACGGCTACACCTCCACGAAGGTCCGCCAGCTGTACGTGCTGAGCCGCATGCTCGACGACGGCAAGATCACGCGCGAGCAGTACGTCGAGGCCGCGGTCTGGCCGATCACGCCGGCCATCAACCCGCCCAAGACCGGCTGCGCCAACGCCGGCGGCGCCGCCTACTTCTGCCAGTACGTCAAGTACGTCATCCTCAATGACCCGGCTTTCGGCGAGACCGCCGAGGACCGCCAGGAAACGCTCCAGCGTGGTGGCCTCAACGTCTACACGACGCTCGACCCGCGCGTCCAGGCCCCCGCCGAGCAGGCTATGGCCACTTACGCGCCGTCCTCGATCGAGATGCGCCAGGGCACGACTGTTCCCTCGCCCGGTCGTTTCGGTTCCACCACCGTGAGCGTTGAGGCCGGCACCGGCCGAATCCTCGCGATGGCGCAGAACACCAAGTTCAGTGAGGACGCCTCCGTCGCGCCCGACTTGAATTACTCGGCGCAGGTCTACGCCGGCGATCTGCAGTTCGGCAACTCGACCGGCTTCAACGCCGGGTCGACGTTCAAGCTCTTCACACTCCTCGACTGGCTCGAGAAGGGCAAGTCCGTGAACGAGACGCTCAACGGCACGCTCCGCCTGTTCAAGAAGCTGACCGTCTGCGGCGAGACGTGGACGAACACGGCGACCAAGCCCACAGGGAACTTCGCCGGAGATCGAGGCCGCGTCGGCACGCCGATGCAGTTCACCGCGTCTTCGCTGAACACCGGCTACTTCGCCATGGCGGAGAAGCTCGACCTCTGCGACATCGCAAACGTCGCCACGAAGATGGGCGTCACGCAGGGCAACGGCGATCCCATCAAGATGGAGAACCTCAACTCGGTGATCGGCACCGCGAACGTCTCGCCCCTCGCGATGGCCGAGGCGTATGCGACGGTCGCCAACAATGGCATCTACTGCCAGCCGCAGGTGATCGACCGGATCACCGACTCCGATGGCAACGACCTGCCGAAGCCCGAACGGACGTGCAACCAGGTTCTCGAGCCCCGTGTTGCGGCGACGGCGGCCTATGCCCTTCAGGGCGTGATGAACGGTGGCACCGGAAACCAGGGCAACCCGCGCGACGGCACGCCTCTCATCGGAAAGACCGGCACGCACGAAGAGATCCAGTCGTGGCTCATCGAGTCGAGCACGAAGGTCGCGACGGCGACGTGGGCAGGCAACGTCCAGGGCGGCGGCGACATTTTCAAGACCTCGTACAACGGCGTCCGCCTGTCTGATATCCGGTACCGCATCACGCGAGACGTGCAGGCGGCGGCGAACGCAGCCTATGGCGGCGACAGGTTCGCAGGCCCGGATTCCGAGCTGACCAAGCAGGTGCTGACCGACCTCCCCAACGTCGTCGGCCAGACCATCGAGCAGGCGACCAAGACGCTCGAGGACGCCGGCTTCAGCGTGAGCGTCGGCGACCCGGTGGACTCCGACCAGCCCGCGGGTGTCGTAGGCGCTCAGAACCCGGGCGCAGGCAAGGTCGCGGGCGGCAGCACCGTCACCATCAACCCCAGCAACGGAGAGGGTCTCACGATCCCCAACGTGTCGGGGAGCACGCTCGAGGACGCCAAGAAGGCGTTGCGCAGCGCGGGCTTCGGCAACGTGAGCGACGGCAGCTGTACGGCCGACGCCGCACTGGGCGCTCAGACGAGAGCGGGCGCGACCAACCCGTCCGCCGGCAGCGTCGTGAACCGCAACACGTCGATCGCCGTCGACTACACGGCCGCAGTCTGCGGCGGCGGGGGCCGCGGGCCCGGCGGCGGTGACGACGACTAGTGCCGCCTGCAGCAACTCGCACCGCCCTCACCGTGCTCGGCACGGTGGGGGCGGTCGGCGCGGGCGCCGCGATCTGGGGCGTCGGCATCGAGCGCTACCTGTTCACGGTCCGCTTCCATGACGTTCCGATGCTTCCCGCCGGTTCCGCGCCGATCAGGGTCCTCCATCTCTCCGACGCGCACATGGCGCCGTGGCAGCATCGCAAGCAGGAGTGGATCGCGGCCCTCGCCGAGCTCGAGCCCGACCTCGTCGTGAACACCGGCGACAACATGGGTCACGTCGACGGCCTTCGCGGTCTGCGCGCGGCCTTCGACCCGCTGCGCGGCATCCCGGGCGTCTTCGTCCACGGCTCGAACGACCACGCTGCTCCCTCCCCCCGCAACCCCCTGAAGTACTTCACCGGGCCGTCGAAGGTCAAGCACACGTCCGAGCCGCTCGACACCCAGGCGCTCGACGAGTACCTCACCGACGAGCTCGGCTGGCTCGACCTCAACAACCGCGTCGGAACGATGGATGCCGCGGGCCGCCGTATCGCGGCGTTCGGCGTCAGCGACGCCCACCGCGAGTGGGACAAGCTCGACGCCCTCCCCGGCCCGCTGTCGGCGCTGCGCAGCCAGGAGTCCGCCGACCTCACGCTCGGTGTGACGCACGCCCCCTACCGGCGCGTGCTCGACGACTTCGTCGACCTTGGCGCCGACGCCGTCTTCGCCGGCCACACGCACGGCGGTCAGGTGCGCATCCCCGGCTTCGGCGCTCTTGTCGCGAACTGCGACATCCCACTGAAGCAGGCGCGCGGACTCAGCTCGTGGACGCACGGCGGGCGCACGGTGCCGTTGAACGTCAGCGCGGGTCTCGGACACTCGATCTACGCACCCGTGCGCTTCGCGTGCCGGCCCGAGGCATCGCTTCTGACCCTCGTGGCTCAGGCGTAGCGCTCGACTCCTCCCCAAGCGGGGCTTCGCGCGCTTGGTCCACAGATCGGCGCGACGGTGGCCCAGGGAACACACGGGGCGGGCAGTCTCGCAATGTGCCGAGAACAGAACCTCCGTCCTTCCCCCTGACACCGCGTCGCCCCTCCCGCCTCGTGCGTTTGCTTCGATCGCGCACTCTCCCTCTGCCCGCCTATATCCTCGTCATCGTCGTCCTGGCGGTGCTCTTCGTCATAGACGTCGCAGCACCGCCGCGCGCCGACGCCGCCGAGCGCGGTACCGGATTCGGCACGTGGGCACCGATCTCGGCCTACGGATGGCATGGCTCGATGCTGATCGACGGCGTGCATACGTACTGCATCACCCCGGGTGCGCCTGCTCCCACCGGGCCGAGCAGCGACCACGGC
The DNA here is from genome assembly GCF_044987475.1 of Microbacterium sp. ZW CA_36. Lineage (NCBI taxonomy): Bacteria > Bacillati > Actinomycetota > Actinomycetes > Micrococcales > Microbacteriaceae > Microbacterium > Microbacterium sp. ZW CA_36. Next base: position 313,565 of record NZ_JBJDRL010000001.1, read on the forward strand.
ATCAGTGGATCGGCCGCCGGGCTGTCGTCGCAGCAGCTCGCCGGGATCAATCTCCTGGTGTCCGCCTACGGGCAGACCGATGATCCCGTCCAGGCTGCCGCGGTGGCGTGGGCCGTCAAAGCGATCGCGAACCGCGAGGAGACGCTCCACGCGTTCGGATACCGGGGCGACTCGCTTGCCGGCGCGATCCACTGGACGATGTCTGCACTCGCGCCGCAGCATGACCTGGCCGTCCAGGAGCGGGCTGTCGCCTACTACGACGAGGCCGTCCGCGCGGCGCAGAACGCGGTCGACGCGAGCGGAAGTCTGGCGTTCTCGACCGACCCCGCAGACCACCGGACCGGCACGGTGCGCGTCGACGCCACGAGCGCCGCGACCGGGACCGTGACCCTTGTGAACGCCGTCTTCGCCACGACGGGTACACCCACGCTGGAGGGCGCAACGGCGGGCACGACCTACGCCATCCGCACGGTCCAGCCTGAGCCGGGCCGCGCGTACACCGTCAGCGGCACAGGCCGCTTGACCGCGGGCCCGCCCGCCGCAGTGCGCCACTACACCACGCCGGGCGGCCAGCAGACCGCCGGTCCCGCCGGCGCTGTGCCGTTCGACATCGCGGGAGCCGATGCCGCCCCGCGCGTCCCCCCGTTCTCGCCGTCCATCGCGACACAGGTGCCGGCGCGGGAGACGGCTCCAGGTCCGTACATCGACCAGGTCACGTTCGCTGCAGAGGACGGATCGTGGCCCCGTTCCGGGGACGGCTCATATCTGCCCGTGACCGCCCGTGCGGTCGTCTACCGCACCGATGCTGAGCCGGCTCCGAACTCGGAGGTTCCCGAAGATGCGACGGCCGCAGGAACTCTGCAGGTCACGACCGATCCCGTCCTCGGTCCGACAGCGGCGTACACCGTCACATCACCGTGGGAGATGACGGCCCCCGGCTTCTACACAGCGGTGTGGAGCGTGAGCGGTGCCGACCAGATCGCCGCGGTGGCGGCCCACACCGGACCGGAATTCGTGTGGACCGAGCGTTTCGGCGAACCGTCGCAGGTCGCCGTCGTCGCGCCGCCTGCGGTGGAGCCGACGCCCGCCCCGACGCCCGCTGTGACGACGCCTGGCCCCGCCGCTGCCGACGTCGCTCCGAGTCCTCCGCCGGCCGCGCTCGCCGCGACCGGGCTCGATGTCAGTGCCGTCCGCACGCCCCGGCGATCGCCATCGGCCTGGTCAGCATCGGCGTCGCGATCGTCGCGTCCCGACGCCCTCGGTTCGGAGCACGGCTCACGATCAGGTAGACTCATGGGGTTGTCGACGGGGTGTGGCGCAGCTTGGTAGCGCGCTTCGTTCGGGACGAAGAGGCCGCAGGTTCAAATCCTGTCACCCCGACAGCGAAGAGGCTCCGCCGCGAGGCGGAGCCTCTGGCATGAAAGGACGGACACCGTGACGGACAGCATCCCGCCCCTTCTCGTCGCCTTCGACCTCGACGACACCCTCGCACCCTCCAAGAGCCAGATCGACGAGCGCATCGGCGGGCTGCTCATCGCGCTGGCCGAGCGCGTCGAGGTGGCGATCATCTCCGGTGGTCAGCTCGGTCAGTTCACGACGCAGGTCGTCGACCGGCTTCCGGAGGCGTCCCCTGCCGCGCTCGCTCGACTGCACCTGCTGCCGACCTGCGGCACCCAGTACTACCGCCTGACCGAGGACGAGGTCGTCACGGTCTACAAGCGCTCGCTCACCGACGATCAGAAGTCGCGGGCACTCGCTGCCGTCGAGGGTGAGGCGCGTCGCCTCGGGCTCTGGGAATCCGAGACGTGGGGCGACATCCTCGAGGACCGCGGCTCGCAGATCACCTTCTCGGCGCTCGGCCAGCAGGCTCCCGTCTCCGCCAAGACCGCGTGGGACCCGACCGGCGAGAAGAAGAACGCCCTGCGTGCCGCGGTGGCTGCCCTGCTGCCCGACCTCGAGGTGCGCTCGGGCGGCTCGACGTCTGTCGACATCACCGAGCAGGGCATCGACAAGGCCTACGGCATGCGCCGACTCGCCGAGCAGACCGGCATCGCACTCGACGACATGCTCTTCGTCGGCGACCGCCTCGACCCGGACGGCAACGACTACCCCGTCCTCGCGATCGGCGTGCGCTGCCACGCGGTCGAGGGCTGGGAAGACACCGCCGACTACCTCGAAGAGCTCATCCCCACGCTTCCCGTCCGCGTCTGACGCGTTTGCCGGGGGCCGGCGTGAGCCCCACGCGTTTCGTCTCGCTCGTTCCTCGCTCGCTCAACGACCGGAATCCTGGCTCAGCCGTCGCTCGCTTAACGACCGGACTGCGACGACCCGCTCCCTCGGACCGTCGAGCATGCGACGCAGAGCCCCCCGGTCGTTGAGCGAGGGAGCGCCAGCGACCGAGACGAAACGCCCCGAGCTTCGCGACTGTGCCGAGCCCCGGGCGTTTCGTCTCGCTCGTTCCTCGCTCGCTCAACGCCCGACGAGACCGGTGCGGGCGTTGAGCGAGCGAAGCGTCGAACGGATCAGCCCTGGGGGCGCGACGTGGTGCCCTTCGACGCCGTGGTCTTCGCCGGACGGGATGCCGCAGCATCCGTCTTGCCGTTCGCCGTCGTCCTCGGAGCCCGCGCTGCCGCGCCGGACGCGACACGCACGCGCGGTGCCCCGCCGCCGACAGCCTCAGCCGGCGCGCCCGCAAGCGGCATCAGGCGCGTCAGCTGGGTGACGTGGCGCGGCTCCAGCTCGGCGAGGGTGGAGACGCCGAGCAGCTTCATGGTGCGCTCGATCTCGCTGCGGAGAATGGCGATCGTGCGGTCGACGCCCTGGCGGCCACCCGCCATGAGGCCGTAGAGGTACGCGCGGCCGATGAGGGTGAACTTCGCACCGAGCGCGATCGAGGCGACGATGTCGGCGCCGTTCATGATGCCCGTGTCGACCATGACGGTCGCATCCTTGCCGACCTCGCGCACCACCTCGGGCAGGAGCCGGAAGGGGATCGGCGCGCGGTCGAGCTGGCGCCCGCCGTGGTTCGAGAGGATGATGCCGTCGACGCCGGCATCGATGAGCCGCTTCGAGTCCGCGACGTTCTGCACGCCCTTGACCACGATCTTGCCCGGCCAGATGTCGCGGATGATCGCGAGGTCGTCGTAGCTGATCGTCGGGTCCATCGCCGAGTTCAGCAGCTCGCCCACCGTGCCGCCGGTGGTCGAGAGCGAGGCGAACTCGAGCTTCGGCGTGGTGAGGAAGTCGTACCACCACCACGGCCGCGGGATGGCGTTGATGATCGTGCCCAGCGTCAGCTGCGGCGGGATCGAGAAGCCGTTGCGCTTGTCGCGCAGGCGCGCGCCCGCGACGGGCGTGTCGACGGTGAACTGCAGCGTGTCGAAGCCGGCGGCCGCCGCGCGGCGCGCCAGGTTGTACGAGATCTCGCGGTCGCGCATGACATACAGCTGGAACCAGTTGCGCCCGTGCGGGTTGGCCTTCTTCACGTCCTCGATCGACGTGGTGCCGAGCGTCGAGAGCGTGAACGGGATTCCTGCGGCCCCGGCTGCACCCGCGCCGGCGGTCTCACCCTCGGTCTGCATGAGGCGCGTGAAGCCGGTCGGCGCGATGCCGAAGGGCAGCGCCGACGGACCCCCGAGGATCTCGGTGGACATGTCGACGTGCTCGGCCGGTCGCAGGATGTCGGGGTGGAACTCGACGTCTTCGAACGCCTGGCGCGCACGCGCGAGCGAGAACTCGCCCTCGGCGGCGCCGTCGGTGTAGTCGAAGGCCGCCTTGGGCGTGCGACGCTTCGCGATCGTCCGCAGGTCGTGGATCGTGAGCGCCGCCTCGAGCCGGCGCTTGCGGCCGTCGAGTTCGGGCTTCTTGAACTGCATGAGCTCGAGCAGCTCAGCAGGCTTGGGGAGCTGGCGCTGGACCATGGGGTTGCCTTTCAGGAGGTCGGACCCGTCGCAGCGGATCCGGGGACGGGGTCGGTGGCGGCGGCGCGCGCGAGGCCCGCCGAGGCGTAGTAGCCGACGATGTGGTCGTGGACGAGGGTTCGGGCGCGGACCGCATCGCCCGCGTCGACGGCGTCGAGGATCGCGTGGTGCTCACGGCGGAGGCGGTCGGCCGCGGCATCCCATTGCGCGATGCCGGCGGCGCCCGCCTGCACGTACGACTCGATCGCCGTGCGCAGGCCCGCCATCATGGCGGCGATCACGACGTTGCCCGACGCCTCGGCCAGGGCGAGGTGCAGCTGCGCGTCGAGCGCGAGGAACTCCGGTGCGGTGAGGTCGACGGCGTCCATCGCGTCTAGGACGTCACGGGCGCGCGCCGTGGACAGCGCCGGGTCGGTCGCGACCGCGTCCACGACGGCGGATTCGAGCACGAGACGGGTCGCGACGACGTCGTCGAAGGGGAAGCCCTGCGCGGCGACCTGCAGCCGCAGCAGGGCCGACATGCCGCCCTCGGGTGTCGCGATGATGATGGCGCCGGACGTCGGCCCCGAGCCGGTGCCGGTGCGGATCAGGCCCATCACTTCGAGCACGCGCAGCGCCTCGCGCACGCTGGACCGACCGACCCCGAGGGTGGCGGCGAGCTCGCGCTCGGGGGCGAGCCGATCGCCCGGGCGCAGCGTGCCGTCGAGCAGGTCGGTCTCGATCCTCTCGAGCACGACACGCCAGGCGCGCGCCGGTGCGATCGCCGGGGAAGTGGGGGTCCCTGCCACGGATCTCCTCGTCGATGTCGGATCCGCCTGCCCTCCTCGATGAAGAGCACGGTGTGGTCAGACCACGATAACGTGTGGTCCGACCACAGACAACCCGTGTGACGCGCGATGTCGCCCGGGAGCGATACTCTGACCGCATGGATCCCCTCCCCCTCGTCCTCATCGTCGCGGGCGTCGCTGCCGCGTTCTGCTGGATCACCTCGCTCATCACGAACGAGACGTCGTGGATCGACCGGATCTGGTCGATCGTCCCGGTGATCTACGTGTGGATCTTCGCCGGTGCCGCCCTCGCCGCCGGAGCCGACGCCACGCGCTTGGTCGTGATGGCGGTGCTGGTGACCGCCTGGGGTGTGCGGCTGACCTTCAACTTCGCGCGCAAGGGCGGCTACACCGGCATGGAGGACTACCGCTGGGCGGTCCTGCGCGGGCGGATGAAGCGGTGGCAGTTCCAGGTGTTCAACCTGCTCTTCATCGTCGGGTTCCAGAGCGCCCTGTTGGTGCTCATCACGCTGCCGGCCCTCATCGCCTGGCAGCATCCAGCGCCTTTCAACGGGTGGGATGCCGCATTCGCAGTGGTCTTCGCGGCGCTCCTGGTGGGCGAGACCGTGGCCGACCAGCAGCAATGGAACTTCCACCAGGCGAAGAAGGCGGCCGGCGGCACGCTCGAGCCGCCCTTCCTCACCACCGGCCTGTTCGCCTACAGCCGGCACCCGAACTTCTTCTTCGAGCAGGCGCAGTGGTGGGCGTTCTACGCGCTCGGTGCGGTTGCTCTCGTCGCCGAGGGCGGCGGCTGGCTCAACTGGACCATCGCCGGGCCCGCGCTGCTCACGGTCCTCTTCATCGGCTCGACGATCTTCACCGAGTCGATCTCCGCCGCGAAATACCCCGCGTATCGGGACTACCAGCGAACGACCTCGATGCTGGTGCCGCTCCCTCGTCGCCGCGGACGCGCGCCCGAGACCGCCTGAGCGCCCCCCGCCCGGGGGTCACTCCAGGCGCCCGCCCGACGCGCGCAGGTAGTCCTCGGCGCACAGCGATTCGTACGTGATGCGGTCCGCAGTGAGCTCGTCGATGGCGACCTGGTCACCGTCGAAGACGAACCGGCCCCCGACCAGGCGGGCGTTGAACAGCGCCTTACGACCGCAGCGGCAGATCGTCTTGAGCTCTTCGAGGCTGTGGGCCAGCTCCAGCAGCCGCGCCGAGCCGGGGAACGCCTGCGTCTGGAAGTCGGTGCGGATGCCGTAGGCCAGCACGGGGACGCCGTCGAACACGACGATACGCAGCAGGTCGTCCACCTGCTCGCGGGTGAGGAACTGCGCCTCGTCGATGAGGAAGCATGCGACGTCGACCTCGTGCTCCTCGGATTCCGGAACCAGCGTGGCCGCGGCATCCGCCCTCACACGCGCGCGGTGCTCGGCGAACAGGGCACGGATGTCGTCGTCGGGGCCGACGAGGAAGTCGACCGTGCGCTTGACGCCGAGGCGGCTGTCGATCTGGTCGGCACCCTTGGTGTCGATCAAGGGCTTGGCAAGCAGCACATGCTGACCGCGCTCCTCGTAGTTGTACGCGGCCTGCAGGAGCGACGTCGACTTGCCGGAGTTCATCGCCCCATAGCGGAAGTAGAGCTTGGCCACGGATCGAGCGTAGTCGGTGGCGGCGTCACCGCCCGCCGAAGCCGCCACCTCCTCCCCCGCCGCCCGAGAATCCGCCGCCGGAGGAACCGCCCGACGATGACCAGCTGCTCGAGAACGACGACCCGGACGAGCTCGAGGAGCTTCCGCGCGAGACGGGTGTGGCGGCGAGGCGTCCGATGGACGAGGACGCATTCGACAGCGAGTCGGACGTGACCGAGTCGAACAGGGCGACGCGTGCCACGGGCGTTTCGGCGGGCTGCGCAGCACGGATCACCGAGACCCACTCGCGCTGCATGCCGAACAGCACCGCGTACGGCAGGAGCCGCTCGTACAGGTTGACGACCTCCGCCCCGGGTGCGTTCGGGGCGTCGGTGTAGGCGCGGCGTCCGCCCGACACGAGGTCGGCGGTCCGCGGTGTCTGCGCCGCCCGGAGGCGATCCTCCTCAGCCAGGCGCAGGTACGCGCGGATGCCCTCCAGGTACGTCTTGTGCGTGCCGCCGGCGAACGTGAGCGTCGTCTTGGGGAGGCCGATGAACGGCAGCACGATGAAGGCGCCGAACGCGCTCGCGATCGAGAGGAAATTGATCCAGCCGCCGAGTGCGCCGAGATCCGTCAGCACCGACGGCACCGCGTCCAGGAAGAACGTCAGCATCACGGCGACCGCCAGGCCGCCGAACTGCAGCAGGCCGCGAACCCCGCCGACCCAGCCAGGGGTCTTGCTGCGATAGCCGCGATCGACCGTCGCGTCCTCGATGCGGCGCACATAGGTCACCGCCCGGACCGGCGGCTTCTTGGCGAACACCCCCAGGTCCACGCGGTCGCCCGGTGCGGCATCCCTTCCGAACAGCGTCATCACGATGCGTCGATCGTCGTGCTCGAGCCCGTTCGCATCCCGCAGGATGACGTCGAAATCGTCGGCGTCGGACCGATCGCCGGATGCCGTGATCTCGACCTTGTCTCGCACCGCGAGGTCGACGACGTGGGCGGCGAGCCCCTTCGCGGGCACGCCGAGGACACCGGCCGACAGCGTCGGCGACTCATCGACCGGTGGCGAGTACTGCACGATGACCGGCGAGCGATCGGGATTGCGGCGCAGGAAGCGCCTCATCGCGAGGACGAACACCAGTCCGCCGAACCCGGCGAGAAGCCCCAGGACGGGCAGGATCCACTCCCACCAGGGGTACGGCGGAGGCGGTGGCGGTGTCGGCGCCGAGAACGTACCCAGCTCGAAGCCGATCGCCACGGTGACGTTCTCGTCTTGCCCGACGCCTGCTTCGGCGGCGGTGAAGGCGAGCTGCCGCTCCCCCACTGCCGTGATGCCATGCCCCAGAGCCCACACCGCGATCTCATCGGGAGGCGCGGTCGGCGGCGCCGCCTGGATGTCGCAGGGCTCGGTGGAATCGGCGGGTCCGCTGTAGCAGGAGACCCGGTGAGGCTGCAGCCCTGCGGCCGCGTCGCCCAGGAGGTGCACGTGCGCACGCACCTCGCCGAACGACTGCGCGTGGTCGGTGCCGACGGTGTCCCAGTAGAACTCATCGGCGTCGGTGTCTTCGTAGCGCAGCACGACGTCGCTCATCGTGTAGGTGATGACGTAGGTCTGCGTCCCCTGCACGTAGGTGTCGTCCCCGGTCAGGACATAGACGAATTCCTCGTCCTCCTCGGTCCACCAGGGGATCGGTTCGCCGCCGGCACCCGTGACACTGACGATCACGGGGTCGTGCGCGATGCCCGAATCCGCCTGCGGGATCCACCGGACGATGCCCTTGTTCTGGTCGAAGTCCGGGAAGCGGGCGACGATCGTCTCGGTCGTGTAGAGCTGGCTCCGGCCGCCGGCATCCCTTCCGAGCCAGTAATCGGCCTCGAACGAGTCGTAGGCGAAGTCGTCGACGGATGCCGCCACCCGCAGTGCCGCCGCGCCACCGGCGCTCGATCGCAGGGCGACTCCCCCGGCGCCACCGTCGGACGCCGCCGCGCGGACGAGAACGACGGCACCGGCCACCACGACGACGAGGATCAGGGCGACGGCGATCGCCCAGACGCGCCAGGTGAGCCGTGCTCGCATGCCCCCACCCTAGGGGGCGAGCACTCGCGCTCCCACGGTCGGGCGTTCCGGTCGAGGCTCGACGGATGCAGCGACCACTGCCCCACGCGCGCTAGGCGGTGAGGGCGAGTGTCTCCGCGGTCTCGCCGAGCAGCTCCTGCGCGACCTCGGGCCGAGCGTTGAGGGTGTCGCCGTAGGTCGGGATGAGCTCGCGCAGACGCGGCTCCCACGCGTCGATGCGGTCGGGGAAGCAGGTCTTCAGCAGACCGAGCATGATCGACACCGCGGTCGACGCCCCCGGTGACGCACCGAGAAGGCCCGCGATGGTGCCGTCGGCGCCGGTGACGACCTCGGTGCCGAACTGCAGCACGCCGCCCTTCTCCGGGTCCTTCTTCATGACCTGGGCGCGCTGGCCGGCCTGGATGATCTCCCAGTCCTCGTCCTTCGCGGTCGGCATGAAGACGCGGAGGCTGTCGACCTTCTTGGCGTGGTTCTTCAGCAGCTCACCGACGAGATAGGTGATGAGGCTGGGGTTGTCCCACGCGACCTTGAGCATCGGACCCAGGTTGCCCGGTCGCACCTGGCCGACGATGTCGAACCACGACCCGGTCTTGAGGAATTTGGGGCTGAACGTCGCGAACGGGCCGAAGAGAAGAGACGCCTCGCCGTCGACGACGCGCGTGTCGAGGTGCGGCACCGACATCGGCGGGGCACCCACCGACGCCTGCGAGTACACCTTCGCCTTGTGCTGGGCGACGACCGCCGGGTTCGAGGTCTTCAGGAACTGCCCCCCGATCGGGAACACGCCGTAGCCCGAGATCTCGGGGATGCCGGACCGTTGCAGCAGCTTCAGGGCCCAGCCGCCGGCGCCCACGAAGACGAACTTCGCGCGGATCTCGCCGGGCGTGCGACCGACGGTGCGACGGTACTTGACGCGCCACGAGCCGTCGGGCAGGCGCTTCAGGCGACGGACTTCGGTGTTGAGGCGCACGTCCGCGCCGTTCTCGGCGAGCCGGTCGATGAGCTGGTGGGTCAGCGCACCGAAGTCGACGTCGGTGCCCGCCGGCATCCGGGTCGCCGCGAACGGCTCGCCCTTGCGGCGCTTCTGCATGAGCAGCGGCGCCCACTGGTTGATGACCCGGGAGTCCTCGCTGTACTCGATGCCGGCGAACAGCGGCTCGTCCTTCAGCGCTTCGTAGCGCTTCTTGAGGTAGGCGACGTCCTTCTCACCGCGCACGAAGGTCATGTGCGGGGTGGAGTTGATGAACGTCGACGGGGCGTCGAGCACGCCGGCCTCGACGAGCGACGACCACAGCTGACGGCTCTGCTGGAACTGCTCGTTGATCGAGATCGCCTTGGCGGGATCGACCGTGCCGTCCTTGCCCTCGGGCATGTAGTTCAGCTCGCAGAGCGCTGCGTGGCCGGTGCCGGCGTTGTTCCAGGGGTTGGAGCTCTCCTGCGCGACATCGCTCAGCCGCTCGAAGACCGCGATCTTGAGGTCGGGCTGCAGCTGCTGCAGCAGCGTGCCGAGCGTCGCACTCATGATGCCGCCGCCGATCAGCAGAACGTCGACCGTCCCCGTGGGGAGATCGCTGTCGTCAGGGCTGGGCAGGGCGTCGGAGGGCGTTTCGGTCACCAGATGATTCTAGTTCCGCCGGAAAGCACCCCTGACCGGGCGCCGGCTCCTCCCCCGAAAGTCCTGCGGTTCTTGCCGAAACGACAAGCGAGCGGATGCCGCGGCCGCGGCATCCGCTCGCATTCGAGTCGTCGAAGGGAAGGTCAGACGCTGACGCCCAGGTTGGCAGCGACGAGCTCCGCGATCTGCACGGCGTTGAGCGCCGCACCCTTGCGCAGGTTGTCGTTCGAGATGAAGAGCACCAGCCCCTTGCCCTCCGGCGCGGACTGGTCGGCACGGATGCGACCGACGTATGCCGGGTCGGTGCCGGCAGCCTGCAGCGGCGTCGGCACCTCCTCGAGCTTCACGCCGGGGGCGCTCGAGAGCACCTCGCGCGCACGCTCGGGCGTGATGTCGCGGGCGAACTCCACGTTGATGCTGAGCGAGTGGCCGGTGAAGACCGGCACGCGCACGCAGGTGCCGGCGACGCGGAGGTCGGGCAGCTCGAGGATCTTGCGGCTCTCGTTGCGGAGCTTCTTCTCCTCGTCGGTCTCGTTGAGGCCGTCGTCGACCAGGTTCCCGGCGAAGGGGATGACGTCGAAGGCGATCGGAGCGATGTACTTCTCGGGCTGGGGGAAGTCCAGCGCCGAGCCGTCGCGGGCGAGCCGCTCGACGTCGCCCTGAGCGAGCACGCCCTCGACCTGGCCGAGCAGCTCCTGAACCCCGGCGAGGCCCGAGCCGCTGACGGCCTGGTACGTGCTGACGATGAGCCGCTCGAGACCGGCCTCGTTATCGAGCACCTTCAGCGCCGGCATCGCGGCCATGGTGGTGCAGTTGGGATTCGCGATGATGCCCTTGCGCGCCTCGGCGATCGCGTGCGGGTTGACCTCGCTCACGACGAGCGGCACGTCGGGATCCATGCGCCATGCGCTGGAATTGTCGATGACGACGGCTCCCGCCTCGGCGAAGCGCGGGGCGTGCGCACGGCTGCCCGTGGCGCCGGCCGAAAAGAGGGCGATGTCGATGCCGCCGAGTTCGGCGGTGGCGACATCCTCCACGGTCACGGCCTTGCCCTGGAAGATGATGTCGGATCCGGCCGAGCGTGCGGTGGCGAAGGCGCGGATCTCGCGCACCGGGAACCCGCGCTCCTCGAGGATGTCGATCATGGCGCCGCCGACCTGGCCGGTGGCGCCGACGATGGCGACGGAGAGTCCTGAATCGGAGATGCGGGTCATGGTGTTCCTCAGCGTGGGCACAAGCGTGGAGCGGACGCGCGGGCACCGTCGGACGCGCGGGGTTGCCCGATTCTACCGCCCTGCCGCAGCGGCGAGGTCCGCCGTTACGGGCTGCTCCAGGGCTGCGTGTCGTCGTGAGGCGGGCGCGGCGCCAGCTGCTGCCCGCGGGCGGCGGGCGTCACAGGGTCAGGTGATCTCACGAGGACAGGACGTTGCGCGAGGAATCCTCCTGCACCGGTGACATCACCTGATCTCGTGGCATGAGGCGGGACCGCCGCCGAGCGAGTCGGGGTCAGCGGCCGGTGCCGGCGTAGACGGTGGCCTCGATGTCGCCGTCCAGGCCGTAGGCGGTGTGGACGACGCGCGCGGCCTCGGCCAGATCGTCTCCGCGCACCACGACCGAGATGCGGATCTCGGACGTCGAGATCATCTCGATGTTGATGCCGGCGACGCTGAGCGCCTCGAACAGCGTCGCCGATACACCCGAGTGCGTGCGCATGCCCGCGCCGACGACCGAGAGCTTGCCGATCTGGTCGTCGTGGACGAGGTTCTCGAAGCCGATGTCGGACTGGTCGCCGGCGAGGGCCTTCAGCGCCGTCGCGGCATCGGTCTTGGGGAGCGTGAACGAGATGTCGGTGCGGCCGGTCGCGGCGGCCGACACGTTCTGCACGATCATGTCGACGTTCGCCCCGGACTTCGCGATGACCTTGAAGATCTCGGCCGCCTTGCCCGGCACGTCGGGCACGCCGATGACGGTGATCTTGGCCTGACCCAGGTCGGTGGCGACCCCGGCGACGATCGGCTCTTCCATCTCTTCTCCCTTTTCGCCCTCGGGGACGCTCATCCCCGGGCCGAGCACATAGGTCCCCACGCCCGAGCTGAACGTGGAGCGGGCGTGGATCAGCACGCGGTGGCGCCGCGCGTACTCGACGGCGCGGATGTACAGCACCTTCGCGCCGTTGGCGGCGAGCTCGAGCATCTCCTCCGCCGACACGACGGTCAGCTTCTTCGCCTTCGGCACGACGCGGGGGTCGGCGGTGAAGATGCCGTCGACGTCGCTGTAGATCTCGCAGACGTCGGCCTGGAGTGCCGCCGCCAGCGCGACGGCGGTGGTGTCGGAGCCCCCGCGGCCGAGCGTCGTGATGTCGCGTGTGTCGCGGTTGAACCCCTGGAAGCCGGCGACGATGACGATCGCGCCCTCGTCGAGGGCCTCACGCAGGCGGATCGGCGTGACGTCGACGATGCGCGCGGAGCCGTGATCGGCGGTCGTGATCATGCCGGCCTGGCTGCCGGTGAACGAGCGGGCCTCGAACCCCATCGAGTGGATGGCCATGGCGAGCAGCGCCATCGAGATGCGCTCACCGCTCGAGAGCAGCATGTCGAGCTCGCGCGGTGCGGGGATCGGCGCGACCTGCCCCGCCAGATCGAGCAGCTCGTCGGTGGTGTCGCCCATCGCGCTCACGGCGACGACGACGTCGTGCCCGGCGCGGCGCGTGTCGACGATGCGCTTCGCGACGCGCTTGATGCTCTCGGCATCCGCGACCGACGATCCGCCGTACTTCTGGACGATCAGCGCCACATCGAACTCCACGCGTATGTCAGGGGTGGGCGAGAACGGATGCCGCACCAGAGCTTCTGAACTTCACCCGACGCTCCATCTTACGGACGCTCCCATGCGCCACCGGCCATGTGTCTCGGCGCTAGCATCCGAGCATGGAGCAGATCGAGGCATGGTCGGAGTTCAACGTCGCGATGGTCGGCGCGACGGCGGCTCTGGCCGGTCTCGTCATCGTCGCGGCGAGCGTCAACATCGGCGACATCATCAAAGAGGCTTCTCTCACGGCGCGTCTCGCCGCGGGCATCTCCGGTCTCGTCCTCGCGCTCATCGGGTCGGCGGTCGGACTCATCCCCGAGGTCGGCGCGCTCCCCTACGGGGTCGCGATGATCGTGCTCGCGCTCGGCGCCGGCGTCTTTCAGGTGCAGGCGGCACGGCGGATCTTCGAGAACCGGCATCCGGCCAACCGGCTTCGCGCCGGCAAGTCCGCGGTCGGCTTCATCGCTCCGCTCGCCTACTTCGTCGGCGGCGCGCTGCTGGCGGCGGGTCAGCCGGGCGGACTGCTGTGGTTCGCGGCCGGCTCCCTCATCGCGGTGGTCGCGGCGCTGCTGGTGTCGTGGATCGTGCTCGTCGAAGTGCTCCGCTGACGCGGGGAGGATGCCGGCCGCGCCGGCAGCGGTCAGCTCGGGCCGATCGGCGGCAGGTCGGCCGTGGCCCTGCGAGCTCGCACCGTGCCGCCGGTGGCGGCGAGCCAGCACCCGGCGATCACCAGCGGGACTCCGATCAGCAGGCCGAGGGTGAGCGGCTCGCCGAGGATGAGCGTGCCGAGCACGATCGCGACGACGGGGTTGACGTAGGTGAACAGCGGCGCCCGCACCGGGCCCACGCGCGCGATCAGCGCGAAGAACGTGATGAACGCCACCGCCGTGCACAGGACGGCCAGCGCGATGAGCGACAGCGTGCCCTCGAGGGTCGGCACCTGGTGCTGCGTCAGGAACGCGATCGGCGTGTAGAAGATCCCGACAGCGAGGAGCGCGAGGGTGATGGAGCCGAGCGAGGGCACGTCGCGCAGCTTGGTCGCGATGACGAACGGCGCGATCGCGTACAGCAGCGCGACGAGCAGGACCTCGCCGACCGCGATGAGACCGCCGCCGCCTTCGACCGCGAGGCCGGGGCCTGCGACGATCACGAAGACGCCGACGAAGCCGATGAAGAGGCCGATGCTGCGCGCCGGGCTGAGAACCGAACGGTCACCTCCGCCGAACGCGATGATCGCCGCGAACAGCGGAACGGTCGCGACGAGCAGACCGGTGAGCCCCGACGGCAGCGTCTGCTCGGCATGACCGAGGAGCAGGAAGGGCCCCGCCATCTCGATGGCGCCGAACAGCAGCACCCAGCCGATCTTGGCGAACGCGGGGCGCAGCGCCTTCTGCCGGATCGCGAACGGCAGGAGCAGCACGGCGCCGAGAAGCGTGCGGCCCGCCACCACCGCAGCCGGAGAGTACGACTCCACGGCGATGCTGATGAAGAGATAGGGAATGCCCCACAGCACTGCCATCGCGGCGAACAGCAGCCACGCGCGCGTGTCGAAGCGCTGCGAGGAGTTCATATGGTGTCTCTCCGTCAAGTGATCGTCCGCCGCGGCACGGATCGGTGCGCAGGCCTCGGGACTCAGCATCCGGGAACCGGCACCCCGGCGCGAGGCGGCCGACCGCCAATCTACGGCGGAGTTCCGACATCCGTCGAGATCAGACCGAGCGTCGGCCCTCGAACGCCCGGCCCAGCGTGACCTCGTCGGCGTACTCCAGGTCGCCTCCGACGGGAAGGCCCGACGCCAGACGGGTGACCGAGATCTCGAGCGTGTGCAGCAGCCGGCTCAGGTAGGTGGCGGTCGCCTCGCCCTCGAGATTCGGGTTCGTGGCGAGGATGACCTCCTGCACCGTGCCGTCGGCGAGCCGCTGCATCAGCTGGGTGATGCGCAGGTCGTCCGGACCGATGCCGGCGATCGGGCTGATCGCGCCGCCGAGCACGTGATAGAGCCCGCGGAACTCCCGCGTGCGCTCGATCGCGGCGACGTCCTTCGCGTCTTCGACGACGCAGATGAGGGTCAGGTTGCGGCGGGGGTCGCGGCAGATCGAGCAGCGCTCCTGCTCGGAGACGTTGCCGCAGACCTCGCAGAAGCGCACCCTCTCGCGTACGACGCTGAGCAGCTCGGCGAGATGCGACACGTCGAAGTTGGGCGTCTGCAGAATGTGGAAGGCGATGCGCTGCGCCGACTTCGGGCCGATCCCGGGCAGGCGGCCGAATTCGTCGATGAGATCTTGGACGATGCCGTCGTACATGGGCTAGCTGAACCTCGTCGGCGGCTCGTAGGGCTCCTCGCGCACGAAGGTGGCGCCGAGAACCTGGCGCACCACCGCCTCGCCGTAGCGCTGCACGCCGCCGTTGCGGGTCGTGACCACCGGAGTCAGGGGCGGCGCGACCGTCGGCGGCACCGGGACGTCGGCGACGGCATCCGGCTCGTCTTCGGGCTCGTCGTCGTCGCGCTCGATCGAGGGGACGACCTCGGTGCGCGGAAGAACGTCTCCCTCGCGCGGGGGCGCCAGGGTTGCGACGCGCGCCATCGAGGTCGCCGCATCTTCGGGCTCGTCGTCGACCGCGAACTGGCCGGGCGTCTCGGTGGGCAGCGCCGCCGGGCCCGGGTCGGGCGGCGGGGCGTCGTCGTCGGAAGGGATCGCCGCGACGGCCCAGTCGGTCACGGGGGCGGCCGCAGCCGACGCTGTCGACGCAGCCCCGGATGCCGAGGCGCGGGGCGCCGAGACCGGGCCGCGCTGGGTGGGACCGGATGCCGACGCACGGGGTCCTGACGAGGTCGAGGGTCGTGCTGCGGCGGGGGCGGCAGGTGCCGTCGCAGGCGTTCGCGGAGCGGCAGGTGTCTCAGGAGCAACCGGGCGCTGCGGTGCCTCGCGTCCGGGACCGGAGGCCGACGGACTCGCCGGACCGGATGGCGCCGGACCACCCGGACCGCCGCCCGCGTCATGACGGGCGATGTACTTCACACGGATGCCGAGCACGGCCAGGATCGCCTGGCGCAGGTCTTCGCTCGGGCCCTTGCCGGCGGCGAGCTGCTTGAACTTCGCGACGTCGCTCTGGCTCGAGAAGGTGAGCGTGAGCACGTCGTCGTCGAGTGCAGCGGTACGAGCGCCGGAGGCGAGCATCCACGACGAGCGACTGACGTTCTCGAGCTGACCGAGCACCTGCGGCCAGGCCTGCTGCAGGCGCTCCAGCGTGACCGGTCCCGCGGGAACCGGAGGGGCTTCGACGGGAGGGGGTGCCGACGCCGCGGCCGCGGCCGCGGGTGACGGCACCCCCTCC